>JAQGIF010000024.1 GCA_028291345.1 Rhodospirillales bacterium | reverse complement strand
ATCGATCGCGCGCCGCTGTACCTGAAGGGTCGCGGCGATGATCATCGCACGCCTATCGAAAGGAGTACGCCGTGGGTGAACGCTACGCCTGTACCTCCGACATCAAGTGCGAGGGCTATGTCGCATGTCTGCGGGCCGCCGCCGATCCGCCCAGCGATCGAAGGCCCGCCCGCTGGGGGAGGGGCGAGATACCGAGACTTGTCCGTAAGGTGAGGGGATGAGCCGATGGTGATCCCGCTACAGCTTGCCGGGGCGGGGCTCCATGGCGGCGCACCGGGTCGGCGGGATGCTTGCAACGCAGGCATTACCCGGTGCAGGCTGAGCCGGCGGCCCTTCATCAGGTTAAGTGGACGCGAACGCCCACCGAAGGATCCTGGTCATGATCAGAATGCTGGGAATACCAGGCGGCGGTTTGACGTCATAGGCACGGCAAAGCGACGCATTCGCAGTGGGAACCTATGATTAGAAAAACTGGCTTGGCTGTTTTGGCTGCTCTTTCAGTTCCCAGCTTGGCCGAAGGCCAGGCGGCGCCATAGGCAGTCGATGGGAGAGCCAATATCGATTGGAGCCAAGCCCGGACCCTTTTTGCGGCATCCGCCTTCCCTGCCGGGAGCACGGTGCCAGCAAACAACAAGATCGCGGTCGAGAAGGCGCAGACCAAGGAGAGATCTTGTTCCGGAGTCCCCGGGTGTCTACCCGCTGAGATGCTCTGAATTTCTGCATGCTATGTTCGGCATGACCGGAGAGATAGAGGTCGGCCCCTAGGGTCAGGCAACCCGAGCATCAACGGAACCTCCAATGACTGCGGGCGTCTAGGCTCCAGTACGTAACGTTAGGAGAAGCCGCGTATGGATCGAGCGAGATGGATATGGGCCGCGTTGGCGACATATCGCGGATATGTCGCGCCTCCGGCGAACAGGCTTATAATTTCGCAGTGCAGGTCGACACTGACAAACGGCCGGCGCCAGTGTCGCGAACACAATCTGTTCCGTGAGATCGTGGAGTTCGTGGTGGCTCGGGCGGTCGCGGAACGGGCTGCAAAACTGCTGCAGGTATTCCGTGGCATTCAGTCCGGGGACGGAAGCTGCAGCCGATCGGCCCAGTCTGGTGCGACGTGACCGATCTGTCGCGCCGTAGCACTGAGCCTGAAGAGATGGACGCTGACACGATTTCCGATGCGGACTACTCCCGCTGTTTGCGCGATCTCGCCGGCGTCAATCGAATCACGCTCACCCATCGCGCGACGCTGAACTGGCTGGCACGGGCAGTCCGTACTTTGCCTCCGTCGGCCAGCGTCTCGATTCTGGACGTTGCCTGCGGCCACGGTGACCTGCTGCGGACCATCCGCCGATGGGCCGACCGGCGCGGCCTGGTAGCGATGCTGGAGGGCATTGATCTCAATCCGCGCAGCGCCGATCTTGCCGCTGCGGCGACGACACCGGAAATGGCGATCAGTTATCGCACCGGCGATGTGTTCGACTACAACCCGCTGCCTTTGCCCCATTTTATTGTCAGTTCGCAGTTCACGCACCATCTGATCGACAGCGACGTGGTTCGCTTCCTTCGCTGGTTGGAACAGCATGCTGCGCGCGGCTGGTTCATCGCCGATCTGCAACGGCACCCGATAGCCTATTATGGGTTTCCGCTTCTGGCACGCGTCGCCGGGTGGCACCGCATCGTGCGCGAGGATGGCCGCATTTCGATTGCGCGGAGCTTCCGTCGCCCTGAGTGGGAGCGGCTGCTGGCAGAGGCCGGGATCACCGCCGCGATACATTGGAATTTCCCCTTCCGCTACTGCGTCGAGAGGCTGAAATGACCGCACGGATCACGGCGAACGGCGCCGAATTGGCCGGCGCTGGAGCGCCTACCGCTAGAACTCGATGCCCTATCGCCTGAATATCTTCGCGCGCGGAACCACAAAAATGGCTAATCGAATGGGCGTTTTCCCGTTGTTTGCGTTGCTCCTGATTCTGCTCGTCCCCGGCGAGTTGTTGGCCCAGCCTGCCGGCGGGGCTACCCCGGTGGGACGGTGGCGTACCTTCGATGACAAAACTGGGTTGGAGCGTGGGTTGGTGGTGATAGAGGAGCAGGGGGGCGTGCTGACTGGCCGCATTGCCGCTACCCTCGATCCGCACGACGCAACCAAGGTCTGCACGGCGTGCAAGGATGCACGCAAGAACCTGCCGATATCGGGAATGACGATCATCACAGGGATGCGCCGGAACGGCGATCGCTGGGATGGCGGCGAAATTCTCGACCCGCAATCCGGCTCGATCTATCACTGCTCCATGCGTCTGAAAGACGGCGGCACCAAGTTGATTGTACGCGGCTATGTGGGCCTACCGCTGTTCGGTCGATCCCAGAGCTGGCTCCGTCAATCGGGATAGAGGTATAACCCGGCATTCTATTGCGGAAATTGTTAAGATTTGCGATCCGGGAGGCGTTCGACTCTTTCCACCCCCGCGGAAGAGGTCCCCGGGCGCGAAGCGACCAAGGTCTGGGCGGCGTGCAACGCTGCACGCAAGAACCTGCCGAAATTGGGATGACGATCATCACAGGGATGCACCGGAATGGCGCTCCCTGCGATGTTGTGCTCGCAAACCTAAGAGCGTTTCCGTTCGTGAAGCGAAACTGGCATTGGAAAGGCGCCGATTACGACATTGGCGAAGCCGTCAAGCTGGGGTAGGTATTCGCCGCCCAATGCCCATTCCATCGCGGTTGATCCAATTACGCATCGGCTGTTCCTGCCGCTTCGCAACTTGAATGGCGTCGCGTTCATTCGCATTCTAGAACCACAAATGCATTGGGTAGCGTGACGCTGGAACCTTAGCCGAGCGCGTTAACGAGGCGCGTATGAAGATGGTTAACAGCGGCACTCAGACCAACATATCGGATCGGTGCGTCGGCACTCTCCCTATTCCGACACGTTATCGGAACGAACATGGAATTGCCGAATGACATCACCGCAAGTCTCGGAGAGCGGCGGCCAGCTCCGCCGTTTGGCCAGCGCTGTCAGCATGGGCATCGCGTTCATTCTGATCGTCATTAAACTCTGGGCTTGGACGGCTACGGGTTCCGTCGCGCTGCTCACCTCCGCAATCGACGCGGCGGTGGACGCAGTTGCTTCCGTTGCGACTTTCGTCGGCGTGCGATACGCGGAACAGCCCGCCGACCGCGAGCATCGGTACGGTCATGGCAAAGGCGAAGCGGTCGCCGCGCTTCTGCAATCGGTGTTTCTGGTCGGCGCGGGTTTGGCGCTTGGCTTTCAGTCTATCCAGCGGCTGATCACTCCTGAAAGCCTGAACCAGGTCGATCTAGGTCTGTGGATAATGGTCGTCAGCTTGGTCGCCGCACTTGGGCTCGTCGCCATGCAGACCTGGGTCGTGGAGAGAACTGGGTCGACGGCGATCGCTGCCGATCGGGCGCATTATTTGACGGACGTCGCCGTAAACGTGGCCGTTCTTGTGGCGCTCGGCATCACGCGGATTACAGGATGGCAGCGTGCAGACCCTGCTTTCGCGCTCGCAATCTCAGTCTACATGATCTGGAACAGCCGCGGTATTGCTCTTACCGCGTTACGGCAGATCCTCGATCGCGAGCTGGAGAGAACGGTGCGTCAGCGAATTCGCGAAACCATCCTCGCTTGCCCAGAGGTCAAGGGAATGCACGACCTTCGAACACGGGACGCGGGAGATCGGGTTTTTGTCGAGTTTCACCTCGAAGTTGATGGCGGTCTGACGGTCTCGCGCAGCCATGCTATCGCCGATGCAACCGAACTGGCCGTGGCGGCCATATTTCCGGCAGGGGCCGAAGTTACTGCCCATGTCGAACCGGTGGGCATCGACGACGAGCGCCTCGATGACCAGGTTCGAAGGTCCTGAAATGGTGCCAGGCATCTGAGGAGCTGCCGCTTACATCTTGTCCATGCATAGAGGCGGCCGTTCAGGCACAGTTGGAGACAACTCTTCGATGCGGGCTGGGATAGGGTAGGGGCCTATGCTATATTTTGGTCATGACACACACCGTTTACGAAAAAAACAAGCTGCTGGCGCGCGTGCGCCGCATCAAAGGTCAGGTCGAGGCGGTCGAGCGCGCCCTTGATGGGGAGGCTGGTTGCGATCAGGTCCTTCACCTTATCGCCGGCACCCGGGGGGCGTTGGCCGGTCTTATGGCCGAGGTGGTCGAGGATCATGTTCGCACGCATCTCGTCGACGAGGAGAAACATCCGGGGGCCCTAAACACCGAGGCGGCCGAGCAGCTGCTCGAAGTTATCCGCACCTATTTGAAATGAGCGCTCCATGATTGAGAGCACCAGCGTCAAACCGTCCGCTTCCCACAACCACGCTTTCCTCGGGAAAGGACACGAAAAGAGCGAGCGCAAGACATGGGCGGTAATCTGGCTGTGCGGAGCCATGATGGTCGCGGAAATCGTCGGCGGCCTGCTGTTCGGCTCGATCGCGCTGATTGCCGACGGCCTGCATATGAGCACGCATGCAGGCGCGCTTCTGCTCGCGGCGCTCGCTTACAGCTATGCCCGCAGGCATGCCGACGATCCGAGCTTCACCTTCGGCACCGGCAAGCTCGGCGATCTTGCCGGCTTCACCAGCGCCATCATCCTCGCAATGATCGCCCTGTTGATCGGCTACGAATCCGTCAACCGTATCTTTGCACCCGTCCCGATCCATTTTGCCGAAGCGATTCCGATCGCCTGTCTTGGCTTAGCCGTCAACATCGCAAGTGCATGGCTTTTGAGCAGTGGCGGGCATCACCATGGCCATAGTCATGGCCACGCGAGCGACGAGCATGACCATGATGAGACGCACCATATTACGACCGACAACGGGGGCGTCGTGCTCGAAGTGTTCGAAGAGGGCGTTCCGCCGCGTTTCCGCCTCCGCGCCGAAACCGATGCAGCACTGCCAGCTCGAGCCGTGTCCATTGAAACCCTACGCCCTGATGGCACGCGGCAGCTTTTCGCCTTACAAGATCAAGGCGCCTATTTGGAATCGTGCGACGAGATTCCCGAGCCGCATGCCTTCACGGCTTATGTACGGATCGGCCCGCAGGACTATCCGGTCATCTTCGAAGAGCACGAGCATGTGCACGGATCGGCGGGTCGCGACAACAACATGCGTGCTGCCGTGATCCATGTTCTTGCCGATGCCGCAGTCTCTGTACTCGTGATCGCCGGCCTCGTGCTCGCCCGTAGCTTCGGCTGGCTTTGGATGGACCCACTTGCGGGCATCCTCGGGGCTACCGTCATAGCCAGCTGGTCCTACGGCCTGATCCGGGATACCGGCGCGATCCTGCTCGATAGGAATCCCGACCGGCATATGGCTAATAGGTTGCGCCAGGCCGTAGAGAGCGAAGGCGACCAGGTTGCCGATCTGCATCTCTGGCGCTTGGGACCGGGCCATCTCGGAGCGATTGTCTCGATCATTACCAAGCAATCGCGGGAGGCGGATTATTATCGTGCCCGGCTCGCCGGGTTCAGATCCCTGTCGCATCTCACCGTCGAAGTTTTGCACAAAGCCTAGGAGTCGAGCGAGCGCCGGCGCTAGATCGGGCGCTTGGGTACGGTTCACGGATTCGACTCTCACAGTGTCCGGTGCAGATAAATCCTGATGTGGCGTTGCCACCGCTCCTGAAAGACATTGCGCTCGGGTTGCGGCATGCCTTGTAGCAAAGGGGGTATATCGTGACTTTCGACCAAGATTTACGCGCGCTCATGATGGCCCTCAAGGCGGCGTCGCGGCCACTTACAGGAAGTCAGACCAACAAGCAGCGAAAGGCTAATTGGGACGAGCCCCAGGTCAGCCAGTCCTCTTGCGCGGTCCCCGTTTCGTTGGAACTTTAGCCCCGCGCAATGCGTCCGTCTTCCGTTGGGCTAACGTATGGCGATTGATCGGACCGATGACCGGCGGCTGCTCATCGACCGGCCGGTATTAAATCTCGGTCCCAGCCCGATTTCGATGCCGTGGGTCAAAACCTCTCACCGCGTCAAACTTCGCCGACAAATCACCAAATTCAACCGCTCAAACGCTGGCCTCTCAATCGGAGCGCGTTTCCGATCACGGACACGGAACTCAGCGACATCGCCAAGGCGGCGATCTCAGGGCTCAGCAATATTCCAAAGGCCGGGTATAAGACGCCCGCAGCCACCGGTATTCCGATCGCGTTATAGACGAAGGCGAAGACGAGGTTCTGTCGAATATTGCGCATCGTCATGCGGCTAAGAGTGCGGGCTCGGACAATTCCGGCCAAATCCCCTTTGACCAAGGTGACGCCAGCGCTTTGAATTGCGGCTTCAGTTCCCGTCCCCATGGCTATGCCAACATCCGCCTCAGCCAGGGCTGGGGCGTCGTTCACCCCGTCTCCAGCCATGGCGACAATTTTTCCCTCGGCCCGCAGCTTTCGTACGATCAGATTTTTATCTTCAGGAAGGACATCGGCTTCGACGTCATCGATGCCCAGGGTCCGGGCAACAGCCTCAGCGGTTGCCCGGTTATCGCCAGTCAGCATAACGATGTGAATACCGTCTGCGCGCAGCGTCTGGAGCGCCGCGGCCGTCGTCGGCTTGATTGCGTCCGCGATGGCTATTACACCGCTTGCTTGACCGTCTATTCCGACAAAGAGTGCTGTCGCGCCGTCTTGCCGGAGTTGGTGGCCCCAATCGGCCAAGTCGCCCAGTACAATCCCTTGATCCGCCATGAGCTTGGCATTGCCGAGCACTACCGATTTTCCCTCTACTTTTCCGATAACGCCTTTGCCCGTCACAGACGAGAAATCGCTCGCATCATCGATTGCGACACCGCGTTCCTTCGCTGCGGCGACAATCGCCGCGGCCAAAGGATGCTCGCTCGATATCTCAAGGCTGGCGGCCAGACGCAGAATGTCGGATTCCGAGGTGCTGGCGGCTGCGACGATAGCGGTCACTTTCGGCTTACCCTCGGTCAAGGTGCCGGTCTTGTCCACCACCAAGGTATCGATCTTTTCCATCCGTTCCAGTGCTTCGGCGGATTTGATCAGGACTCCGGCAGTGGCGCCCTTGCCGACGGCGACCATAATCGACATCGGCGTAGCGAGACCCAGTGCGCAAGGACAAGCGATAATGACCACCGAGACGGCGGCGATCAGCGCATAGGCGAGCGCCGGAGCCGGACCCCAGACGGCCCAACCGATGAAAGCCGCAACGGCGATGGCGAGCACGGCGGGCACGAAATATCCTGCGACCTTGTCGGCCATGCGCTGGATCGGAGCGCGGCTGCGCTGAGCCTCGGCGACCATCGCGACGATGCGCGCCAGCATAGTATCGGAGCCGATTTTATCCGCCCGCATAACCAGCGAACCAGTACCGTTGATTGTGCCGCCGATCAGCTTGTCTCCCGGCGCCTTCATCGCGGGCATGGACTCCCCTGTAACCATCGACTCATCAACAGCGCTCTTTCCCGCCGCGACCTCGCCATCAACGGGGACGCCGTCCCCGGGGCGTACGCGCAGGAGATCGCCGAGCCGAACCTGGTCAACGGGGATCTCCTCATCCTCGCCATCTTGGTTTAACCGGCGGGCCGTCTTTGGCGCGAGGTCGAGGAGCGCGCGAATTGCTCCGCCCGTTTGATCGCGAGCTCGCAGTTCAAGGACTTGGCCGAGCAGGACCAGAACCGTAATGACTGCCGCCGCTTCGTAGTAGACTGCCACGGTTCCGCCCATGCCGCGGAAACCTGCCGGGAAGATCCCGGGCGCAAAGGTAGCGACCAGGCTGTACAAGTAGGCAGCGCCGGTCCCCAGCGCGATGAGCGTAAACATATTCAGATTGCGGCTGACCAGCGAGGCTACGCCACGCTGGAAAAACGGATATCCGCTCCAAAGCACAACCGGTGTTGCCAGGGCGAACTGAATCCATATCGAGATAGTGGGTGGAATAAGGTCGTGCAGACCCAGGCCAGGAATGTGGCTGCCCATCTCGAGGATGAACACAGGGAGGGTCAGGACCAATCCGACCCAAAAACGGCGACTCATGTCAGCTAATTCGTGGTTCGGCTGAGCTTCGGCGGTGGCAGTCAGGGGCTCCAGAGCCATGCCGCAGATCGGGCAATTGCCAGGGCCCTCCTGCCGAATTTGCGGGTGCATGGGGCAGGTGTAGATCACGGATTTGTGCCCCTCGGCCGGAGGCGCCGCCGACTTGGGCATGAGATATTTCTCCGGGTCGGCAACGAATTTGACCTGACATCCCGCCGAACAGAAATGAAAGCTTGGCCCATTATGGTGGGCTCCATGCTTTGACGTCAGCGGGTCCACCTTCATCCCACAGACCGGATCTTCGACGAGCGAAGTTCCACTGCTAACCACTTGTGTTCTGCAGCCGCAGCGGCGTGGGGATTTTGGAACATTTCCATATTCTTCATGATCATGAAGTTCTTGCATTGCTTACCTCGGGACGATGGGTTTAGCCGTCCAAATTCGATTGCTTGGATCTGATGTGGGGTCTCCCACCGTGGGAAGGTCAAGATGCGGTCGCGCACGAACAGCAGTCGTGCTCCTGTTTCGGCGCCGTCGACCAAATGGCGATTGTTGGGCAGTTCGCAATCAACGGCTTTGCAAGCAGAGATGGCCGTCCTATATCCGGACCATGCGCAGCAGGTTCATTTGGCTCATGCCAGTCCTTCTGCTCCTGATCTCTGTGATCGGGAGTGCGAACGCCTATGCGCATTCGAGCGCATCAACCGGTCTCGAAGCATCGACCGGGGGAAATCAGACCTTGGATGAGGACGCTCAATCCGACATCCAAGTCGACGCATCGTCGGCGGATGAATCCGGAGCACCCTGCGACTGCCCCGGGGGTCATTGCGCCTGTAATGTCGATTGCCTGGCGATGTGCGCCACGACCGCGGCTACCGGAGACACAATCGCGTTCGACTTTTTTCCTGCGCGAGCGATGATCCCGTTGGAGACAATGAAGTTCTCCATCCGATCGGTTCCCAATACGGATTTCGACCCTCCTAGACCCATCTCGTAAAATCGACCTCGCGGCCTGAAGGCCCGGGGTCTTCGATACGCGTGTCCGAAGCGTTTCTGGCTTCGGTATCTCCCACCCCTCGGCTGTGGGTGTATGATGACAAGGGTCTCGAGCCATGAACTCCATTTCCCCTGATATTCTGCCGGCTCCTCCGGTTGGCCGGCGGCGTTTTATCCAGGGCGTTGCCGCCGTCGGCGCGCTAACCGGTTTAAATGTAACCCACAGGTCACTGGCGGCTCAGCCCAGCCTCGCCGGCACCAATTTCGACCTGACGGTCGGTGAAACGCCGATAAACGTCACTGGCAAAAAGACTATCGCGACCGGAGTTAACGGCGGAGTTCCTGGGCCAATCCTGCGGTGGCGCGAAGGCGACACCGTCACGCTCAATGTCACAAATCGCCTCAACGAACCGACATCCATCCATTGGCACGGTATTCGCTCACCGGCCGCCATGGACGGCGTGCCGGGCCTCAGCTTTGCCGGGATCGAGCCGGGGCAAACCTTCACCTACCGCATTCCGATCCATCAAAGCGGCACCTTTTGGTATCACAGTCATTCCGGCTTTCAGGAGCAAACCGGTGTTTACGGTGCGATCGTCATCGAACCGAAGGATGGCTATGCCGACAAATTCGACCGTGACTACGTCGTGCTGTTGTCCGATTGGAGCCACGACGATCCCGAGACCGTCGTCAGCAATCTGAAGTTCCAGAGCGATTACTATAATTACAATCAGCGGACGCTCGGCACCTTCATCGACGATGCCTCGAAGAATGGCCTGATAAAGACCATCGCGGATCGGCGGGTGTGGGGCCAAATGCGCATGAACCCCAGCGACATTCTCGACGTCAGCGGGTGCGTCTACACCTATCTGATGAACGGCCAGGCGCCAGGCGGAAACTGGTCGGCCTTGTTCCGCCCGGGCGAACGCGTTCGCCTGCGTTTCATCAACGGCTCATCGATGACGATTTTCGACGTCCGAATTCCTGGATTGAAAATGACCGTGGTTCAAGCGGACGGCAACGACGTCGTGCCCGTGGCCGTAGACGAGTTTCGGATGGGCGTTGCGGAAACCTACGACGTCATCGTCGAGCCGGGCGATGCAGCCTACGCCATCTTTGCGCAGTCCGAAGACCGCACCGGCTTCGCGAGCGGCACGTTGGCGTCGCGTGAAGGCATGTCGGCGGCGATCCCGCCGATGGATCCACGACCAATGCGGACCATGAAAGACATGGGCATGGGGAACATGGACATGAGCTCCAGCCCTAAGGCGCAAGGCCAAATGTCGAGCACGAAGACGGATGGCATGGCGGGCATGGATATGAAGGGCATGGACATGGCCCGGCCCTCCAAGAACCAGAATGCAATGCCCGGTATGAAAATGGACGGCATGGACCTGGCCCCG
>JAQGIF010000006.1 GCA_028291345.1 Rhodospirillales bacterium | reverse complement strand
CTCATAGACGATGGTGATGACCCCGTTCGGGCAATATTCCGCCGCGGCCTCAGCCTTTGACAGCAGTTCGGGGGGCGGCTTTTCGAGAATGACATCGACCAACGGATAGGCATTGTCGCTGCCGACCACCTGGAAGATTTCCGGCGCCTCGGCCATGCAGACGCTATGACCCTGGCACAGCCCCTTATCGACGACGATGCGGAAATTGCCCATAGCTCAGTGCGTCCGCCTTTTATACCGCAGCCGGCACGGCTCGCTCGGGCGCAGGATCAGGGTCGGCATGACCTCCTTGTAATCCTCGGGTCCTTGAGACAGCGCGAAGTCGTATTCGCGCAGCAGGGCGCAGAAGATCGCCCGCACCTGCAGTAGGGCGAAGGCATTGCCGATGCATTTATGCTTGCCGCCGCCGAAGGCGATCGAGGCGAAGACATTCTCCGGCGCCGCGCGCTTCGGGTCGAAGACGTCCGGATTGGGGAAATAGTCCGGCAGCTTGTGCGCGACGTGCGGGCACAGCATGACATTCTTGCCGACATCGACCGTGTAGTCCTTATAGGTGAATTCCTTGAGCACCCGGCGTGAGATCACGTTCAGCGGCGGATGTAGCCGGAGCGATTCACGCACGAACCCTTCCAGCAGCGGGATATCCCTCAGCGCATTCATGCTGAGCTCCTTCTGCTTGGCATAAAGCGCGTCGATTTCCGCATGTAGGTCGGCGAAATATTGCGGGTTGCGGGCCATCTCGACCAAGGTCCAGGCGGCGGTGTTGGAGCTGGTATGATGGCCGGCGAACATGAACCAGATCACCATCCCGGTGATCTCATGGTCGGTCAGCTTGGTCCCGTCCTCATACTGCGCCTCCATATAGATCTGCAGCATGTCGTTGGAGACGACGCCCCGGTCGCGGCGAGACCGGACGGAGTGGGAGACCAGCTCCTGCAGCCGGGTTCGCGCCAGATCGCGCTTGCGATAGCTTTCCTTCGCCTGGTAGGGGTCGCGCAAAGCCGCCGGGTCGAGGCCGCGATCAAGGTCGCCGTACAGCTCCTCGAATTCATGGGTCAGCTGATAGCGCAGCTCCGACCCGAGCAGGCAATGCGTCGAGGTCTTGAGCGTGAGGTCGGTGAAGGCCTCGTAGAAGTCCTTTTCACCCTCGTCGCCCCAATCCTTGATGAACTCCTCGACCTCGCCGGCGACGAGCGCGGCATAGTTGATCATCTTCTCGTATTTCAGGCCCTGATACTGGATCCGCAGCTGCTGCCGCTCGATTTCGGGCGGTGCGCCGAACTGCACGCCCTCGCCGAACACCGGGACCATCATCTGATAGGCCGCGGCGGCGTTGAGTTGATCGTCGGGCGCGCGGAAGAAGGCCTCATGCGCCTCCGGCCCCACCATCAGGACCGTGCGCAGCCCGGCCATGTCGAACTCCGACACTTCGCCGCATTCCTTATAGGCGCGGGCCATGAATTCGAGCGGCCTGTCGCAGAACTCGTCGAAATGACCGGCCGGACCGCTGGCACCGCTGACGAAGGGAATGGGCCTGGTCGAGATATCGATTGCCGTCATGATCTTCCTCCCATCATTCAGCCGCCGCTTTGGCGCGTTCGGCGACTTCCGCCTCATGGTCGGCGATCGCCCTCTGGATACCGCCAATATAGGACGGCATGAAGCGATCCGCATTCTCCGCCGCCCAGTCCAGCGAGGGCGTGCGGTTATTGTTGGAATGCTGGAATACCGGCATCACATGGCGCGCGAACAGTTCGTAGCTGTTCTGGGTCGCGCTGAAATCGGCCGCATTGTGGGCCAGCGCCAGGAAGGTCTTGAACCCGCCCGACTGATCCTGAATCTTCTTAATATGGGCGATCAGATCGTCCGGCGTCCCGACGATGCCGACGCCGAACGCGCCGAGCCCGCCACCGGTCCAGATATTCACCGCCTCGTCGAACGAGCTGGCGGTCGGAAAGGCCGAGCCGCCGAACTTGCGGAAGTATGTCATCATGTCCATCAAGCCGAAGCGCAGATCGGCGAACGCCTGCTCCCGCGTTGCGGCGACATGGAAGGGCGTGACGATGCGCCAGTTGTCACGGCTGACCGTCTTGCCATGCTCGGCTGCCTTGGCCTCGCAAATATCCCAGTGGTTGGCGAGTTGCTTGAACCCTTCGGGGCTGGAGGCAGCAACCGAGAGCATCCCCAGCCCGTATTTGCCCGCCGTGCGGGCGCCGGTCGGAGAGATCGCCGAGGCGACCGCCATTTCGACCGTCGGATATTGATAGGGCAAAATCTGGCACCGCGCCTCGCGCAGTGTGAACCAGTCGGTCTTGTGGGTGACGGTCTCGCCGTTCAGCAGGCGGACGATACAGTCGAGCGCCTCATCCATCCGGCGGCGCAGATCGGCGGGATCGATGCCCATCATATAGGCGTCGGCAACCAGCTGGCCCGGCCCGACGCCGAAGATCAGCCGCCCGCGCATCTGGTGGTCGAGTTGGGCGATCCGGTCGGCCAGAATCAGCGGATGGTGATAAGAGAGTGAACTGACGCCCGTCGCGAGCCGAATATGTTTAGTCCGCTCCGCCGCCGCCGCCAAAAAAACCTCCGGGGAGGCGATACATTCATAGGCGCCGGAGTGATGCTCCCCCACCCACGCCTCGTCATAGGTCAGCTCGTCCAGCCACTGGATGAGCTGGAAATCCCGCTCGAACCCCAACGTCGGGTTGACATTGTTCCCGTGAAACGGCGCGAAAAACGCCCCGAATTTCATTCGGTTAAAGGTGTACTCCGACCCCATTCCCTTTTTGAATCCGTGTTAGGAAAGCAAATTTCACGCTGACGATAGGTCATAAACATTTTATATGCAATGTATTTTGCGCCGCTTGCTTTCATCGCAGGCATCGTATCGATTGGTGGTGGCCGGCGCGTAGGGCCCACTATCGTCGAGCCCGTTTTCGACGCCCCCAATTACAATTTGGACGCAATGTAATTACAGCACTGCGGCATGGATTCCGCATTGCAGGTGCCGGTCGAATAGCCCATCGAATCATAAGCCAGGATCGACGCGCAGGCGCCCGCTGCATAGAGACCGAGGATCGGTTTGCCGTTCTTGTCCAGTGCCTCGCCTTTTTCCGATGTCTTCAGTCCGCCCAGGGTAAACGCCATAAATGGCGCAGTGCCGAGCGTGCAGTTGATCGCAGCAAAAGGGCCCTGAACCAGCGGCCGGATCCATTTATTGTATTTATGATAGCGCGGATCGTCGCCCCGCGCAGTGCATTATAGTCGGCGAGCGTTTGTTGGAGCGAACCTGTTGGGCAGGTTCAGGCCGGCCTCCATCTCCTCCACAGACTCCCAGGCATCGACCAACTCATGCGGGAACTCGCAGCGCTCGAATATCGCGCTGTCGCAGATCAGGTAGGCAATCTTGTTGGGCTGATTGAGGCAGGCTGCGGTTGAGCGGCTATGATAGGAGTCTTCGGCCACGAACCGTTCGCCGAGCTTATTGACCAGTATGCCCTTTACCAGACTTTCCGGCGGATAGAAGGGAGAGATTTAACGGCCGTGACCGCCTCCTCCGCCGTGGGAACCGCCACCACCGCCGCCGTGGAAACCTCCGCCATGAAACCCACCGCCGCCGCCAAAGTGCCCACCACGAATATCGCCCCCCCGGAAGCCGCCATGGCCCCAGCCGCCGCCCCAACCACCGAAGCCGCCGAAGCCGACACCGAAGCCATATGCCGAGCCGAAGCCATCCCACAACGGGTCGTCG
>JAQGIF010000375.1 GCA_028291345.1 Rhodospirillales bacterium | reverse complement strand
ACGAGCCAATACTTTCGATCGTCGCCACCAGGCGGAGTGCATTCAACCGGTCCGGCGCCAGGGTGCCGAGCGCCCGCCACGCGCCCTTGAACTCGTCGAGCTCAGAGAGGAGCGCAAGCATTTCAGGTGTGATGACAATGGTTTCGGTGTTGAGCATGCCGGATTAGCTACCCGATTATACCGGAATGTCCATCGAATTGTTACCGGTTTGCACCGGAATAGGAGGGTAACGACCGGCCCAAATTAGATCAGCACAGCGCGCGACGGAGGGTGGAGAACACAGCTGACTTTGCCGTTTCAATTACCGTTTCTTTTGCCGCGCTGAAACGGCGCCTCTGACGCTAACTATCTGAAATAAATGGCGCGCCCGGAAGGACTCGAACCTCCAGCCTTCTGATTCGTAGTCAGATGCTCTATCCAATTGAGCTACGGGCGCAACTTTGACCGGCCGGTTGCACGTCTTGCAAGGACCGGCGGCGAAGGCCGGGACCCTAATCAAAGCGCGTCGCAATGGCAATAGAGCGATAACCGAATTGGTAAAGATTGATGCGGATCGCAGCTCCCCCATGGCCAATCTTCAAATAGTCTTTAAGATCATAGCTCTCTTATGTTCGAACTCGAGATGATCATGCGCCCGTATTGGCTTTTCCTGCAAAGCGCGGCGATGGCCGGCATCATCGGCATTGCCCTTCCGGGCTGCGATTCGGTGCTGACGCCCTTTGTCGGTCAATCCAAGGAAGCCGCCGCCCGCGCCGTGCCTCCGCCACCGCCGCCAAGTCCGCCGCCGACTACTGCTTTCGTGAATGACAGTACGTTGTTGCCAGGTTTTGCCGGTCAGACAATATTGCCGCCGACACTGCCGACCGCAGCCGATGTGGACGCCGCGGACGATACCACCGCTGCGTCCGCGGGGCCGCACCAGGTGATCGCGGCTGTGCCGCTGTCGTCGGACCCCGCGGCGCTGGCTGCGCTCAGCGCGGCAGCAAATCGTGAGCAACGCGGCGCCGATACGCGCTTTGTACTGCTGGTGCTATCTCCGCCGGCCCCGGACGCGCCCACGCTCGACCGCAACAACAACGCGGCGAGGCTTGCGGCCGCCACCGCCGTTAAAGTGATGGGCGACAGCGGGATCGGGCCCGACCGCATAGAGGTCTCGATGGCGACGAGCCCAACCGGGGGCACCGGCGAGCTTCGCCTCTACCGCCGCTGATCTGTCGGCGCTGACCGCTTCGGTTAGGCTTCGACAAGGCAATGAACAAACTCTGGAGTGCGTGGTGCGCACTCCAGAGTTGAGAGCGTCGTTCGTGTTCTAAACGGAGTAGTACATCTTGAACTCGATCGGGTGAGGCGCGGTCTCGAACGCCATGACCTCTTCCATGCGGAGTTCGATATAGGCTTCAATATTGTCCTTGGTGAAGACGTCGCCCTTCATCAGGAACTCATGATCCGCCTTCAGCGATTCGAGCGCTTCACGGAGCGAGCCGCAGACCGTCGGAACGGCGGCGAGTTCTTCGGGTGGCAGGTCATACAGGTTCTTATCCATCGCCTCACCGGGATGGATCTTGTTCTGGATGCCGTCGAGACCCGCCATCAACATGGCGGAGAAGGCCAGATAGGGGTTCGCCGCCGGATCGGGGAAGCGAACCTCGACGCGCTTGCCCTTAGGGCTGTTCACGTACGGAATGCGGCACGACGCCGAACGATTGCGTGCCGAATAGGCCAGGAGAACCGGAGCCTCATAGCCCGGAACCAACCGCTTGTAGCTGTTGGTGGTTGGGTTGGTGAGCGCGTTCAAGGCCTTCGCATGCTTGATGATACCGCCGATGTAGAACAGGCAGGTTTCGCTGAGGTCGGCATAGAGATTGCCGGCGAACAGCGGCTTGCCGTCCTTCCACAAGGATTGGTGGCAATGCATGCCCGACCCGTTATCGCCGAACACCGGTTTCGGCATGAAAGTCGCGGTCTTGCCGTAAGCGTGGGCGACGTTATGCACGACGTACTTATAGTACTGCATCGAGTCGGCGCACTTCACCATCGTGCCGAACTTGATCCCCAGCTCATGCTGAGCGGCCGCCACTTCATGATGGTGCTTTTCGACTTCGACGCCCATCTCAGCCAGGACGCTGACCATTTCAGAGCGCAGGTCCTGGGCGCTGTCGACGGGCGCAACGGGGAAATAGCCGCCCTTGACGCCCGGACGGTGGCCCATATTGCCCTCGGGATAGGAACGACCCGAATTGGTGGAATTTTCGACCGAGTCCAGAGCGTAGGACGAACCGAACATGCCGACTTCGAACTTCACATCGTCGAACACGAAGAATTCGGCTTCAGGTCCGAAGTAGATCGTGTCCGCGATTCCGATCGACAGTGCGTAGGCCTCGGCAGCCTTGGCGATCGAACGCGGATCGCGATTATAGGGCTGCCCCGACGAAGGCTCGTAAATGTCGCAAATTAGATTGAGCGTCGGCTGCGCCGCGAACGGATCCATAACCGCCGTCGTGGGGTCGGGGATCAGCGTCATGTCTGATTCATTGATCGCCTTCCAGCCCGCGATCGACGAGCCGTCAAATTGAAGGCCGTGCTCAAAAACATCGTCGTCGATCGTGGAAACGTGCTGGGAGACGTGATGCATCTTCCCGCGCGGATCCGTAAACCGAAGATCGACATACTTAACGTCGTGTTCCTTAATCAGTGCAAATACGTTCGACGCGTCAGCCATAAATGGTCCCCATATGAAGAATGGTTGAACCGGGTCCAAGACCTGGTTCAACCATGAGTTTGTCCTAGATAAAGTTCAAAGAGAGCCAACCAGTCGCCTATACGGCGTCGGCACCCTTTTCTCCCGTACGTATACGGATAACTTCCTCCACGGGCGAGACGAAAATCTTTCCATCGCCAATCTTACCGCTGTGGGCGGCATGCTGAATGGCGTCAACCGCGCGATCGAGGAGCGAATCCTCGACCACGACTTCGACCTTCACCTTGGGCAGAAAGTCGACGACATATTCCGCCCCACGGTAAAGTTCCGTGTGGCCTTTCTGGCGGCCGTAGCCCTTCGCCTCGGTCACTGTCAGGCCCTGCACACCGACCTTGTTCAGGGCTTCCTTCACGTCCTCAAGCTTGAACGGCTTGATAATCGCTTCGATCTTTTTCATGTTTTCCTCCTGTGGTCCTTCAAGCGTTTAGATCTTAAGGATGAAGTCGAGCCCGAATGTGACTTGTCCTTGGTCGGTTCCGCCGGCAAAGGGCTTTGTTCCATTGAGCGAGTAATCGTAGCGTATTTCGGGACGAATGGTCAGCGCCTGAATTGGTCCGGGCATTGCCGGCTTCAGGTTCACCCCGAGCGTGACTTCGCTGTATGTGGTGGGGGCGGATGCGCCGACCAGCCCCTTTTCCAGGGGGAAGCCGCGCTCGAGATTGACGAAATCGCGATTTCCCGGGAAGCCGGCGACGAAGAAGTTGTTGTTGTCGCGGTAGATTTCAGCGCGTCCGACCAGGGCGGCCTCGTCGCTGAGCGTGTAGGTGAAGTATTCCGCCGCGCCGTAGGCCAGCGCATGGAAGCCGTCGTCCTTGATGAAGTTGAACTCGGTCAACAGCGTCAGCTTGTCGGAGGCCTTATAGGTGAACAGGACGTCGTTCAGATAGCGCAGTTCGGAA
>JAQGIF010000369.1 GCA_028291345.1 Rhodospirillales bacterium | reverse complement strand
TCCGCTTCTCGGTCTCGGCCAAGGCGAACATCACCTATAAGGTACTGTTCAACGACGCGGTGGCGATGACAGGCGGGCAGCATGTCGACGGCACGCTGACCGTGCCGATACTGAGCCGGCAGCTGGCGGACGAGGGCGTCGGCAAGATCGTCGTCGTCACCGACCAGCCCGAGAAATACGGCGCGGGCAACGGCCTGGCTGACGGCGTCACGGTCGAGCATCGCGACCAGCTGGACGCTGTTCAGAGCGAATTGCGCGAGATCGCCGGCGTGTCCGCCATAATCTATGACCAGACCTGCTCCGCCGAGAAGCGCCGGCGCCGCAAGCGCGGCACCTATCCCGACCCGGACCAGCGCGTGTTCATCAATCAGGCGGTGTGCGAGGGCTGCGGCGATTGCAGCACGCAGTCGAACTGTCTGTCGGTCGAGCCGGTCGAGACCGAATTCGGCCGCAAGCGCCATATCGATCAATCGTCCTGCAACAAGGATTTTTCCTGCGTCAACGGCTTCTGCCCCAGCTTCGTGACAGTCCACGGCGCGAAGCCGCGCAAACTGAAGGCCAAGCTGGACCCGACGACCCGACCGCTGGCGGTTCCCGCCCTGCCGGTGCTGGGCGCCGAGCCCTATAACATCCTGATTGCCGGGGTCGGCGGCACCGGCATCACCGCCTTGGCCGCTATGCTGGGCATGGCGGCGCATCTGGACAGCAACGGCTTCTCCTCGCTTGACATGACCGGTCTGGCGCAGAAGGGCGGCGCTGTGCTGTCGCATGTGCGGATCAATGACGGGTCTGAGCCGATCAATGGCTCGCGCATCGGGACGGCCATGGCCAATCTGATTCTGGCGGCGGACCCCCTGGTCGCGGTGACGCAACTGGCGCTCAGGGCCGGCGGCGGCGATCACACCGTGACCGTGCTGAACAACACGATCAGTCCGACCGCCGAATTCGTCCATGATCGCGACACCGAATATGACATGCCGGACATACGCCGGCTGCTGAAGAACGCTGCGCGCGAGATTGCGGAGTTCGACGCCCATAATGCGGCCACCCGCCTGCTCGGCGACGCGATCTATGCCAACATGATGATGCTGGGCTTTGCCTGGCAGCGCGGGCTGGTGCCGGTGACCGCCGAGGCAATGTTGCGGGCGATCGAGCTGAACGGCGCGGCCGTCGAATCCAACCAGCGCGCCTTCGCCTGGGGCCGTTTGGCGGCGCAGGAACCCGATTTGGTCTCAGCTGAGGCTGAGTTGAAGCCGCAGGTCAAAGTTCCCGAGACACTGGATGAGCTGATCGCCCGACGCGTCGCGTTCCTGATCGATTACCAGAACACCGCCCATGCCGAGCGCTATCGCGCCCTGGTCGAAAAGGTGCGCGCAACGGAGACCGCGAAGACTCCCGGCTTTACCAGCCTGGCCGGCGCAGTGGCGCGCAACTACTTCAAGCTGCTCGCCTATAAGGACGAATATGAGGTGGCGCGCCTCTATACCGACGGCGCCTTCAAGGCGGCGCTGGAGAAGGAGTTCGAAGGCAAGCTGGACCTGGAATTCCACCTTGCGCCGCCGATTATGAACAAGCCCGACCCGATCACCGGTCGCCCCCAAAAGCGCAGGTTCGGCCCTTGGGCGATGAACCTGTTCAAGCTGCTGGCCAAGATGAAAGGCCTGCGCGGCACAGCGTTCGATGTCTTTGGCTACAGCGAGGATCGCAAGACCGAGCGTCGCCTGATTGCCGAATATGAGGTGCTGGTGGATGAATTGCTGGCAGATCTTACGCCCGCTAACCACGCGCTAGCGGTGGCGCTGGCCGGCGTGCCCGATCAAATTCGCGGGTACGGGCCGGTGAAGGCGGGGAGCCTGGTGACCGCGAAGGCGAAGGAAGCGGAGCTGCTGGAGAAATTCAGGGCGCCGGCAGAGGCAGTGGCGGCGTAGTTCAGAAGAAACGGACGACCCGGTACGCGGGCGGATCATAGCGATTTACATGGGTGCGAGCCAGGACGTGATGTATGCTGCCCTGACGGGAGTAAGCACATGCGCGCGGTTCCGAGGCTCTTCTGGCTCGTTGCCCTGACCCTGATTGCGTCGACCGCCGTGGCGGCGGATTTCACGCGCAATGACGTGCAATCGGCGCTGGCGGCTGCCTCGACGGGCCAGGGCGTGAGCTTCGCCGGCCGATCGCTCGCAGGGTTGGATCTGCACGACCTCGACCTTACCGGCGCCGATCTTTCCGGAACCGATCTGTCGGACACCGATCTGCGCGGCGCCAAGCTCGTCGGCGCAAACCTAGTCGGGGCCAAAATGCCGCGGGCGAAGCTGAACTTGGCCTGGATCATGCGCGCCGACTTTTCCCATGCCGATCTTTCCGGAGCCATCCTGGAAACCCTGGTTGTCTCGGCGGGGCTCGAGACCCTTCCGAGCGAAGCCGCCGCCTTCGTGGGGGCCAATCTCTCGGGAGCGCATGTCATGACCCGCTTCAGCCTCGACGATATGCGGGGAGCGGACCTGTCGCATCTGCACGCGTCGGCAGACATGCGGAATCAATCTATGGGCTTGATTCGTACCGATTTCTCGCGGGCGAACCTCGTCAGTGCGAAATTCGAAGGCGCGGCCCTGGCTAAGGCAAATTTCAAATTCGCCAAGCTAAAAAGTGCCAACTTCGCGGGGGCGGACCTGACCGGCGCGGATTTTTTGGGCGCCGATCTGACCGACACTGATCTCACCGGCGCGAACACGACCGGGGCCGATTTTAACAGCGCGGTGATGGTGGGTATCCGAGGTCTCTCCCGGCCCTGACGCGGATTTCCGGAATTTCGGAAGAACCTGTCGTTGAGGCCGTTCGACACCATATATGTGCCATTCGGCTTGCAAAGGCTGACATTCGTCCATAAATTAGACGATTGTATAGTTACGGCGCACATGTCGGCCCTGCCCAGGGGTCAGGCGCAACTCTAGGAGACGATCATGGCGGAAGTCAGCCAGGCGGATTTCGACTATTACAACGGTGCGATCAAGAAATTCACGACCGAAAGCTCGGTGATGGTTTCGTCATCGCCCTATCTAAATAACGCCAAGCTGCGTGAGTTGATCGCGCAGGAGATGCTGCGCCGGAACGGCTACGATACACCGAACACGGCCTATATCCCCGAGGTCGCGCAGATCCTGCATCAGCTGGAAAACCACGCGGACCTATTGCGGCTGTTCGAAGAAGAGAAGCAACGCTTGCCGGTATTCCGCGCGTGGCTGGACCGCCGCCATCTATCGGATTTCAAGGTCGATGAGGTGAAGGATTGCGAGCCCGGGACCTTAGGCGCGGTGATCTACGATTTCCTGGCCAATAGCGGCTACAACATGGACCACTTCTTCCAGGGGATGAAAATCGAGACGGATTTCGATTTTTATCTCAAAGAACGGACGCTGACCCACGACATCGAGCACATGATCACCGGCTTCGAGACCGACCATGCCGGCGAAATCGCCCTGTTGGCCGCCAATGCGCGCGCCTTCTACGGATATTTCCGCCCCGAATTGGCGGCTTTCTTCAACCGCGTCGGGTCCTATCTGAAAGCCCGTACCGTGATGCGCAGCGGCCTGTTCTATCCTGAAGCCTTCAAGATCGAGTTGGATGCTGAGGATTTCGGTGCGCAGCAAGGGCGCAACTGGAAAATGCCGCTGATGCTGCTGCCCTATCGCGATATGGCCCACCGGCAGGTCAGCGACATCCGCGCCGAATACGGCATCACCCCAACCATCCCGTCGGGCACCTGGAAATGGACCACCGCGGTCAGCGAAGACCCGCGCGCGGACCACACGCCGGTCGCAATGGCGGCGGAATAATCCTCCGAGATCGACCGACGTTCACTGACCTTGGTCTATGCCATGGTTCAGTGCACGGCGAGGGCCCGCAGGCATCAGTGAAGCTTAAGGCGTGGCCGGACGACCTGATTGACATGTCCGACCAGGATCATGATCGAGCCTTTGATCCAGCCATGGATCGCGACAAGGTGCATGCGGTACAGCGATAGGTAGACAATTCGAGCCAAACGCCCCTCGATAGCTAGTCGACCGCCGACGAGATTGCCCATCAGGCTGCCCACTGTCGAAAATCGCGATAGCGAGATCAGCGAGCCGTGATCGCGATAGACAAATGGAATCATTGGCTTGCCTGCGACCTGCCGTTTCAGGTTATGGAGTACCGTCGTCGCCATCTGATGCGCCGCCTGGGCGCGCGGCGGGACCGGAGGGCCACCGGGCTTGAGCACGCAAAAACAGCAATCCCCCAGCGCGTAAATGCGATCGTCCCGGGTGGTTTGCAACGTCGGCTTAACTACGATCTGATCGTTGCGGGTGGTTTCCAAATCGCCGATATCCTTCAGGAGGTCCGCCCCCTTGACCCCCGCCGCCCATAGCCTGAGGTCGGCCCGGATCAGCTCGCCATCCAGCGTCCTGACGCCCTCGGCCGTCACTTCTACCACGGGCATCCCGGTGAGGATGCGAACCCCCAGCGCCTCAAGTTCCTTCCGCGCTGCATCCGCCAGCTTTTCGGGCAATGCCGGCAGAATGCGCGGTCCGGCCTCGATCAGTATGACCCTGAGCCGGCTCTCATCGAAAACCTCAAGACCGTAATAGCGCAGCGCCGCCGCCGCGTTATAGAGCTCCGCCGCCAGTTCCACGCCGGTCGCGCCCCCGCCGACGATCGCGATATCGACATAGGCCTGGACGGAGGGATCGGCGCTCATCGTGCGCGAAACCCTCAGGCACTGGTTGAGCAGGCGCTGACGAAACCTGTCGGCCTCGGTCCGGTCGTCCAGGAAAATGCAATATTCCCGAACGCCCGGCGTCCGAAAATCGTTCGAGACAGATCCGAGCGCCAGCACCAGATAATCGAAACGGATATGATGGCGCCCGACGATCTCGACGCCATCATCGTCGAAGATCGGCGCGATTACGATTTCACGGGCCGTACGGTCCACGGATTCCAGGCAGCCCTCGAAATATCGATAACCCCAGCGGAAGGCGTGACTGCGATAGCCGACCTCGTCCAGATTGGCATCGAGCGCGCCCGCCGCAACCTCGTGGAGCAATGGTTTCCAAACGTGCGTCTGGCTGAGATCGACGAGCATGATATCGAACTTCGCGCGGTCGAAGGACGCGCCGAGTTTTGCCACCAATTCCAGCCCGCCGGCCCCTCCACCGACTACGACGATCTGCGTTTTCACCGATTTCACATCCGGTTCGAAACTAGATTACAGTTTCGATATGGTTCCGCACGCTGTCAGTACACCCCCTTCGACAGGCCGCCATCGATCGTGACGGCAGTGCCGGTGACGTAAGCAGCCGCCTCGCTGACCAGGAATGCGGCCAGGTGCCCGAATTCCTCCGGCCGGCCAAGGCGGCCCAGGGGAATGTTCGCCTCGATCGCGTCGAACGCCCGGCCGGCGGCGATACCCTTGGCCTCGGCCTGGGCGCCGGCTACCTTGCGCATCCTGTCGGTCAGGATATAGCCTGGCAAGATACTGTTCACGGTGACCCCGTGGGGGCCGTACTCGTTCGCCAGGGTCCGCATCAACCCGATGACCGAGGCGCGCAGGCTGTTGGACAGCACCATCAGATCGGCGGGCTGCCGCGCGACGAACGAGGTCACCGCGAGTATCCGCCCCCATTTCCTAGCGGCCATGTTGGGCAGGACCAGCTGGCTGAGATGAACCGCCGGTTCGATGAGGCTTTTATAGGCGTCCTGCCACTGGTCCAACCCGATATTCTGGAACAGCCCAGTCGGCGGGCCGCCGGTATTCAGCACGGCGATATCGATGGGGCCGAGCGTATTCTCGATGTCCCGGATCAGGCGGACGCGATCGTCCGGATCGCTGAGATTGACGGCGAAACCGAACGCACTGCCCCCTTCGGCCTCGATTTTTTCCCGTGCCATCCCGACCGCCTCGCCGTCGCGGCCGCAGATCACGACCGAGGCCCCTTCCCGGGCCAGCCGGCTAGCGGTGGCAAAACCCAGCCCGTGACTCGACGCGCAAACCAGAGCGGTTTTGCTCTTCAATCCCAAATCCATCCGTACCTCCCTAGGTGCTTGTCCGGTTCGGCGGACGATGACATTGTTCCGCCCGCCGAAACAATACGGCGCAAACAAGGGGAAGGCAGCATGCTCAGTTCGGCGAACATCCAGGCCATCGCAGCAGACTTGATGGATCAGCACGTACGGAGGGAAACTTTCGTCAATTTCCCCGAACGGGTTCCGACACTGGACGACGCTAATGACGTGCAGGACGCCTATGTGTCGCTGCTCTGCCACGCAAAGGGGACCGAGGTCGGTGGCTACAAGATCGCGCTCACCTCCAAATCGACGCGCGACTGGCTGAAGATCGATCACCCCTGCGCCGGACAGGTTCTGAGCAACCGTATCCACCAGTCGCCTTATACCGTCCATATCTCCGACTATGTGCGGTTCAGCATGGAGACCGAGATTTGCGTCGTGCTGGATAAGGATATGAGCGGGGAATGCACGATCGAGGATGTGCGGCGGAACCTGCGCTCAATCCATTGCTCATACGAGCTGGTCGAGGATCGCGGCGCGGACCTGACCAGGCTGGATGCCAGGTCGTTGGTCGCCGACAATAGCTGGAACGGCGGCATCGTTATCGGCCCGCCCGGGCCGACCGATCTCGTGTTGGAGAACCGCGCAGGACGGCTGAAGGTCAACGGGAAGGTCACCAAGGAAGGCACGACGCGCGAGACCATGGGCGGCAACCCGCTGTTCGTCGTGGCGTGGCTGGCCGGCCATCTAGGCAAGCGCGGCAAGGTTCTGAAGGCGGGAATGCCAGTCATTACCGGCAGCATCATCGAAACGCAATTTCCCGTCGCAGGCGATGTACTGGTGTTCGAGGTCGACGACATGCCGCCGGCCGAACTGCGGGTGGCGCCTTAACTTAAGCGGCCCCCTACCGCTTGCGGGAGAGGGAGAGGGAGGGCCCATTGCGTTGGACGGAGGGTGAGCGTGCATGTGTAGGAATCAAAGCCCTTGCACCCTCACCCGGCGCTTCGCGCCACCCTCTCCCACTTTACGGGAGAGGTATTTTATCTTCCCGCTACGAAGTCGGTCCGCCCTCATAGACGATCTGGACGCGGCGGTTCTGCGGCTCCCGTACGCCATCGGCGGTCGGCACCAGAAGGTCCCGCTTGCCCTTAGCGATGATCTCGATCTCGGATGACGGGATGCCGTCCTTCTCGAGCTGCGCCGCGACTGATTCCGCGCGGCGGCGGGACAGGCGCATGTTGTTGGCATCGGAACCGACCGTATCGGTGTGGCCGGTCACTTCCAGCGTGGTCTCGTGCACTGAGCCGGCATTATGCGCCGCCTGGTCGACGATAGTGACGGCCTGGGGTGTCAGGTCCGACTTATTGAAGTCGAAGAACACCAGATAGCTCTTCGGTACGGCCGGCGCCGGAGCGATAACCGGCGGCGGAACGTAAGCCGCTGCTGCCACCGGCTCCGCCGATGGGCGGCCGAAGCTGTAGCGGATGCGGCCGCCGAACATACGGGGCTCGTTGAACACCGCAGAGACGAAACCGGAGGCGTTGAAGATGCCGTAATTTCCGAGCTTCACCACCTCGTCGGTGACATTGGTCACGAAGAAGGTGGCGTCGAGCGGCTGCCCGGCGATGTTTTTCATTTCAAGGCTCAAATCGAGCAAGCCATAGCCGGGCTCGCTGCCGAACGGTTCGAAACCGGACGTCGTGTATTGGACATGGCTCGTATGGGTATAGTTCGCGATGATCGTGGCCTGTCCGATCTCCTCCGGTACGAATGGGAGGCGATAGCGGCCGGTGAAGCCGAATTTGTTCCGCGGCGTGAATGGGTAAGGCAGGTTGCTGAGATCGCCAAGCGTCGGAATGACGAATGTATTGTACCGCGCATCGTTGTAGGACCAGCTGGCCGCGACTTCGAGGCCATCGAACGGCACGACCGTGGCTTCGAATTCCACGCCCTGGATGGTGGCATCGCCGTTCGCGACCAGGGTCGTGTTCTGCTTCGGCGACGGCGGTGGCGTTAACTGCACCAGAACGCCGACCGCGCGTTGCGCATTGCGGTAGTCGTCATGGAATGCATCCAGATTGGTTCGCAATTTTACGCCGTTGATATCAAAGTCGGCTTTGATGCCGATTTCGACGTCGGTGACGTATTCGGATTCATATTTGATCGGGAACGGAGGCGAACCGGCGCCGTTGAATCCGCCCGATTTGTAGCCCCGGCTGCCCTTCACATAGACCAGCGTCTGCGGGTCAATCTGATAATCCAGCCCCAGGGTCCAGGTCGGCGCCTGGAACCAGTGGCTCTGATTGATGCAGGGATTACATGGTATGGTAATCGTTCCGGCGCCGATCGCCGATAGGTCGATCTTGACGGTCTGGAAGTTGGAGTTGGACACATAGTCCCAGCTGTAGCGGGCGCCGGCGGTGAATTTCAGGCCTTCGAGCATGTCTGAAAGGCCGCCCAGATTGTAGGTGCCTTGCAGGAATACCGCCTCGCTCCGCTGGGTGATACCCTCAGGCCCAAGGGCGTTCTGACCCAAGGCGTTGCCGATAACGGTGATCGGAACAGTCAGCCCGATATTGGTCGATGCCCCGATCTGCGCCTGAGTAAAACCGGCCGGGTGCAGGAATTCGCCGAAGGCGCCGGCGATCCAGTTCAGATTGCCGCCGAGCGATTTTCCCTGGATCTGAAACTCGTCGGTATATTGCGCGTTGCTGAGGTTGTAGCCGCCAGGCGTAATGAAATCGAGATCGCGTAGAACCGAACCGTCGATATCGTATCGAAGCAGGTTCCTGAGTTCGCGATAGCCGAAGATATTCTTGATCGTGACGTCGTCGTTCAAATTATAGGTAGCGATATCGGTGATGCCGAAGCTGTAGGTTTTATCCAGGCCGCCCGGTTCTCCAGGGGTCGTCGCGACGGCGCGATTGCCCAGCGTCTTCTGTAGCGCCAGCGCGGCCGGTCCCGCCGCCGGCCCATAAACCTGTGTCAATGTCGAGCCGGGGTCGCTGCTGATCGCCTGTAAGATGATGCCGGTGCCGCTGGTGTGCGAATACAGCGTGTCATAGACAAGATAATTCTCGAAATCGTCGGTCGGGCGCCAGGTCAGGCCGATGCGTCCTGAATAATAGTCGCGATTGTCGAGGTCCTGGCCGGTCGTCACGTTGTGGGTGAAGCCGTCGCGCATATCGACGTCGCCAGCGACGCGCAACAATAGCTTGTCGGCGATGATCGGAATATTCACCGCGCCTTCGAACTCATGCCAGTTATAGCTGCCGACCGTAACCTGTCCGTAGCCCTCGAAGTCGTTGGTCGGCCGCTTGGGGTCGAACAGCACCGCGCCGCCTGTCGTATTGCGGCCGAACAGCGTTCCTTGCGGCCCGCGCAGCACCTGCAGATTGTCGAGGTCGAAATAGATGCCGGGGCCCGCGCCATAGAACGGCACGTCGGCAAAATAGGTGACCACGCCAGGCGAGCCGCCCTGGCCGCCGTTGGGGCCCTGTCCGCGCAGATAGAAGATTTGTTCGTCTCGGCTTTGCTGGCTGCTGAGCAGGGATGGAACGAAATGTGCCAGGTCGGAAGCGCTCTGGATGGATTTTTCCTGGAGATCGGCAGGCGTGAAGGCCGTGATTGCCACCGGCACCGTCTGAAGCCGTTCCTCGCGCCGTCGCGCGGTGACGACCACCTCCTCCAATGTTCCGGTATTTGTCGCAGCCGGCTGATCCGATTGCGCCTGTGCCTGTTGAACGCCGAATAGGCCGAATAGGCTGACACTTCCCGCAAGCACGATCATCGACGGCTTGAACATTATGTTTCCTCCCTTTTATGCGGACCTTGAAGGCCCGGTATTGTGGTTTGGCTCGGCGATTTCTTCATCCGAACCGTGCCGATTATTTAAACAGCCGTTATAAATGTACGGCTGCGTATCATTAAGTGCGACCGTAAAAGCATCGTCATGAAAGTTCAAGAATTTTTCACAGAGACGCATGTTGCTGTGCGCTGGACGGGGCAGCCGAAATCCCTATCATCGCCCGATAGGTCGCCGCTTCGGTTGGAGACGGGAAAACCGGCTTGCAGCGCTTGAAAGAGATCGATGGTCCGCGCGTCAAAGCAAATCCGGCGTCCGCGTGGACGCCCAAGACCGGAAGATGCATCGCAAATCGTCGAGCATCTCCTCGACATTGCGACCCAGGTCTTTGTCGAACACGGCTATAACGAAACGACGATCGAGCGGATCATTTCCGCTGCTCGCATCAGCAAAAGCACGCTCTATTCCCGTTATCCCGATAAAAGAGCAGTATTTGCGGCCGTCGTTCAGCGCCTGATCACCCGCCCGGCCCCCTTCTCTTTTCCCATCGAAAATGCACTGCCTGTCGAAGAGGGCCTATTCATCCGGGCGCGCGCAATCGTCGAGGTATCGCTCGCCCCGGAACTCTTTCCTCTTTACCTTTTGGGACAGCGGGAAAGTTGGTGGTTTCCGGAAGTTCCAAATATTCTGCTCGAAGGTTCTCGGCCTCTCTATTTGGACGCCCTAGAACTTTATCTGAAGAACAGGATTCTGCCCCGTGATGCGGCAAATACCGACGTCGCGTTCTATGCTCGTCTATTTCAGAATGCCGTCATCCAACTTATGAATGAACGACTATTGATGAACAATCGTATATTGACCAAGACCGCCACGTTGATTGGCACATTCGATCAGAATTTTGCAGTCCTGGAAGACGACATTGGAAAGATCGTTCGCCTATTTCTCCATGGGCTGAACCGTGGGGACTGACAGCCCTAGCGCCCAAGGTGGTCGGCCTGAAGACGCTTCGCACCGCGCTCCCAAGCGGATGCGCCCGTACAAGGTCGGACGAAACGACGCCCAAATAATCACTCAAATACCGTGTCAAATTTATACTTAAGTATAACTCCTTATTAACGCGCATCCTCTTTTGGGGTAATCTTCCGATCAGTATTTCACACTGATCTCTGCTACTTTTCAAACATTGCCAACGCAATCCATAAAGGCGCCTGCGCCCGAAAAGCCATGAATTTTAGACATTTGATTTTGCTGGCATTGAGCCTAGCCGTTTTGCTCGAAAATCCCGTGGCCGCTCGAGCCGCCTCCCCCTCCCATCCCATGGCCGTTCTTCCATCGAGCCGGTCGTTGCAGATCGGCGCACGCGGCTCCGTCTTCGTCACCGCGATCAACCCGACCGGCCAGGCTTTCACAAACTGCTTCGCCACTTTGAATAACTTAGGCGGCGACACCGGTGGTTTCGGCTTTCAGCGCACAGATCCCCAAACCAATCGGCCGATCGGCGCTATCGGCGATCACTTCGATATTCCGCCAGCCGGGGCGCAGACATGGATCCAGTTCCTCGACCCGGCGCAGGCACATGGTACACAGGAAGTACAGGTCGATATCGTTTGCGACGGATTTGCCAAGCCGGCGGTTCCGACAGTCGGTGTCGATACTTTCGCATTTTCCGTGGACCCAACGCGACCGCCGGACCTCGTGGCACTGGCGGCGACGGTAAGCGGCGATGGCGTCGCACGCGTTCCGGTGAACGGTACCGGCGCCTTCGCTGTGGCGACGATCAATCTAGGCGGTAGCGGAACCATCACGGTCGCGCCCAACACCGGTCCCTATAAGCTGCCGGTCACCATGACGCTGTGCCAGACCGACGCGCGGGCACAGTGCCTTGCACCGCCGGCTGCTTCCATCACCACCGCGATCAACAGCGGCGCAACGCCCACATTCAGCGTCTTCGTTAAAGGCCAGGGCAGCCTGCCTTTTCTCCCGGCGACCAACAGAGCCTATCTGAACCTCTACGATCAAGCCGGCACTCTGCGCGGCCGGACCAGCGTCGCTGTCGCCGACGCTGCAACGACGACGTCCGCGTCCTTGAGCGCCGCCGGAACCATAAGCGCGAGTGCGTTCGTAGATACGATCGGCGTCAACACCCATATCGATTTCAAGAATTCTACCTATCAAAATCTCGCCGTCACCGAGGCCGCGATCAATTATTTGGGTATCAAGAACCTCCGCGATTCTGCTCAGAGCGCCGCCGATCTCACGACCTGGCGACAAGTAGCCGCCGCGACGGGCGCCAAGTTCGACGATTATATGGGTGAGGCCAGCCCGGCGCAGGACCTCACCGATCTCGGCTACGTGCCGACATTGGCCGGTCAGGGCGTCCTGAACTTCGTCGAAGGCGGCAATGAAAACGACGATGCCTATGCCATCGCTCAGGGCAACTCAATCGCCTGGACCGCATCCTTCCAGCAGCAGGTCTTCGCGACCGGGCGGCAGTTGGGCCTGCCCGTGATCAATATGAGCTTCGGCGCAGGCTGGACCGCCGCGAACAACTATCATGGTAACTATGACAAGGTCGGCGACCTGTCGCCTTTTGCCGATTACGCCAACGCCCATACCTATCCCAGCGCCACCCGGACGACCAATGCGAACATCATGTTGCTCAACGCCGACGCGCTCCTAGCGGCGGGCTCACGACCGGTCATAACGACAGAGATCGGCTGGAACAATGCCAACTTCACCCAGGCCGATGTGGCACGCTTCGTGCTCGACGCGATCTATGACGGCATCAAGGCCGCCGACGTGAAGATGTATTTCTACGCGCTGTTCGACGACGGTTCAGGCCAGTTCGGCCTGATGAACCAGGACGGCTCACCCAAGCCCGCGGGCGCGGCGCTGCATAATCTGACCGCCATCATGGCCGATTCCGGCGCGGCGCGGTCCGATACCCTGAATTATGATCTGTCGGGTACCACCGCCAACGACAAATCGCTGCTGACCGAGAAATCGAGCGGCTCGTTCCAGCTCGCGCTTTGGAACGAAAGCGACGCGCCGCACAGCGTCACTCTGACCCTCGGCGCGGCCGCGCAGGCAATTCGCGTCTATGACCCGATCGTCGGCAGTTCACCCATGACGACCTACACGAACACCGGCGCCATCACGCTGACGACTACCGACCATCCGCTGATTATCGAGATCGTGCCTGCGAGCTGAAAGCACTCAGGTCCCGCAGAAGGTCTGATGCACGACCTCATCCGGCTTCGGTGGCTGCGCATAAATCGCGAATTGCGGCTGGTCGTCATATGGCTTGGCGAGAACGGCCATCATCTCGTCCAGCACGCTGAAATCCCCGGCCTGCGCCGCAGTGATCACCGCCTGAACCCGATGGTTGCGCGGGATGAACGCTGGGTTCGCCGCCCGCATGGCGGTACGCCGGTCCGCCGGGGTGGCGGCTTCCAACGCCAGGCGGGCGCGCCATTGCACGGCCCAACCATCGAATGCGGCCGGGTCGTCGAACAGGCTGCGCATGCCCGCGTCGCCATCGGCCCCCTCGCCCGCCGCATCGCTCAGACGGCGGAAGGTCAGAGTGAAATCGGCCTTGTTCTCGGCCATGCGCTCCAGCAGAGCCTGCGCCAACGCCGCATCGCCATTATGTGGTTCGAACAGCCCCAGCTTGCGCCGGAGTCCGGCCAGATAAGCGGCCTCGAACGCCGCCGGGAATCCATCGAGCGCAGCTTGCGCCATCGCGACTGCGGCATCGTCGTCCGACCCGAATAAGGGCAGCAGCGCCCCGGCAAGTCGCGAAAGGTTCCAGTGCGCGATGCGCGGCTGGTTGGCATAGGCATAGCGGCCATTGCGGTCGATCGAACTATAGACGGTCCCGGGATGATAGACGTCCATGAAGGCGCATGGACCGTAATCGATGGTCTCGCCGGCAATCGACATATTGTCGGTATTCAGCACGCCATGGATGAAGCCAACCATCAGCCATTGCGCGACCAGGTCCGCCACGCGAGCAATGACCGCCTCCAATAATGCCAGATACGGTTGCTCGGCTCCCGCGACTTCAGGATAGTGCCGCGCGATCACATAGTCCGCGAGCGCCCGCACACCCTCCGGGTCGCCCTTGTTGGCGAAGAATTCAAACGTGCCGATCCGCACATGACTGCCTGCGACGCGGGTCAGCACGGCTCCCTGCTCCGGCACTTCGCGCCAGATATGCTCGCCGGTCGTCACCGCGGCGAGCGCGCGGGTGGTCGGAATGCCGAGTGCTGCCATCGCCTCGCTCACGATATATTCGCGCAGCACCGGCCCCAGCGCCGCGCGGCCATCGCCGCCGCGCGAGAACGGCGTCCGCCCTGCCCCCTTCAGCTGGATGTCGCGCCGCACCCCATCGCGGTCGATCACTTCGCCCAGCAGGATGGCGCGGCCATCGCCCAACTGTGGCACCCAATTGCCGAACTGATGCCCGGCATAGGCCATGGCCAGCGGCGCAGCCCCCTCGGGCACCAGATTGCCTGCCAGCATCTGGACTCCCTCCGGTCCTGCCAGCACTACAGGGTCGAGACCCAGATGCCGGGCCAGTACATCGTTCAGCCGGATCAATTCCGGCGCCTTGACCGGCGTCGGCGACAGCTTGGCAAAGAACCGGTCGGGCAGACGGGCATAGCTGTTGTCGAACGGGAATTGCGCCGTCTCCAAACCCTTCGCAACGGCGGGCTCACGCATATCCAGGGAGGTGTCGGCCATCGGATCATGCTTTCAGAATTATAAATTTCCGGCCGGATCATAAACCACGGCGACCGCTCGCGCGACCGACATGGCTGGCATGCCCTGTTTTCGCGCGACGAGTCCCGCCGTTCATGGCAATCCGTCCCGATAGTTAAATGGGATCGGCCCAATCAATCAAAAGGCTTAAAGGCCAGACGGGCGAAAGGCCAAGGGGAGAGACTGCATGATCCGGACAGCAAGGCTGATTTTTGCCGCGATTCCCATACTGTGTGCTGCCTTACACGTGGCGCAGGCAGACCTACCGCCGGTCACCGAGGTCGTATCCTTTGGCGACAGCCTGTCGGATTGCGGCGCCTATGGCTTCAGGCCGACGACCGCCCCCTCCGCGCAGTGGAACCAATTGGTTGCCAAGTATTACGGGTTCGATCTGCAGCCGAACGAAACCGGCCAACTTGCCGGGAACTCGACCGGCCCCGAAACCCAGCCCGGCGGCCTCTGTTACGCCCAGGGCGGCGCGCGGGCGACGACCGGCACAGCTGGGCAGCCGGAGAAGCTGCCGATCTCAGGGGCCGTTCAGCTCGATCATTTCCTCGCCCAGCATAACGATTTTACCAGCAATCAACTCGTCACCGTCTATCTCGGCACTAACGACATATTGATCCGCTTCGCCACGCTGAACGCCCAAATGGCGGCCTATGGCGATGCCGGCGGCCAGGCAGCCGCCCTTGCCGCCGTCCGGCTGGCGGTCGAGCAGTCGGCGAAAGACGTTGGCCGTTTGATTCAACGCATGTTGGATCACAAGGCCAAGCGGGTCGCAGTCTTGAATATCTATGATTTGGGCCTGAGCGGCTTTCCGAGTGCCAATCCGGTGCTGTCCGGCTTGGTCGACGATTTCAATCGGACGCTCAGCGCATCGCTGCCGCGCGATCCGCGTGTCCAGCCGGTCGATACGCATGCGCTGTTCGCCGCAATTGCCGCACATCCCGGAAAATACGGCATCACTCATCCTCTGAGCGACGATGCCTGCGCGACGCCGACACGGCTCGGTCCCGACTGTTACGCCGATTCAAGCCGGTGGAAATCTCCGGATGCGGACCGGACGCATCTGTTCGTCGGCATGGTCCATTTCACGGCCGCTACGGAATTGCTGCTGGCGGAATACGTGATCCGCCAGATCGATCGCGGGCGTCACAAGAATTGAGACGCCCGCCGGCGAGAAACATTATTTCGTCGCGTATTTGAACTCCGGCAGCTGCTTCAGCGTGTCCTTGTTGCCCCCCGGCAATACCATCTTCGTATCGGACACCTGCAGCGATTGATACGGAACGGCGATCAGCTTGCTGCCCACACCAAGGAACCCACCGACCGAGAGCACGGAATAGAGCACCTTGTCGTTTCGGCCAACCAGCACGTCGTCGACCTTGCCGATCGACTCATTGGCCTCATTGACCACCGGCGCGCCGATGATCTTTGAGGCGCGATAGCCGTCGGCCAGCGACGTCACATCGACACGATTCACCTGCTGTGGCGTCAGGTCAGTGGCAAGGGCCGGAACGGCGACGGCGGCGACGAGCGCGAGGCCCGCGGCGATACTAAAAGACTTGTTACGCACAATAATCCTCCCCAACGATGAATGTCGCGGCCTGGCCGGTTACAGCCATCCGCGGTATCAGTGGGGAGAAAACCCGCCGATCCACGATTTGTTGCCATCGCAGCTAACGCCACAGACCGGTCAGCGTGCAGACCCCGACGAAGGCCACGGCCTCGTCCATAATGTGATCCGTCTGGAGTGCCAGGAATTGCCACGCATCATCGCAATCAAGGCGGCGAATCGCGCGTTGAACAGCAGCACGCATTGGAACAGCACACTGCCGACCTGAAAACACAATGTGGCGACCGAGATGGTCCAGACAAAGTGCATTACAATGTGCCGCCCCTTCCGGATGCCCATTATGGGATCGGAGCCGTCATCGCCACGGTGGAACGGCATTCTCTTCGATCCGCATGCGCTGTCGATCGATAGCAGCGTCGAGATCGCGCCCGTCCAAGACGGCGTCTTCCCGCCCCTGGATCAGCTGAACCAACTCGATAGCTTCCCCACCCCGGTTTCGCAGCACCACACAAAAGGTCAGCGCCGCGGCCTGCGTCTCGCAGTATTTCTCGCATCGGATGGTGCATGTATGCGGTGGCACTGACCTCAGATACCTGATGACGAACGACATATCGCTCATGCCGCACCTTTGGAGCCGAGCTTGCGGCCTGTCCGCGCCCGCGCCATCAGCAGCAAATGCGCCGCATGTTCGATGAAGCGTGGGCTTGCGGCGTAGATTTCCTCAATCTGCGACAGCTCAATTGCCAAGCGATCGTTGCCGACGATCGAAGAAGCTGAATTCCAGCGGAGGTCCGGCGAAAACCGGCTGTGAAACAGGTCGAGACCGCGCAGCATCTCGATATCGAACCGGTCGGCGAAATAGGCACGCAGTTCGGATGCCGCGAACAGGTGAATATTCAGGGTGAAACGCCTGCCGTCCGACAGCTCGATCTGGCAGCTCTCACGGCTGCTATCGTGCTTGAAGCGCTGCGCCTTCTCGATCGAATCGACGAAAATCGACGGCGGGCTGCCGATCGGGCGCACTGTCGTGAAGAAATAGCCGGCGGTCACTCGTGCAAATTCGGCGGAAACCTTTGGCAGCTCGATAACCGGCAAATGGCTTAAGACGCTGTATAGACAAATCGTGAGATCGACGGAGCGGTCCGCTTCCGGCAGACGGCCGGTCAGGTCGGCAACGTTGAATTCGAGTTGAACCCCCTGCAGACCGGCAAGCGACCTCGATAAGTATCGGGCCCGCTCGATCTGCGCCTCAGCGATATCGAAACCGCGCGCGTTGATGCCGGCGAAGCCGAGCGCGCGTGCGCGCGTCACCAGCCGGCGCAGCCAGGTACCGGGACCGCAGCCGGCGTCAAGAATAGCGATCGACATGCGCCCAGCGGCCCGCAACGCCACCAGTTTCGCATCGAGTTGAGTCCATAGATATCTGTCGGCATAGGCATGCAGCCCGTCAAAGGCGAAGAGCTTCTCCAGGTCGCCATCGGCCTATACGGCATAACCGTCGCCTGCCTGATTATAGATCGCGGCGACGCCCTCGAAGGCATCGTTTCTCCGCGCAAGGCGCAGCTTGGCGACTTTGCGGGCCGGGGGGAAACTGCGGCTCGGTCGGCGGAAAGTTGGGGGGGCGGGTTAGCCATGTATCGTCCTCCGGCCAATCGGCTCGCCTGCGTGGCGCGAGGGCGAGGTTGGCCTGCCGGTCCCCCCGGTGGGAATGCCAATGCCCAGTTCCAGCGGATAGGACACCATGACGGCTAAATGCGGACCGCGTTCCTGCGTCGCGAAGCGAAATGCCTCAGAGCGGCTGGAAAAAACACCCCCGCACATGCCGACTTGATCGCGCACCACCCACAGTCCGCGACGATTCCTGCCGATGATGCACAGGGATCGTTGGTCGTTTTCATTTGCGGCGGAACGGACGGCTCTAGTGTTAGGCAAAATTCGTCTCCTATTGGAACGCACGCCGAACCGCACTGGACGGGACTCGCAATGTCCCGGATCGTGCTGCGGCGCCTTCCAAAAAAATAAGAAACAAAGTATAAAAAATCGAGCAGAAAATTTGTTGAACAAAATAAACCAAAAATAAAAAAAGCGCTCAGTTTATAAACAATCGCCACGCCCGGTTGAGGGCCGCGAACAAGTAAGCTGGAGAATGGGCATCGGCGCGCTCGTGTTCCGCTGTTCTGGTTTTGAGAAGCCGAGCCACCATCTAAGAGCGATACCGTTTGACGGAGGCGGAGATGGCGCGCATGCGGGCGGTCCAGGTGACGAGTGCGAACGGTCCTTTCGAACTGATCGAGCGTGACATTCCCGAACCCGCCGCGCGCCATGTCCGCATCAAGGTCCAAGCCTGCGGCGTTTGCCACAGCGATTCCTTCACCAAGATGGGGGGCTATCCAGGCCTGCAGTTCCCGCGGGTACCGGGGCATGAGGTGGTCGGTATCATCGATGCCATGGGCGCGGACGTACCGAACTGGAAGCTGGGGCAGCGGGTCGGGGTCGGCTGGCATGGCGGACATTGCGGCCACTGCCCATCCTGCCGTCGGGGCGATTTCATAACATGTCTCTATGGCAAGGTTCCCGGCATCAGTTACGATGGGGGATACGCCGAGCAGATGATCGCGCCGTTCGAAGCGCTCGCCTCGGTGCCGGACGAGCTGTCGTCGGAGGATGCCGCGCCACTGCTCTGCGCTGGCATCACGACGTTCAATGCGCTGCGTTACAGCGGCGTGCGGGCCGGCGATCTGGTCGCGGTGCTGGGCATCGGCGGGCTCGGCCATCTCGGCGTGCAATTCGCCGCCAAGATGGGCTGCCGCACCGTCGCCATTGCGCGCGGCAAGGACAAGGAGCCGCTGGCCCGTAAGCTGGGCGCCCATCACTATATCGACAGCACGACGCAGAATGTCGCCGCCGAGCTGACCCGGCTGGGCGGCGTCCGTATCGTGTTGGCGACCGTGACAAATTCCAAGGCGATGAGCGATACGGTCGGCGGCCTGGGCACGGACGGCAGGCTGCTGATCGTCGGTGCGGCGCCCGAGCCCGTGGAGGTCTCGCCTTTTCTGCTCATCAGCGCACGTCGCGGCCTCGCCGGCTGGCCGTCCGGGACGTCGATCGACAGCGAAGACACGCTGGCCTTCAGCGTTCTGACCGACATCCGTCCGATGATTGAGACCATGCCGCTGGAACGCGCCGCCGAAGCCTATGAAAAGATGATGAGGGGCGACGCCCGCTTCCGCATGGTGCTGACGACGGGCCAGTAGCTTCAGCCGGTCACGGAATCAGCGGGATACAAGGGTCGTCGTCCGCGCGAGGATGCAGCAGCAGTGCGACCACGCCGCTCCAGCCGGTCTGGTGCGAGGCACCGAGACCTTTGCCGTTGTCGCCATGAAAATATTCATGAAACAGCACATGGTCACGGAACGCCGGATCGTTCTGTGTGATCGCGATGTCACCGAATACCGGCCGCTGGCCTTTGCCATTGCGCAGGAAGATCGCGCAGAGGCGGGCGCTGAGTTCCTCAGCCACCTGCCGCAAGGTCAGCATCGTGCCTGAACCCACGGGGCATTCGACCTTGAAATCATCACCGTAATAATGGTGAAGCTCATAAAGCGATTCCACGAGCATATAGTTCACCGGCATCCAGATCGGGCCCCGCCAGTTGGAGTTGCCGCCGAACAAATGTGAGCGCGATTCCCCAGGCTCGTAGCCGACGCTGAATGTCCGGCCGTCATATTCGAAACGATAGGGCTTGTCGGCATGCACACGCGACAGCGCCCGGATGCCGTAAGCTGAGAAGAACTCCGCCTCGTCCAATACCCGCGCCAGCAGGCGCTTCATGCGATGGCCGCGCAGCAGCGACAATAGATGACGCTCACCCTGCGCCTGTTCGGTCCAGCGCGACACCAGCTTGGCCAGGTCCGGCCGATAGTTCAGGAACCATTGCAGACGCGAGGCAAAACCCGGCAGCTCATCGAAATGATCTGATTCCAGCACCTGCACGGCATAAAGCGGGATCAGCCCGACCATGGAGCGGACGCGCAGGGGGATGCTTTCCCCATCGGGCAACTCCAGTACGTCATAAAAGAACTCGTCCTGCTCGTCCCACAGGCCGTGCTGGCCGCCCATCTGGGTCATTGCCTCGGCGATATAGAGGAAATGCTCGAAGAACTTGCTAGCGATGTCCTCATAGACATGGTTCTGCCGCGCCAGCGACAGGGCGATGCGCATGAGGTTCAGCGCATACATCGCCATCCACGCTGTGCCGTCCGACTGATTGATGCTGCCGCCGGTGGGGAGCGGGGAAGATCGGTCGAAGATTCCGATATTGTCGAGCCCCAGGAACCCGCCTTGGAACACGTTGCGCCCCTCGGCGTCCTTTCGGTTCACCCACCAGTTGAAATTGAGGATCAGCTTGTGGAAGACCCGCTCCAGGAACACCCTGTCGGCGCTCCCCTTGAACGCCCGGTCCATCTGAAAGACCCGCCATGTCGCCCAGGCATGGACGGGCGGGTTCACGTCGTCGAATTTCCACTCATAGGCCGGCAGCTGGCCGTTGGGGTGCATGTACCATTCGCGGGTCAGCAGGACGAGCTGCGCCTTGGCGAATTCCGGATCGATCAGGGCGAAGGTCACGCAGTGGAACGCCAGGTCCCAGGCGGCGTACCAGGGATATTCCCAGGTGTCCGGCATCGAGATGATGTCGGCATTGTAGAGATGGACCCAGCTCGCATTCCGACCTTTCAGCCGCTCGGTCGCGGGGGCCGGCTGGGCCGGGTCGCCGGCCAGCCAGCGGCGTATATCAAGGCAATAAAATTGCTTCGACCACAGCATCCCAGCCAGAGCTTGGCGCTGAACCAGCCGCTTGTCGGCATCCGGCATGTCGCGCTGCAGGATCGCATAAAACTCCTCGGTCTCCGCCAGCCGTGTCGCGAACAGCGCATCGAAATCCGCGAAAGGCGCGCCGGCGGCTTGATCGGCGCGAAAGCGCAGGCGGATTGTTCGCGTCTCGCCCCCCTGGACCATCAGTGTGAAATGGGCGGCGCACTTCGTCCCCTCGCCCGCAGCGCTGACGGCGCTTTTGTCCCCATCGACAACGCAGTCGTTGATCCCGTCCTTGAACGGACCCGCAGCCCCCTCGCCGTAAAGCCTGTTGATATTGGTGTCGTTCTCGCAGAACAGGAATTCCGGGGCCCCGTCGGCGTGCAGACGCATCGCCGGCATTTCCGGGTGGGTCGCTGAGACCGAACCGTCGGCCGACAGCTTCAGCACCGGCCGCGGCGTTCCGTCCGCCCAGGACCAGATATTGCGGGCCCAAAGCTGTGGCAGCACTTGCAGCGCCGCCGCGTCGGGTCCGCGGTTCTGGACCGTAATTCGCATCAATATGTCGTCCGGGTCGCCCTTGGCATATTCGACCGTGACATCGAAATACCGGCCCTCGTCGAACAGCCCCGTATCGGCCAGTTCGAACTCCGGGTCGGTCACGCCCCGCTTGCGGTTTTCCTCCAGCAGCTGGTCATACGGAAAGGCAGCCTGGGGGTATTTGTACAGCATCCGCATGTAGGCATGGCTGGGTATGCCATCGCTGTAATAATACGCCTCCTTGACGTCCTCGCCGTGATTGCCCTGGCTGTTGGTGAGGCCGAACATCCGCTCCTTCAGGATCCGGTCGCGGCCGTTCCACAGGCCCAGCGATAGGCACCAGTGCAGATGCCTGTCGCCGAAACCTGCGATGCCGTCCTCGCCCCAGCGATAGGCCCGGCTGCGCGCCTCGTCGAAGGTCAGATAGTCCCACGCGTCGCCGCCCGGACTGTAATCCTCGCGCACCGTTCCCCACTGCCGCTCGCCGAGATAAGGCCCCCAGCGGCGCCAGGGGCGCGCCTGTGCCGCGTCGCCGATGCGCAGCCCCTCCACGGTATCGCGCAGACGTTTCGGCGGCTCGGACTCTGTCTTCGCCATGCTGATTTTCCAAGCTCCCAGGAAGGGGACCCAGTGCCGCTACGGCCACAGTAGCCGATCATCCGAATGGATAGATCTGAAGGGTAGCACGAACTCCGGGAAATTCCGCCTAGCGGGCAAGGCTCTAGTCCAGCGTTAGCCGGTAAATCCGCCACGCGCGAGATAGGCGCGCTCCTCGGGCGCCGAATCCCGTCCCAGCAGGACGTTACGGTGAGGAAAACGACTGAACCGCGCGATCGTCTCGGCATGATGCCGGGCATGGCGCAGGCCTTCACTATCGCCGGTCAGCTCGCTGTGGCGCGTAAAAAGCTCGACCGATCGCGCCTGCGAGGCTGCGTCCTCGTGATGCTGGAACGGCAGGTAGAAGAACATTCGTACAAGCGCCTCCGTCGCCATGTCGAAGCCTCGGGCCAACGCCTGTTCGGCCATGTGACGAGCGAGCGGGTCGGTGGCGAACGCGTGGGCCGATTCCCGGTAAAGATTGCGCGGAAACTGATCCGTCAAAAGCAGGAATGCGAGCGCGCCTTCGGCGCTTTCGGCCCAAGCCTGATCGACCCCGGCCGAAGCCGCGAGATGAGCACGTTCAAAGCGCGCGCGGATCACCGCGTCGAAATCGCGGTCGATCGCGAACCAGCGCTCGGGTCCGGCCTCACGCCAGAACGCGATAATTTCGGCCGGTTCGATCTCGCTAAGGGTCATCGGCACTGAAACACGTTCAGCCATCAATGCGTCCGCCGATGGGAATTTCGAGCTTAAGCCAGCGCGCCAGCGGTGCGACGGTCCAGCCCTGGATCACCAGCGAGATCATCACGACGATGAAGGCGGTGCCGAACAGCAGACCCCCGCCCCTGGCGCCGGTCAGAACCGGGATGATCGCCAGGAAGATCGGCACGGCGCCGCGCAGTCCGACCCAGGAGATGAAGAGGATTTCGCGCCATTGGAACCGGAATGGAATCAGGCAGAGTGCGACCGCTACCGGCCGCGCCACCAGGATCAGCACCGCCGCCACGGCGAAGGCGAAGCCCAGCAGCGGCTCCAACTGGCTTGGCGATACGAGCAAACCCAGCATCAGGAACAGCACGATCTGGCTAAGCCACGCGAACGAGCCGAAGAAGCGGCCGACCGCCTCTTTGCCCGCATAGCGCCCGTTGCCCAAGATCAGCGCGGCGAGATAGGTTGCGAGAAAGCCGCTGGCCTCCAGGATCTGCGCCCCGCCGAACACGGTCAGTGCCCCGGCCAATCCTAATATGGGGTAAAGACCGGCGTTGAGATCCAGCTTGCGGAACAGGAACAGCAGCGCGCGGCCCCCGACCAGCCCGATCGCCGCGCCGCCGATCATCTGCAGGCCGAACAATTCGCCGGCGCCCAGCCAGCCCGCGGCGTCCGGACGGCGGATGAGCTCGACGAAAGCCAGCGTGATGAACACCGCCATCGGATCGTTGAGGCCGGATTCGACTTCGAGTATCGCCGCGACGCGCGTGCGCAGATTCAACTTCTGCATATGCAGCAGGGAGGCCACTGCGGCCGCGTCGGTCGGCGCCACCACCGCCCCCAGCAGCAGGGCGTCGAGCCAGGGAAGAGTGAATCCATAATGGGCAGCCGCACCGACAATGCCGGCGGTCACCGCCACCCCAACCGTCGCCAGCACCCCCGAAGGCAATAACAGCCCCCGCACCTCTTCCCACCTGGTGGAGATGCCGCCGTCAAACAGGATGACGGCCAGCGCGATGCTGCCCACCAGATAGGAGCTGCGGAAATCGTCGAAGCGGATATGACCCGGCCCATCCTCGCCTGCCAGCATACCCAGCGCCAGGAACGCCAGCAGCAAGGGCGCGCCAATCTTCGCCGAAGCCAGCCCGGCAAAGACGCTCAGCAACAGCAGCAATCCGCCAAGTAGAATCAGTTCGCTGCTGGCGTCCATTCGGCTCTTTCGCTGATCTTCGGTTGCTTAGGTGACCACTAGCAACGAATTATGGCCAGAGTTCAGCAAAGAACATTACAACCCTCTTGACCCGAATCAGTGAACCAAACTAGAACGATGGACGGTTTCCTGATTTGTTCTGCGCTTCGCGAAAGGTGATGCAAATGTTAACCCGCAAACAGCACGAACTTTTGATGCTCATCCATGAACGCATGCAGGCTGAGGGCATACCGCCTTCCTTCGACGAGATGAAGGATGCGCTGGGTCTGAAGTCCAAATCCGGGGTCCATCGGCTGGTGTCGGCGCTGGAGGAGCGCGGATTCCTACGCCGGCTCCATCACCGGGCACGGGCGCTCGAAGTCATAAAGCTGCCCGATACCCAGGGCCGCGTCCGGCTGTCCCCCGCCGGCTTCCGGCCGCAGGTGATCCAGGGCGATTTCCAACCCCTCCAGGGCCGCTCGGTCGAACCGGAAGGCGACCGCGACGCCGTGCAGCTTCCGCTCTATGGCAAAATCGCCGCTGGAACGCCGATCGAGGCGCTGCGCGACCACGGCAATTATGTCGAGGTGCCGAGCAGCCTGCTGGGCGCCGGCGACTATTACGCGCTGAAGGTCACCGGCGATTCGATGATCGATGCCGGCATCCTCGATGACGACACGGTCATTATCCGCCGCGACGAAACCGCCGAGAACGGCGCCATCGTCGTCGCTCTGGTCGATGGGCAGGAAGCGACGCTGAAGCGCCTGCGCCGCAAGGGCAACACGGTCGCGCTCGAACCCGCGAACCAAGCCCACAAGATCCAGCTCTACGGCGCCGACCGCGTCAGAGTACAGGGCAGGCTCGTTGGGCTGATACGGAAATATTGATCGGCAGTGAGACTGCGGCTGGCCGTGACCGATGGCGTTGCGGCGCCTTGGGAATCGGTGAGCCACGCCCCCTCACTATGCCGTACTGGATGTGGGTTAACGACGCATTGTGACGCGCTGGGTTGCACGCGGACGCGCGGTACGAAAAGGCTGCTTGAATCGGTACCCGCGTGGGATTTCAGACTGTGCTTGGTCTAGAAGGAGACCATCGCCGATGGGGCGCCGTACCTCACCTCCACCTTAAAATCAAAACGCCCAGGGCGGCAGCCTCCTTTCGCTTCACGAAAAGCCATCGCGTTGCGCCAAGCGGTTTCTTGGCAAATCGACGGTGAAGCTGAGCATAAGATTCAGTTAAACCGATCCGAAGATTGCGGATAGAAGAGAGCAAGAATACAAGAATACAGGATAATGAGCCGTCGCATATTTTTTGGCAGCGGTCGCTAGCTCAGTCCGGCCATGCCGGGACTGTAGCAATTCTGTGCAATCGGCCCTATTTTTGCTTGCGGAGTTTGCTACCTGATAGCGGACATCGGCGATCATGGCGCGGGGCGGGCTCACCATTCGTTTGACGCCCATCCTACCCGGTCCGACAAAATCCCAAAGGGAAACCGTTAAAGGCCTACCGCTGTTTTGCTACTCACCGCGGCTAAATAATCCAGCGCAGCGCGCCATCCTTGGGTTAGCATGCGTCGAGTCGCCCGCATGGGTCGCCGCGCACGGATGGATCGATCACAGTGCCCACTGCCCGACCTACGCTCGAATTCTTCTTTTTCGACGCCGGTGGCGGCCATCGCGCCGCAGCCATCGCACTGACGGAAGTCATCGCCGAGCAATTTCCGCACTGGAAGATCAAGCTGGTCAATCTGCAGGAGCTGCTGGACCCGGTGGACATGTTCCGCCGCGTCACCGGCACACCGTCACAGGATTTCTACAACGCCATCCTCAAGCGCGGCTGGACCTACGGCTCGCTCGCCATGCTGCGGACATTGCAGCGGGGCATCCGCTTCTACACGCCGAATTTCGAGGAGGTGCTGGAAAGGCACTGGCAGACATCGCACCCCGACCTGGTCGTCTCGCTGATCCCCAATTTCAACGGCATATTATTCCGTGCGCTCAGGCGGGTTCACACCGATATCCCCTACGTCACCATCATGACCGACCTGGCCGACTTCCCGCCCCATTTCTGGCTGGAAAAGCAGGAACAGTTCATCGTCTGCGGGACCGAGCGTGCGATCGCTCAGGCCCGCGAAGCGGGCTACCCAACCGACCGCATCTTCCAGACCTCCGGGATGATCCTGAAGCCGCTCTTCTACCGTGAACCGAAGGGTGACAGGCGCGCAGCGCGTATCGAAGTCGGTCTCGACCCCGACCTGCCGACCGCGCTGATCATGTTCGGCGGCTATGGCTCCAAAAGCGCCGAGAAGATCGTCGATCGTCTGGCGCGCTCGAAACTCGCCATCCAGACCATCGTCATCTGCGGCCATAACGAAAAGCTGTTTGCAGCCCTGGCCAGCCGCCCCGGTTGCCACGCCGTCGGCTTCACCGACCGTGTGCCCGACTATATGCGCCTCGCCGATTTCTTCATCGGCAAGCCCGGCCCCGGCAGCATCAGCGAGGCACTGCAGATGGGGCTACCGGTTATCATCGAACGCAACAGCCTGACCATGCCGCAGGAACGCCCCAATACTGAATGGGTCGAAGAGCGGCAGCTCGGCATCGTCATCAAAGATTTCAAGCAGATCGCCGAAGCTGTCCAATCCCTGCTGGCCGACGGCCGGCTGGAGCAATTTCGTCAAAACGCCGCCTGCCTGAACAACCGCGCCGTGTACGAAATTCCGGCGATATTGGAGAAGGTCATGGAGAGCGCCTAACCCGCCAACCCCCGCAAATACAGGAAACTTTCCCGCACCGAATCCAGCGATGAGCGCGGAAATGGCGGCTCCTGCTCGACATAGGCCGCCTTCACTCCCGCCTTGGCCGCCGCGCGCAGCAGTCGCGGCCAGTCGATGATGCCCTTTCCCACCTCCGTACTCGCGATTTTCAAGTCGGTGTTGGGGATATGCTCCGCTCGCAAATCCTTAAGATGCAGCATGACATACCGGCCGGGATAGCGGGCGAGATAGGTCACCGGGTCCAAACCTGCACTCACCATCCAGCCGCAATCCAGTTCCAGCTTCACCAGGGCCGGGTCGGTCAGTGCCAGCAGTGTGTCGTAACCGCTGACGCCGCCATACATCCGGAATTCGAGATTGTGATTGTGATAGGCGAACTGGATGCCGGCCGCCCGCGTCCGCTCACCGATATGATTGAACAAATCGGCATTTGTCTTCCAGTCATCCAGCTCGATGCCGGCGATCGCCTCCTTGAATGAGCCCGGAACCAGGGGAAAGGCGCAGACGAGATATTTGAGCCCCACGCCGTGCCCCGTGTCGATAGTCCGCTCCAGCCCGGCACGAAGCTCATCCCCGGCCAGGTGCGCGCTCTCCCACGTCAGCCCCAGCGCGGAGAAGGCCTGTTTCAGCGCCACCGCGTCGCGGCCGGCAAGGTTCAAATTGCTCTCGACCGCCCGATAGCCGATCACCGCGACAGTGCGTAGTGCCCCATCGAAATCCGCTCGCAGCGCATCGCCGATCGTATAGAGCTGCAAGCCGATGGGCCGGCCAAGCAGGTCGGCCCGCGCGGACGGCATCGCCATGGATCCGGTGACGCCAGCGATGAAATGGCGGCGTGTGATCATGGCGAAACGATAACAAAGTTGCCCGGATTAGGCGAGACGCTTTCCATCAGCCTCGGCGGCCCCGGCCACTGAAATCGACGCGGAAATTCCTGATTCCACTCAATTTTTGGATTTCCAGCTGCCCCAGGCCGTACGATAACTATCAACAGTTTAAACTCAGGAAATAACAATGTTCAGGACATTATTGTTGCTCGCCGTTCTCCCCT
>JAQGIF010000366.1 GCA_028291345.1 Rhodospirillales bacterium | reverse complement strand
GTGATATTCTGGGAAGAACCTCACATCTCGGAGGCCATTTCTACTCAAAAGTTGAATGTTCGGGTAATTTCTAGTGGGGTCACAGTAATAACACCAGAATTACCCGTCGGTTTGGATATCAACCACGTGAATGATGTCTTAGGTGATCTTCTCGATGACTTCATCGCGACTCGAAAAGACGGCCTCATACGGTGGTATTATACGCCGATGATGCTACCTTTCTCCCGGCATCTCACGGCGCTGTGCACCGTCTACGACTGCATGGATGAGTTGGCGAACTTCAAGTTCGCGTCACCCGCGTTGGTTTCATTGGAACGCCAGTTATTCCAGGTTGCGGATCTTGTGTTCACAGGCGGTTACAGCCTGTTTGAGGCGAAGCGTTCTCAACACAATGCCATTTATCCCTTTCCATCGAGTGTGGACAGAACGCATTTTGCCGCCGCGCTAGGAGATATCGCCGAACCGGCCGACCAGGCGGGATTACCGCGTCCCAGGCTCGGTTTTTTCGGTGTGATCGATGAGCGAATGGATCTCGATCTGCTCGAGGATATCGCGCGGCTTCGTCCGCTTTGGAGCTTTGTCATCGTTGGGCCCGTCGTAAAAATCGATCCCGCGACATTACCGAGCTTGCCCAATATCCATTATCTCGGCAGCAAGGCTTACGGCGAGCTTCCCGCCTATGCCGCGGGATGGAACGCAGCGCTAATGCCTTTTGCCCAAAACGATTCGACGCGGTTCATCAGCCCCACAAAAACACCTGAATATCTCGCAGCCGGCTTGCCGGTCGTCTCAACACCGGTAGTTGACGTGGTGCGGCTCTACGGTCAACTCGAGGCGGTGAAGGTCGCCAAGGGCGCTGCCGCATTTGTCGAAGCCTGTGAAGGCGCCCTTGCCATGCGGACGGCTAAGGAGAACACTTGGCGCAGTGCGGTCGATCGGACTCTCACGGATCTTTCCTGGGATCGTGTATCATCACAGATGGAGGCGCTGATCGCCGACGCGATCAATGTCCGACGTAAGCCCAAGCGATCCCATTACGATTACCTGGTAGTCGGGAGCGGATTCGCCGGATCGGTGATGGCCGAGCGGCTCGCCGCCGATTTGGGCAAGCGCGTGCTGATCATAGACCGACGGGCCCATATTGGCGGAAATGCCTACGATCATCTCGATAACGCGGGCATCCTCGTGCATCGCTACGGCCCGCATATTTTCCATACGAACAGCCGCGAAATCGTCGATTACCTGTCAGCCTTTACAGGCTGGCGGCTCTATGAACACCGAGTATTGGCGCAAGTCGGCGGCATGCAAGTTCCGGTACCGATAAATCGAACCACTCTGAACGCCATATACGGCATGAACCTGGCGACTGAATCCGAAGCCGAAGCATTCCTGAACACGAAAGCCGAACCCGTCGACGCGATCCTGACATCTGCAGATGTGGTTATTTCGAAGGTGGGGAGGGAACTCTACGAGACGTTTTTCCGCGGATACACCCGGAAACAATGGGGGTTGGACCCATCCCAGCTCGATAAGGCGGTCACCGCACGCGTACCCACGCGATTGAATGACGACGACCGCTATTTCACCGACAGCTTTCAGGCCATGCCGGACAAGGGCTATACGGCCCTGTTCGAAAAGATGCTCGACCATCCCAATATTGAAATCCGTCTTGGGGTGGAGTTCGAGGAGGTCAGGACGGGAATCACCTTCGATCATCTGGTGTTCACTGGGCCCATTGATGAGTATTTCGAGCATTGCTATGGAAAACTGCCCTATCGCTCATTGGCATTTCGTCACGAAACCCATGACCGGGAGTGGTTCCAGTCAGTTGCCGTTGTCAATTTTCCAAGCGAAACGACCTCTCACACACGGATCACCGAATACAAGCATCTGACCGGCCAGAAAGCCGACAAAACCAGTATTTCCTATGAATTCCCATGCGCGGATGGCGAACCCTACTATCCGATCCCCCGTGCCGAAAATCAGGCATTGTTCAAGCGCTACGAAGCACTGGCGCTCGTCTCGCCGAACGTGATGTTTGTCGGCCGCCTCGCGACCTATCGCTACTACAATATGGATCAGGTCATCGGACAGGCGCTCGCGACGTTTCGACGTCACAAAGCGGAGTTGCGCTTCCAGAACGAAGAAACAGCGGGACCGGGCGGGGCATTGGAGGCGGCAGAATAGAGTTGCGGTTCAGCAAGGAGCGTGTGCGTTCGCCCAACGCCGGACAGTCAACGCTCATCGCGAATAGAGGCAGTTCATCATGATCGTCGATGCGCACCTACATTGTTCTGGGAATGAGACGGCCGGCGGAATCCTCGACGCGTTGGATGACGCCGGCATAGATGCCGCGCTTGTGCTCGCGCCATTCTTGACCGGCCCGTTCAATCTTTCGGATCGGACGTCGCTGGTCGCCGCGAACGCACATCTAAGTGCGATCGTGCGTGGTCACCAGGATCGGTTGATCGGGTTTGCCGTCGTTAACCCCCTCCACCCGGAAGCTGCGGGCGATCTTGAGAGAGCCGTGGAGAGTGGATTGAGAGGCCTTAAGCTTGTTCCTTCCGGATGGTACCCAGATGACGATAGAGCCCACACAGTTTATGCGCAGGCTGCCACGCTCAACCTCCCGATCCTTTTCCATAGCGGGATATTTATCGACGGAAGGTCCGGCAAATATTGCAGGCCGGTCTTCTACGAAGCGGTTCGCGAACATCCAAGCTTGCGAGTGGCGTTGGCGCACTTGGGATGGCCATGGACGGACGAGGCCAATGCGGTCGGCCTCATCGACCTGATAAACGGTGTAGCGCCGCAGGATTGCCAGTTCCGTTTCGATTTCTCGTTCGGAGCGCCGCCCGTCTACCGGAAACCTGTTTTGGAGCGCGCGCTGGCAGTGCTTGGCCCAGGACTTTTGCAATTCGGCAGCGATAGGTTCTTTCCATGCGCCGGAGGCCATATTCGCACCATGATGGATGAGGTTTCACGCCTTTTCGATGAGATCGGCCTGAGTCGGGACGATCGAAATCAGATAATGGGCGGAACGGCGTGTTCTTGGCTTGGTTTATCGTGACATCCACCGCGTTTGGAGCAGCCCATGGATTCGAGCGAAGGTGAATCACGCATTTCGGGGGGGGCGATCAATCGGCGCGTGCATGTGCTCGAACTCATCGGGAACGCGATTATCGGCGGGATGGAAAGCACGGTCTTTAACCTGATTCAGGCACTGCCTGCTTCCGAGTTTGAGGTCACCTGTATCTGCCCCTATGAAAGCCCATTTACCGCCAGATTGCGGGCACTGGGTTGCAAGGTTTTCATTACTCACATCCGCGACGATCCGACCTGGAGTTCAATCGAGCTCGTTTCTACCATCGTTCAGCATCATGCGATCGATATCATTCACGCGCATCTCTTGAATGCGCATACGCTCGCCGCCATTGGCGGCCGGATGACCGGCATTCCCGTGCTGGCGACTATCCACTCGATGGCTTTGCTGGCCCAGGAAATCAGCGTGGCAAGGGTGGCCGGCAGCCATCTGATCACCGTGTGTCAACAAGCTTTTGCACAGGCGCTGGCGACCGGAATTGCGCCGCAAAACATCTCGATCATCCCCAACGGCGTCGATGTCGAAAGATTCCGCCCGGTCGCCGAGCCGCGGGCACTTCGTGCGGATCTGGGGTTATCCGCTGCCATGGCTCTGGTCGGGTTCGTAGGCCGGCTTGCACCGGAAAAGGGTCCTGACAAGTTCGTTCTAGCGGCGGATCGCGTATGTCAGGACCGGCAGGATGTTCATTTCGCCCTGATCGGCGAAGGGCCCGAGCGCGGCATGCTGGAAGCGATGATCGCCCGCACCAGTGCACCGGACCGCATTCACCTCCTTGGCGCCATGCAATCTACCGAACAAGTCTATCCGGCGTTCGATATCTTGCTGCAAACGTCACGCAGCGAGGCCATGCCACTGGCCGTGCTGGAAGCGATGGCCTGCGGCGTACCCGTCGTGGCGCTCGCTGTCGGTGGCGTTGCGGAAATTATAGAGGCGGACAGCACGGGTATTCATATCTCACCAATCGATCCTCCGGGCGTGCTGAGCTCCTACGCAGGCGATTGGCCCGGCATCGCGCATGCGACTTCGGACCTACTGGCGAACACTAAGCGATGCCGGCAAATGGGCTTGGCTGGACGCAAACGTGCCGTCGAGTTGTTCAAGCTGGAGCAGAATACGGTTGAAACCGCCGCTCTCTTTCGACGCTTGGCTGTGAGCCGCAACCGTCCCATCGGTGTCAAGGCGGTCGGATCGGAGGGCAAGATGAGCAAGGCAAGCTTACCGAACCGGCTTCAGAAGGTTGGGTAGACCGTGATCAGAACGTCGATCGTGAGAGTGAATACATGGCAGGGGACGGACGGTTGCCGATATTAGCTCCGCTGGAATTATGGGGCGGACACGAATGCACGGTAAATCGGGTAGGTGACAGCTTTTTCGATCAGAGCATCGCCTCGCGACATGACGGACGCGCTGACGATATCGATAGATTTGCAAGCCTGGGCATATCACGCCTGCGATATCCGGTTCTGTGGGAGCGGACGTCGCCGGTTTCCCCGGAAATCACGGATTGGACCTTGAGCGACGGGCCTTTGCGACGCCTCAGGGAGTTAAATGTCTCGCCCATCGTCGGCCTACTCCATCACGGAAGTGGGCCCGCCTACACCGACCTATTGTCAGAGGACTTCGCGCCGGGTCTCGCAAAGCATGCTGAGAGCGTGGCCCAGCGCTATCCTTGGGTCGCTGACTGGACACCCGTCAACGAGCCTTTAACCACGGCCCGCTTTTCCGCGCTCTATGGGCACTGGCACCCTCACTCCAACGATGAAGCGGCATTCTGGCGCGCATTCTTGAACGAGCTCGATGCGGTTCGCCTTTCGATGAGGGCAGTGCGCCGGATCAACGCCGGTGCGCACCTGATCCAGACAGAAGATTTAGGCAAAACATTCTCCACCGATCCAATGGCGGGCCAGGCGGCGTTCGATAATCTTAGGCGGTGGTCGACCTGGGATTTTCTGTGCGGGCGCGTAACGCCGGACCATCCCCTCTGGCAAAGACTGGACCGTTTCGGGCTAGGCGACCGCGTGAAAGCCATCGCAGACGCGCCCTGCCCGCCCGACATAATTGGCGTCAATCATTACCTGACTAGCGATCGATTTCTGGATCATCGCATAACACGTTATCCGAATGAAAAACGGGGACGGAACTGGTATGGGGCCGTGGCCGATCTGGAGGCGGTGCGGGTCCTCGCACCCCGTCAAGGCGGACTTGCCAACGCATTGCGCGAAGTGTGGACCCGGTACCGGACACCAGTTGCAATTACCGAGGTGCACAACGGCTGTACACGCGAAGAGCAGATGCGCTGGATGGCCGAGGCCTGGTCGACGGCCGAAGCATTACGTGCCGAACAGATGGATATCAGGGCGGTTACGGCCTGGAGTCTTCTAGGATCGTTCGATTGGAACAGCCTTCTCACGCGCAGCGACCTCTCCTACGAGTGCGGCGTGTTCGATGTCCGCTCGAATCCCCCCCGTCCTACGGCAATGGTCCCGCTGCTTCAAGATCTGGCTTGGGGGAAAGGCGAACGGCATCCAGTCCTCGCAAATAGTGGATGGTGGCATAGAGACCAAAGGCTTCAATATCGTGGCGTCACCTTGTCGGCCGCTATAGGCGCAGTCCCTGCATTCTCGTCACGCAGCAGTGCGCCGCTTTTGATTGCAGGAGCAACAGGTACGCTGGGGCGGGCATTTGCCCACGAATGTGAGAGGCGCAGCATCGACTATCTCCTGACCGATCGTACCCAGCTGCCGTTGAATAATGGGGAGGTGATAGACCGTTTGTTGTCTGAAGTGCGACCATGGGCCGTAATCAATGCCGCGGGGTGGGTTAAGGTGGATGAGGCCGAATCCAGCGACGCCGAGTGCCTGAAGGCAAACCGAGACGGGTGCCTTACACTGGCCCAATGTTGCGCAGCTCATGATATTCCATTTACGACCTTTTCGAGCGATCTCGTGTTCAGCGGGGACGCGGGCCGCGCGTACATTGAACCGGATGAAGCCTTTCCTTTAAACGTGTATGGGCGGAGCAAAGCCGAAGCAGACGGCGAATTGCTCTCCGCGAACAGTTCGGTTCTCGTCATCCGGACAGCGGCGTTTTTTTCCGCGCGGGACACTCACAACTTTGCGATGCAACTCGTGGACACGCTTCGTGCGGCGGAAACTTTTTTTGCAGCCGATTGCAAAGTGTCGCCGACCTTTGTCCCGGACCTGGTGAGTACCACGCTCGACCTGATTATCGACAAAGAGGTGGGGCTTTGGCATTTGGCCAATGAAGGCGGGGCGACTTGGGCTGAATTCGCGCGAGACGTGGCAGTGGCGGTGGGCCTTCCACCTGCTTTAGTGACGGAGGTTCCGCTTGCAAGAATGCCGTGGCGGGCTCGTCGACCGATTTGCTCCAGCCTCTCAACCGTTCGCGGACAGATTTTACCAACTCTCGAACGCGCGATCTGGACATTTGCCGCAGAACTAAAGCGTTGATTCTTCGGCCGTGAATTAAGGGCGGGTGGTGTGCCGCCATCGGTCGCATGGTGAATTCTTGCACTCGGCAGGTGCGAATTTTCCGCTTGGTGGATGGAGCGTGCCACTACCCCGATGTAGTCGTTTATGGCTGCCCTTTGGCCATTGAGATTGCGCAGTTGCAGGATGGTTTTTGCAATTTTGCGGAAGGTCACGCGAAGTGGGATCAAGGGTTTTTAGGCGAGGTGAAGGTGCGCTTTGAGCGTGTAGTGCCACCTTTTGTATTTTCTTGGTCTAAGCTGTGGGTTCAGATGGTGCATGTATCTGCACTACACGACTCGGAAGAAGGACGGGAAGGCTCACCGGTATTGACGGCTGGTGCCTAGCTAGCCCCTCACATCGTCGACAAGTGGTTGACAATTGCGTCTGCGGCGCCCCGTCCTAGCTGAACAATTGCGAGCACGCAAATTCAGCACATTTCCATTCTCCTGGCTGGAAACTTGTGGTCGATTATGCGCTCTCGCCGGAGACCCTGCTCTATGTCCGATCGGCTGATGGGTATTGAGTGCTGACGGAGCAGTCCCGCCTCCCTTGGAAAAAAGTGTCAATTACGGATTTTACTGAAGTGGAACGCCCGTGAGCCTCGGCTGTTGGAGTTCCGTCAGCCCAGGAGGACACCATGTCCGACGACAAGAGCAAAGCCAGCAAACCCGACCACGATCGGATCAAGGTCAACGAAGACTACGAGCTTCGCCGTTGGAGCAAAAAGTTCGGTGTAACGCCGGAGCAGCTGAAGGCGGCCGTCGCGGCGATCGGTCCAATGGTGGAAAACGTTCGCCGATATCTCAAGAAGTAGATCGTGATGCCGCCTGAGCGCGCGGTACCGGACATTGCGCCGGAGCCCGTCCCCGGCACTGCGCGCGACTGACCCGACAAAATCGCCCCACAGCACGCGCCCCTCTGAAGGAGCGCCGGCGGGTGATAAACGGCTGCATGAGATCAAGTTCGACGGCTACCGCATGCTCGCCAGGATCGATTGTGCCTGGTCGGGAAACCGACGGCCGCAAATCTCGCTCTCCGAGCGACCGACGTGGTGAATGGCTATACCGAGCCGGGGCATTAGGATGTATTAACGACGTATTCGTATGCGGATCATTCGAAGCAAGTTGTCTCTGCTCAAGCATCTGCGGTCGCCGATCACGAACTTTCTTGCCTCCATCTAAACTCTTATGGAAAGTGCCGCGGCGACTGACCAAATGAGGAGAACGATGCCCTATTACGGGAAATACACCACGACCGTCGTCGGGGCTCACAGTGTGCCCCGCTGGTACGAGGCGTTGGACCGGCTGGTGACGCTAGGCCAGCTTTCGCGGGGCGATTTTGTGGATGCCCAATTTCGGGCATCCCAAGCCGCGATACTGGAGCAGGAGGCGGCGGGTATCGACATCATCACCAGCGGCGAAATGCATCGGCGCACGCATAACCGGCATTCACCGCCGAACGCCATGTTGAACCATTTCTGGCAGAAAATCCCCGCTTTCCAAGGCGCCACACGGCCAAAGGCGATTAGCAAGCACGATCCGAACGTCTTTCATCCCGCCGCAACCTGCCGAGGCCCGATTGTCGATTCGATCGATCTCGGCCTTGTTGACGAATTCCGTATGGCGTCCACATTCGCGCGCAAGCCGGTCAAGGTCACTATGACGGGACCGCATCTTTTGGCGGTTGTGGCGTACGACGAATACTACAATGATTTGCCCCGGATGATGAACGACCTAGGCAAATTGCTGAATCAGAATTTCCGGCGCCTAGCGGATGCGGGTTGCAAGCACATCCAGATCGATGAGCCTTATTTTACTGTTGCGGATGACGACGAGGTGCGCGCCGCCGCCGAGGCGATCAATCTGGCGATCGAAGGGCTACCTGACGACGTGCATGTCCTCACGCATATCTGTCAGGGAAACTATGCCGTGGGCCCTGATTATGACGGGCAAATCGGGCACCGCTATTTCGATACCGGCCGATACAAGGCCGATATCATCACCGAGATTGCCTGTCATGCCTACCTCGTCGAGCACGATATGGCGCATCACTATGAAGGGTTGCTCGGCAACAAACAGCTCGGTGTCGGGGCTGTCGACGTGCAGTCGCCGAACGTCGAAACGCGTGAACTCGTCGTCGAACGTGTCATGGCGCAGCGTTGGCTCGCGCCGGAACAAACGCTCGTTACAAGCACTTGTGGCTTTAACCATCTTCCGAGACACATCGCATTGGGAAAACTTCGAGCAATGACAGAGGCAAAGACGATTCTCGAAGGCGGCGGCTAATAGCGTGACGGCTGGCAACGACGACAGTTCTGCCCCTGCACCTTCCGAAGACGGATTGCTGGCGCCTCATCATCTCTTCCGTCTGGCGGAAATGGCCGGCGGCACCGGGGCCTTCCAGTTCGACCTGGAAACCGATCACTGGGAATGGACGCCGCAAATGGCGGCACTGTTCGGTTTTGACCGGGAAACCGCAGCCTTATCCTCCAAGGACTGGGAACAAGCGATTTTCGTCGATGATGTGCCTAAGGTACGGGCGGCGATCGAAGTCGCGATGGAGACAGGTGTTTATCAGGTTGAGTTCCGGGTCAGGCATGGCGACGGCAGCATCCATTGGCTTGCGGGAAAGGGCGAGGTCGGACGCAAGAAGGGGACTCAAGCCCGATGGCTAAGGGGAGCATTTTTCGAGATTACCGATCGCAAGCAGCTCGATGCGCGTTTGCTGGCACTGAACGAGACGCTGGAGGCACGGATCGCGGAACTGCGCGAAGAATCGCGTGTGTTCGAAATTCTGAACCGGACCGGTATAGCCGTTGCAGCAGAGCTCAACCTGGAGCGCGTCGTTCAGCTGGTCACGGACGCCGGCGTCGAACTCACCGGAGCAGCGTTCGGAGCGTTCTTCCACAACGTGATCAATGATCAAGGCGAGGCTTATAGCCTATTCACCCTCTCGGGCGCACCGCGCGAAGCGTTTGCCCAATTCCCGATGCCGCGCAACACGGCGGTGTTTGAGCCGACGTTTCGCGGAACTGGGCCCATCCGCTCGGACGACATTCAGCGCGATCCAAGATATGGGCAAAGCGCGCCATACCACGGTATGCCCAAAGGGCATCTTCCGGTGCGGAGCTATTTGGCGGTGCCCGTCACCGCACGCTCCGGCGAAGTGATCGGCGGCCTGTTCTTCGGTCACCCCGATCCTGGGGTCTTTGACGATCGCCATGAACGCATTCTGATGGGAATTGCCGCGCAAGCGGCGGTGGCGGTCGACAATGCGCGCCTTTACCAGGCAAGACAGAAAGCGGAACAAGAGCTTCAAGGCTTGAACGAAACCCTGGAAAGCCGCATTGCGGAGCGCGCCCGGGAACTCGAGGCGAGTTTCGAACGGCTTCATGAAAGCGACCGCCGCTTCCGCCTTCTCGTCGAGGCGGTGACCGATTACGCGATCTACATGCTCGATCCATTGGGGAATGTCGTCCGGTGGAACCCCGGCGCCGAACGGCTGAAAGGCTACACCGCAGTTGAAATCACCGGCCAGAATTTTTCACGTTTCTACACAGCCGAAGATCAGCAGAATGGCCTCCCGCAGCAGGTTCTGGCGACCGCGTCGAATACCGGCAGGTATCAGGGCGACGGTTGGCGGGTTCGCAAGGACGGCAGCACCTTTTGGGCGAGCGTCGTTGTGCAGGCTATGCGCGATCCGTCGGGCGAGCTCATCGGATTTGCCAAGATCACGCGCGATCTGACCGAGCGGCGGGCCGCCGAAGAGCAAATGCGGCAGTCTCAAAAAATGGAGGCGATCGGCCAGCTCACAGGCGGCATAGCGCACGACTTCAATAACATGCTGACGATCATAACGGGCAATATCGAGACGCTTCAGCGCCGCCTGCCGGAGGGAACGGACAAAAGTCTGCACCGTTTTGCCGCATCGGCGCTTCACGGAGCGTCCCGAGCCGCGATGCTTACGCATCGGCTTCTCGCATTCGCCCGCCGCCAGCCGCTCGATCCTAAGCCGCTGTCGGCCAATACGTTGATCACCGGCATGTCCGAAATGCTCCGCCGCACGCTGGGTGAGAACATCCTGATCGAGACGGTTCTGGCGGGCGGACTCTGGGCGAACTTCGCTGATCCGAACCAGCTTGAGAACTCCTTGCTGAATTTGGCGATCAATGCGCGCGACGCGATGCCCGACGGCGGGAAGCTGACCATTGAGGCCGCCAACGTTTTCCTCGACGAAGAATACGCCGCGGCCGCAGAAGTACCACCGGGCCAGTATGTCGGGATCTTTGTCAGCGACACCGGCACCGGAATGCCGCCGGATGTCGTGTCGAAGGCGTTTGAGCCATTCTTCACCACCAAGGAAATCGGCCAGGGGACCGGGCTCGGATTGTCGCAGGTTTATGGCTTCATCAAGCAGTCGGGTGGGCACGTCAAAATCTACAGCGAGTTGGGAGCCGGAACGACCATCAAGCTCTACCTGCCGCGACACTATGCGGGTGAAGGCATGGGCGAGACCCAGTCTGTTCGCGTCCCCGTCCCACAAGCACAGGGAGAGACAATTCTCGTCGTCGAAGATGATCCTGATGTTCGCGCCTACGCCGTCGAAATGTTGCGCGAGCTGGGCTACGGCGCGATCGAAGCGCCCGATGGCGCGACCGGGCTTCGCCTACTGGACGCGCACCGGGAAATTGCGCTGTTGTTGACCGACGTCGGATTACCGGGGGGCATGAACGGAAGGCAGGTTGCGGATGAAGCACGGCGCCGAAGAGCCGGGTTCAAAGTGTTGTTCATGAGCGGGTACGCGCGCAACGCCATTGTTCACCATGGCCGGCTGGACCCCGGCGTCGAACTCATCATCAAGCCGTTCACCTTTGCCGGGTTGGCCATCCGAATCCGTCACGTGCTCGACGCCAAATAGCGCCACAACGGCATGTTACAATAACGATAATGGGACGATTACGCCTACCGTAAAATCTTAGGATAAGGTCGTAAGGGCGTTCATCTCCGGTCGTGCAGAACCTCGCAGTATCAAGGATGCCGCCGAAATACTTCAACCCATCAGCTGGGCTCGCTCAAATTCGGAAATCCGCCCGTATCGGGTCATTTCCCGCACCGGTCCCGTCTGATAGCGGGATTGAACGAGCCCCCGCAGGGATTCCGATTTGATGGCGCCCATCATCCCGGAATTATGGGCGAGGGTTAATCGGAACGCTGGGCGGCATCAAACCGGATGAACGCCTTCGCTCGGAATCAGCACGCTTGATCGTGAAACCTACTGCGAATTGGTTAATAGGACCGGCAATGGCCGACTGCTACAGTTCGGTCGTGTCGCCTGCCTCGCCCCCGAAAGACACTTATGCTCGGGTA
>JAQGIF010000363.1 GCA_028291345.1 Rhodospirillales bacterium | reverse complement strand
TGGCGACCAACTCGCAGCTTGCCCAGGCCGAAAAGGCGGTCTCCGATGCCGAAGCCACCGTTGCGGCGCGGCGCGATGAGGGCGGTACCAAACCGGTCGAGACGCTGAACGCCCCGATGGCCGGCGTGGTCACTACCATTGCTATTTCGAATGGTGACCATGTCCAGCCCGGCGCCACGTTGCTCGACCTGTCGGCAACGGACTCCGGCAGCGGGGTGCTGGGGGTCGGTCCCGAGGATCGCGGTCGGGTCAAGGCGGGGCAGGCGGTGAAGATCGTCGATCTCGACGCCCCCACCGACGCAAGCGAGGGCGCGGTCATGTCGGTGGGCGGCATGGCCGATCCCAAGACCGGCCTGTTCACCGTCGTGGTGAAGCCCGCGGCCGACGATGCGGGGAAACTCGTCTCCGGCGCCCATCTACGCGCCACCATTGCCGCGGAAGGCGTCGCCGGCTGGATCGTGCCGCGCGACGCGGTACTGACCGACGACGACGGGCCCTATCTCTACCAAATCGCCAACGGCAAGGCCGTGCGGGTAGCTGTCGAAATCCTCGGCGCCTCCGGCGGACAATACGTGGTGGCAGGCCCGATCGACGCGAAGAAGAAGCTCGTCGTCTCCGGCAATTACCAACTGACCGACGGCATGGCCGCGCATGAGCAGGCCCCAGGGCCCGAAGCGCCCGCAAAGTCTGCGTCCGGAGACGATAAGAAATCCAAATGAGCTTTGCCGAGCGCATCGGCGCGCATCGCCGGTCCATCATCTTCGCCCTGGCGGCCCTCTTCGCCGCCGGCCTGTTCGCCGCCGTCTCCCTGCCGGTCAGCCTGTTCCCGCAGGTCTCCTTTCCGCGCATCCGCATTAACATCGATAGTGGCGACCGCCCGGCCGAGCAGATGATACTCGCGGTCACCCAGCCGCTGGAAGAACAATTACGCCGCGTGCCCGGCGTGCGCGAAGTGCGCTCCATCTCCAGCCGGGGATCGGCCGAAATCGACGTCCAGTTCGATTGGGGGGGCGACATGGTCGCGTCCACCCTTCTGGTCGATTCCGCCATCGCCCAGGCGCTGCCCAGCCTACCGCAGGGCACCAGCTACCTCGTCCGCCGTATGGACCCGACCGTTTTCCCGATCATCGCCTATGCTATGACCTCGGACACGCAAAGCACGACTGCGCTCTATGATTTCGCGCAGTACACCTTGGTACCCAAGCTGTCGTCGATCACCGGCGTGGCGCGCGTCGAGGTTGTGGGAGGCGCGCGGCAGGAATATCAGGTCTTCGTCGATCCGCGCCGCCTCGCGACCTACGGGCTCAGCCTCGACGACGTTGCCAAGGGCCTGACCGCCGCCAACGTCCTGTCGGCGGTCGGCAGGATCGAGGATCACGACAAGCTATATCTGCTGGTGTCGGATAACAGCCTGGCCACTTTGGAGGATGTCCGCCACGTCGTCGTCGGTTCCAGCGGCTCCGGCGCGGTCACGGTCGGCGATGTCGCCGAGGCGATCGATGGCGTGGCACCGCAGTGGACCCGGGTCGTCGCCGACGGCAAGGTCTCGGTGCTGTTCGATGTTTTCGAACAGCCGGGCGGCAATGTCGTGCAGATCGCTGGCGCGGTCCGCGACATGCTCGCCGGGATGCAAAAGCAGTTCCCGCCGGGCGTGACCTTGAGCGGCTGGTACGACCAGAGCGTGCTGGTCACCCAATCGGCGACCAGCGTGCGCGACGCCATCCTTATCGGCCTCGGTCTCGCGGCTCTGGTGCTGCTCGGCTTCCTGCGCAGCTGGCGCACCACCATCGTCGCGCTGATCGTTGTGCCGGCCGTGCTGGCTGGAACGGTGCTGGTGCTGAGCATGCTGGGTGAAAGCTTCGACATCATGACATTGGGCGGCCTCGCCGCTGCCATCGGCCTGGTCATCGACGATGTGATCGTGATGATCGAGCATATCGTCCGCCGCTCCGGGGCAGCCGAGGAAGAGCCCGCCGAAAACGAAGTTGAGCCGCATAAGCGAGTCAGCGTCCTGGCCGCGGCGCGCGAGTTCCTGCCGCCGCTGACCGGCTCCAGCATGGCGACGGTGATCGTCTTCGCGCCGCTCGCCCTGCTCAGCGGCGTCAGCGGCGCTTTCTTCAAGGCGTTGTCGATCACCATGGCCTCGGCGCTGATCATCTCCTACCTGCTGACCGCCTTCGCCGTACCGGTTCTGGCCGAGAAATTTATCGATTTCCGCACCTGGCGCGACCCGGCGGCGGGCCGGCGCGGGCGGCTGGAGGATTTGCACGACGGCGCGCTCGACCGGCTTGCAAAGCGTCCTTGGATCATCGGCGCCATTCTGGCTCCACTGCTGGTTCTGGGCATACTCGCATACAGCCAGGTCGGCACCGGCTTCATGCCGTCGATGGATGAGGGCGGGTTCGTGCTCGATTTCCGCACCCTGCCTGGCACTTCGCTCGCCGAAAGCGCTCGCGAAGCCGCCCAGGTCGAAGCGATCATCAAGGAAACGCCCGATGTGGCAACCTATTCCACCCGCATAGGCTCCGGTCTCGGCGGCGATCTGCAGGAGGCCAATTCCGGCGATTTCTTTATCCGGCTGAAAGCCGGCTCGCGCCGGCCAATCGATGAGGTGATGACAGAGATTCGTACGCGGGTCGAACAACAGGTTCCGGGTTTCCGGATCGAACTGGCGCAGCTGATGGAGGATCTGATCGGCGACCTGACCGGCGTGCCGCAGCCGATCGAGATCAAGCTGTTCGCCGTCAACCCAGCCGACCTGTTCCCCACCGCCGGCAAGGTCGCCGAAGCCATCGGCAAGATCCAGGGCGTGGTTGAGGTGAAGAACGGCATCGTTCCGGCCGGCGACGCGCTCGATATCAAGGTCGATGCCGCGGCCGCTGCGCTCGACGGGCTGGATACCGACGCGATTACCAAACAGCTCAACTCCTATCTGGCAGGCGCGGTCGCAACCCAAATTCCTCAGGCGCTGAAGATGATCGGTGTCCGCGTCTGGCTGCCGCCTTCGTCGCGTGCTCGTGACGACGACATCGCCCATCTGTCACTACGAGCGCCGGACGGCCATCTGGTGCCGCTGGGCCGCGTCGCTGCGGTCACCAAAGTGACCGGTCAGCCCGAACTCGCTCGCGAAAACCTTGCCCGCATGGTTCCCGTCACCGCCCGCATCGAGGGCCGCGACCTCGGCTCGACGATCTCAGACGTGAAAGTGGCGCTCGAGCAGCAGGGCGTACTTAAACCGGGCGTCACCTACACGCTGGGTGGCCTCTATCAGCAGCAGCAGATCGCCTTCGCCGGATTGGCGAAGGTGTTCCTGGCGGCGGCGGCGGGCGAGTTCCTGCTGCTCCTCGTGCTCTATGAAAGCTTTATCCTGGCCGGCGCGATTCTGGCTACGTCATTATTCTCGGTCACCGCCGTGTTCACCGCCCTATGGCTGACCGGCATCGACCTCAACATCACCGCGATGATGGGCATGACGATGATCATCGGCATCTCGACCGAAATGGCGATCTTCTTCGTCTCCGAATTCCAGATGCTGTCCAAAACTATGCCGGTGGGTGAGGCAGCGCTGACCGCCGCCCGCAACCGTCTCCGCCCGATCGCCATGACCACGTCAGCCGCGATCCTGACCTTGCTGCCCCTGGCGCTCGCGATCGGTCAGGGCTCGGCAATGCAGCAGCCGCTGGCCGTGGCGATCATCGCCGGCCTGATCCTCCAGTTCCCGATGGTTCTGCTGGTTCTGCCCGTGCTGATGAGTCTGATCGCCAGGCGGAAAAGCGCGGCCCCCACGTAACTTACGCTCTCCCGCAAAGCGGGAAGGGCGGGCCCCGGCGCACTTCGGCGATGGGACGGTGAGGGCGCATGGAGTTTTGTCGGCGTCACGCAGAGCGCAAAGCCGGACTGGCTTCCAACCCGTTGCTAACCACGCATCCTAATTTAAACACCCCGCGCCCGCTGGAACTGCGAAGTTCTCGGGTTGTCGCAGACGTAGGAAGTGAATTCCTCGTAGAAATCCTGCCGGCCCAAAGCCTGGACGTGCTTGTGTTCCGGGTGTTCTCGCCAAGCCTTCAGATGCTCGGGGGTTTCCCACTCATGAATGGACACCCGCTCGCCGTCATCCGCAAAATAGCCCTTATATGAGATGAAGCCGGACATGGTTCGGGCGATCTTCTCCATATCGTCCGCCAGTTGGTAATATCTTTCGGCGTTCTCCGGACGAACGCGTGACATGAAGACGATGACGACCATTTCCCTTACCCCCCTCGGAAACTGGGCGATACCACAGGTATTTCCTACGGCCCCACCTTCTGCCAAGACCACAACGTCAATCGATCTCCGCCCTGTGCGTGTCCGGAACCAATTCCATGCCTTTCGGCGGAAGTCAGGAAACCACGGAATTCGGGTTCAGGAACGCTTGGTAGATAGTTTGGCGTGGCGCCTCGATGAGTCTCGAAACGCGCGTGCTGGTCTTCAGGCCGTGTTTGCTCGCCAATGGCGCTGATCTCCTTGCGATGCGGTTATATGAAACGACCCTGGGCGCCCGCCGTTCACGCGGATCGTTTGCTGACTCTCCGCCTTTCCGCCGACGCGGGCCGAAGGTCATTCGACTGCAAGATATCTCCCAACTCGATCCTGCCCAGAACTTTACGCTTCAAACCGAACAGGCGTGTTTCGAGTCTCTGGGCAAGACGGTCCGCCAGCAAGGGCCAGAAGGTGGGGGGCGCGTGAACGAGACATACGAGCGCCTGGCCGTACAGCCCTTCGGCGATTGCCTCGGCGAGTTGATGGAAGGAGATAAGGGCACGCCACGACATGCCGCGTGCTTCGAGCTGGGCGCGCTGACCGGCGGTCAATATCGGCCACAAATTTTTGAGGGCCAGGTCATTCACGGCGTACAACTCCTCGAACCTGTAGCGCTTGCGTCCGGCATGAGACCCAAGTCGTGAAATCGTTCCAAAAGGTTCCACATAGTAATAATATGCTTCATTGATCAGCAGCCCATGACCGCCGGCGGAAAAGTATGAAAGTAGAAAATAGAAATCCTGCCCGTTTCGCGCCAGCGGATTGTATTCGATGGCGTTTCGGCGAACGAAATCCGCCCGGACAATAGGCTTCAGCATTCCCAGATCGGCGCGCGCCGTCGGGTTGGAGTATGTCAGGAAGACATCGAGATCCAGGGTAAGATAGCCGTCTTGGCGCGGCAGCGGGGATTCGAGTGCAAGGCCCGCCTTGCCGTCGATCGCGATCCAGTCGTCCGCGATCATATCGACGCCCATTGCCTCAGCGATGTCTAGCAGACGCTGCAGCCTTTCAGGCGCATACCAGTCGTCGCCGTCGAGAACCGCGATCCATTGGCCGCACGCCTGGCGCATGGCGTGGTTCATGGCGACCGCTCGTCCGCTATTTTGCGCGAGCGCCATAACGCGGATGCGGGAATCTTTCGTGGCGAGCCATAATGCCACCGAATGGCTATCGTCTGTCGATCCGTCGTCGACGATCAGAATTTCCAGGTTTTTTTCAGTCTGTCGCATGACCGACCGGACTGCGGTCTCAAGCCATGCCGCGACATTGTACGCGGGGATAATCACAGTCACCCGAGCGAGTGCGGCACGATCTGCCATATATTCATCCGAATCTGCGTAGACGAGAAATCCGAATTTGGTAATCCTTAATAACTTACATCATGACTATTCAGATCGATCGATCAATGGTGTCGTGATGAGTTCGGGTCACTGATTTGACACGCACATATCGATTTTTACCTAAATTACGTCTGTCCGGGCATGCTGTAGAAACCCAGACGACCGGATAGGGCCGACTAGCTTTGCGGTGTGCGGGCAATTTATGTCGCTGACATGTACGAAGCGGGTTTGTCGCGGCTGACTGGCGCGGCTGAATGACTGGGTGGTGATGGATGCTTGCGATGCGGCTGCATCGAGCAAGCTAACCTGTTAGGTCCCTGAATGCTGACGATGCATGATTTGATCGACGAGTGGGTCACAACGCACGAACGCTTGACTCAACATATCCGCCTGCTGAGAACCGGCAAAAAGATCTATCTGGTCGGCGAAGACGCCGGGGATGCTACCCGGCAGTCCCTGGAAAAGCTCATCCAGTGGCACGCGGAAATTGACGAGCTGATCGTCACATTGCTCGTACAATTGAATCCTGACCTGCCGCGGACCGATTCACCGGAACCTCCGAAGAGCCTGCCACGCCGGGACTGATCGACAGGCTTGGTACATCAGCCTTATATCG
>JAQGIF010000353.1 GCA_028291345.1 Rhodospirillales bacterium | reverse complement strand
ATCGACGCAGCCACTTTGTTGACGGAGCTCCTCTATAACGATGCGCCGCAGGTGCATATCCTCACGACGAGCCGTGAGGCGCTGCGCGCGGAGGGCGAGCACGTACACTTCTTAATGCCGCTGGATTGCCCGATGGCCAGAGAGGATCTGACCGCGGCCGAGGCGCTCACCTCGCCCGCCGTGCAACTGTTCATGGAGCGTGCGTTGGCCAGCGGCTACGAGCCTGGCCTGACCGACGCCGATGCACCGGCCGTGGCCGCGATCTGCAGCCGACTTGATGGCATCGCGCTCGCGATCGAACTGGCTGGTAGCCAGGTGGGCGCCTTCGGGCTTCAGGGTACCGCCGAGCTGCTGAGCAACCGATTCAAGCTTCTTTGGTATGGCCGGCGAAGCGCGCCGCCACGTCATAAAACCCTAACCGCGATGCTGGACTGGAGCTTCAACCTCTTGTCCGCCCGGGACCGGCGCGTGCTCGGCCGGCTTTCGATCTTCGTCGGCCTGTTCACGCTCGAGGCAGCCCAGGCGGTGGCGGTCGACGGCCAAATCGATGCAATGGAACTCGCGGACTCGATCGCCAGCTTGATCAATAAATCGCTGATCTGGGTGGTACCGATCGACGGCGCCGTGCACCATAGGTTGCTCGATCCGACCCAGGCTTATGCGGCCGGAAAGCTTGCACAAACTGCCGGGGTAGATGCCGTCGCTAAGCAGCACGCCCGCTACTACGCGCAATTTCTTTCGAGCCGCGCAGGCAGGGATGTTGCAATCACCCTACAGGACGTGGCGGCTGCCGGACCGTTCCTGGGCAATATTCGCGCGGCCCTGGAATGGAGCTTTTCCAGCGCTGGCGAAGCGGAGATCGGCGTACGGCTGGCAGCTGCGGCGGCGGTAGTGTTCTTTGCGCATTCCCTGTTCGTCGAATGCGTTGGCTGGTGCGAGCGGGGCCTGGCTGCATTGCCTGAAAGCGACGACGGGTGTGCGACCCACCTGACGCTACGGTCGTTTTTAGCTGCTTCGGTGATGTTTACCCAAGGCAACAGCGACGAAGTGCGGAGAGCCATCGAGGACGCGATGAGCTTGGCCGATGCACTGGGTGATCAAGAATATCAGACGCACCTCCTGGTCGGTCTGGGTGTGTTCTTGACCCGTGTCGGCGATTTCCGGGGCGCTCTCGCGGTCGCCCAACGTAGCATCACAATCGCCCAGGCGATCGGCTCGCCTGGCGTAATTGCCACGAGCGAGTCGGTGTTGGGTGTAACCTACCACTTGATGGGAGACCAGATGGCCGCTCGGCGCCACTGCGAACGCGGCCTGACGAATGCTGAAGCCGCGGGCGCCGAGCGGGTCGCCTTCTTTGGCTACGATCATGAGATTCGCGCGCTGATCGCGCTCGCGCGTTGCTACTGGCTGATCGGGTTTCCGGATCGTGCCGCTGAGACCGCGCGGTGGGCGATCGACGTGGCGACCAAGCGCGATGACCCGGTCAATCTATGCATGACTTTGATCTACACGGCGACCGTCTTTCTCTGGCGAGGGGGCCTCGATGAGGCCGAGCAGCTTATTCGGCGCCTCATGACTCAGGCAGCGCGACATTCACTTGATCCCTACCATACCGTCGGTTTGGCCTTGACCGGTGAACTATCCGTAGCGCGCGGCAACCCGGCCGAGGGTGCGGCGCTTTTGCGCCGCGCCCTCGGAGTGTTGCAGGCGGAGAAATATCACACGATGACGCCGGCCCTCCATGTGGCGCTGGCTGAAGGCCTCATGAATGCGGGAGAGGTTGGCGAGGCCGCGGCAGTGGTCGACGCGGGCTTGGTCCTAAGCGAGGCCTTCGGCGAAACCTTAAACGTACCCGAACTGCTGAGAGTCCGCGGGGAGATATGGCTCCAGGCGACGCCCCCCGACCCCGTAGCTGCGGAGCGGGCCTTCCAGCTCTCGCTGCAACATGCAAAGGAACAATCGGCCGTCAGTCTCGAACTCCGGTCGACTATGAGGCTTGCGCGACTGTGGGCCAGCCAAGGCAAATCCTCGGACGCCGCTGACTTGCTAAAGACCAGCTATCGGCGGTTTGGCGAAGGGTACCAGACAGTGGACTTGATACTTTCACGTCAGCTCCTGGCGGAACTCGGAGGGTGCCCCCTTCTTACTATGTCGAGCAACCGGTCTGACCCGACGGGCGATGACGGCATTTAACACCGGATAACGCGCCTTCCTCGGGCATTTCGCCAATATCCCACCAGAGTGGAACGAGGAGAAGATATTGGCTGACAAGTCTCACTTGGGAAAGCAGCGAAATTCCGGCGGACAGGCGGCCCCTATGGACGAGGCGATCGCCGAATTGCCGACTTCGGTGGCCGCCTACATCCGAGCAACAAACCTTTGCGATCTCGACGCGCTGTTGGAGACATTCGCTGACGACGCCTTGGTCAACGATCAGCTTATCGACTACTGGGGCAAGGAGGCGATCGCCGCCTGGGCCACTCGCGACATCATCGGCGAGCGGTTGACGCTCGAGGTCGTCAAGGTTGTCCAGCACTATGGACATTCAATCGTCACCGCCCATGCGGACGGGCTGTTCGATAAACGTGGGTTACCTGCCCCCCTTGTCCTCACCTTCTATTTCTCACCCTATGACAACAAGATCGTTCTACTCATCATTCTGCGAAATCAATCCGGCATCTGATGAAAGTCCCGTCGGAAGGACACGCAGGCAGTGCCGCCATTGGCGTTGCCGTGCTCGTCGATGTCCGTCCACCGTGACGGGCGCGCTGCCGCATCAGGGCCAAACCAGCTAGCTAGGTTGAGGCCAGTCGGCCGCCGACGGGCAGCGCTCGATCATCCGCGCTAGTGAGGTAACAGGGCTTTGCGCCGCCTTACGCCTCATAACATCCGATACGATAGCCGCCATGCCATTCTCAGTCGTGCCGCTCTGACCGGACGATTTTCTCAGAACGCCTGGAGGATGACATGAACAAACCCATTTCCGCGAACGGTGAGGTCGCCACGCTGGAGACAGCGCCCACCCGTTACGATGAAGGTGGCTAACACCATAGCCTCCCAGCGCCATCATCGACCAGCAAGCAGGGCAATCGCCCATAAACGTCAATTTTGATCCTACCCCTCAAACCAGTAAAGGAATATTTCGATGAAACTTATGACTTACTTAAAGCAAGCGGCATCTACCGCACTCTTGGTTCTCAGCACCATTGGCGCTTTGAACATGCCAATGGGTATAGCTGCGGCCGCCACACCCGAATCTACAAAACCCACCATTGTTCTGATCCACGGCGCGCTGGCAGATTCGTCGAGCTGGGATGGTGCAATCTCCATGCTTCAGGCTGACGGATATACGGTCATCGCTGCTCCCGATCCGCTTCGCAGTCTTAAGAGCGATTCGGACTATGTTTCCGGCATTATCAAAAACGTTAAAGGGCCGGTGGTCCTGGTCGGTCATTCCTATGGAGGCTCGATCATCACGAACGCCGCGATCGGCGCCGATAATGTCAAGGCTCTGGTCTATGTAGCGGCCTACGCTCCGGAAGCTGGCGAAAACGCCTTCGATCTCACAGGCAAATACCCAGGAAGCACGCTGCCCGGTGCGTTGGCTGTGCCGATTGCCCTAGCGGACGGGGCCCACGACCTCTATGTCCAACAGGACAAGTTCCACCCTGTATTCGCGGCTGATGTTCCAGAGAAACAGGCCAAGCTCATGGCGGCGACACAGCGTCCCGTGACGGACGTCGCACTCAAGGATGCCTCCGGGGCGCCAGCGTGGAAGAGCATTCCCTCCTGGTTCGTTTATGGCAGCGCCGACAAGGTTATCCCGCCAGCTGCGCACGCCTTCATGGCGCAGCGTGCGGGTGCAAAGGAGACCATTGTCGTGAGGGGCGCTTCCCATGTCGTGATGATCTCCCACCCGTCAGTTGTCGCTACGCTCATCGAAAAGGCTGCGGCAGCGACCGTGC
>JAQGIF010000339.1 GCA_028291345.1 Rhodospirillales bacterium | reverse complement strand
CACTTGAGCGTCGAAGATGAGCGCGCCATAGGCCGTTAGGAACATCATCCAGACTGACGCTGCTTCGACGAACGAAAGCGACTCCGGCTGTTTCACGACGGCATGGACGGGCGCGAGAATGACCTCGCCGTAAGCGGAGTATTGGTTCAGCGAGAAGGCTGGAATCGTGTTGACTGCGTCACCTACGGCAAAGTCAGTAACATCTTGGCCCACGGCATCGACAATACCGGCAGCATCATATCCCAGACCGGCCGGGAATTTTACGCGTTCGACATACTTGTCATTGCGCCACATTGAGTCGGCACGGTTGATGCCGATTGCTTTGACCTTGATACGAACTTCACGCGGGCCGGGACCGGGGACTTCCATTTCGATGAATTCGAGGACTTCCGGCCCTCCGGCCTGTGCGAATTTGATCATGCGGGACATGGTGTCTCCGTTAAGTCGGGTTGAGGACGTGGGATTCGGCACTGGCTCGCACGGTGGTGCGCGCAGAGCCGGTTACGAGGGCGTTTCAAGAGGCTCTCCGGAAAGGCGGAGGACCTATTCCATTCCGGTCAGGAGGCACACGAACCCATTGCTGGTGTTTAGCCGGATCGGCAGCACCGCCTGATAGGCGTCGGAGTAATAGAATGTCTTCACGGCCTCTGGGCTATCGAACTCGACAATGACACGGCGGCGGTGCGGCATGACGCCATCGAGCGGTTGCGGGTCTCCGCCGCGCACGAGAATTCGGCCTCCATGAGCTGAGATGATATCCGGGACTGCCGTGCGGTAAGCCTCATAGGCCGCCGGGTCAGCGATCTCGACTTCAACAAGGAAATACCCCTTGGGCATAGTCTCATCTCCCTAAGCTTGTCCCTCAAGCGCTTTGGCGCCGTCGGGAACGGAAACCCAGCCCTGCCCACTCTTCATCCAGATGAAGCGGTCTGGTCGGAGCCAACTTGTGTCATCGAGAGTGCCGGGTTTGAGTGAAAGCACGTCCTCTGCGGACTCCAGAACATGATAGATGCGGACGCCGCGCTCGGGGCAGAACGCGCCCGTAAGCCCGTTACCGCTATCGACGATACGTGTAAATCGCTTCGTCGGGCCGGTCACCGTCAGGGTGTCTTTCTTCACCGGCATGGACATGCCGAAGGCGCTGCCGGTTTGGCGCTGGCATTCTTTGCAGCGGGAAGTAACCACGCGTTTCGGTTCCGCCGCCAATACGTAACGCACGGAACCGCATTCGCATCCGCCAGTATAGGTGCGGGCATGTTGTTGACTCCTCTATCGGCTTGCAGTCGATCACAAGGGGCTCTGCCACAGTTAGACTTGCGCTCTGCCGCCATCGGCGAACAGTTCGATCCCCGTGACGAAGCTGGAGTCGTCCGAGGCCAGAAAGAGTGCGACCTTGGCGATCTCGTCGGGCTCCCCCATGCGGCCCATTGGGACGGTGGACACAATACGCGCGATGGCTTCAGGCGGCTGGAGCGCCACCTGCGGCGTAACGACAGGTCCAGGGCTAAGAACGTTTGAGCGGATGCGCCGGTCCTTCAGTTCCTCGGTCCAGGTGCGCACGAATGATCGAATGGCCGCCTTGCTCGCGGCGTAGACGCCGAAGCTCAGGGTGCCTTTGGCGGCCGCGGCTGAACCGGTCAGAATGATGGAAGCGCCATCGTTCAGAAACGGCAGCGCCTTCTGGACTGTGAAGAGCAGCCCCTTGACGTTCGTGTCGAAGGTCTTGTCGTAATATTCCTCAGTGATACTTCCCAACGGGACAAATCCGCCGAGTCCGACATTGGCGAAAAGGACATCAATTCGACCCTTCGCCTTGACGCTCTCGTAGAGACGATCGAGGTCGGCCAGGTTCGTGACGTCACCTTGGACGCCCGTGACATTGCCGCCGATTGACGCGACGGCTTCTTCGAGCTCCTTCCGGCGACGGCCGGTGATAAAAACATAAGCACCCTCACTGGCGAAGAGTTTTGCCGTGGCGAGGCCGATACCTTGAGTACCGCCAGTAATGACAGCCACTTTCCCTTCCAATTTACCCATAGTTCATCGCTCTGCTGGTCGCGTCTATTGTGATGTTGGCGAACGCCCCTGCCCTCGGTCGGGTTAACGACGGAACAGAACTGGGTTCCTGAGCCCATCTGCGTCGAGCAAACTCGTCCTTGCATATTTTCTTTGTGGTCCTTCCGAACAAGCGCCGATTGCCGTGCATTCGATCGGCATTACCGATCAATCGACCCTTGCTGTCAGGCTGATCTCGGCGATTTCATCCAAGTTGCGGACCGCGTCGTGCAAGCGTAGCCTCGTATTCAATCGGTAAACCCGATCAATCGGTTGGTGCGAGGGTCGGCATGGAGCTGCGGCAGATCGACTGCTTTCTGGCGGTCGCTACGGATCTACATTTCGGAAAAGCGGCGAAGAGACTGTCGCTCGCCCAATCCTCTGTCTCCGAAGCGATAAATTCATTGGAGAAAGAGGTTGGAGGGCAGCTCTTCGTAAGAACGAGCAGGAGGGTTCAGTTGACCCATCTTGGCGAGAAATTTCGCCTCGGCGTAGAGCCCGCTGCCCTGGTCCTCCGCGCCACGCTGGACGATTGCAGGCAGACCGCCCTTGGCCAGACAAGCCGGCTGCGGATCGGTTTCCTCGGTGGCGGTCTTTATGAGTACACCT
>JAQGIF010000310.1 GCA_028291345.1 Rhodospirillales bacterium | reverse complement strand
GACGCCGCCGGCTTTTTGCGCCGAGGCGATGACATGAAGCGCCAAGGTGGTTTTGCCCGAGCTTTCCGGTCCGTAAATCTCAACGACACGGCCTTTAGGCAACCCGCCGATCCCGAGCGCGATATCGAGCCCCAGAGAGCCGGTGGATATCACCTCCACATCGACGGCCCCGCGGGAGCCGAGCTTCATGATGGAGCCCTTGCCAAAGGCCTTTTCGATCTGCATCACCGCAGCATCGATCGCTTTTTGCTTATCCATTGGATCCCTGTCGACCACGCGTAAAGCCGGACTCGTCATACGATGTCTCCGTTGTCCCACACGCCCGCACAGCGTGTCCAGGACGACATCGTATCTAATATGTTCTTATATGCAAGCGAAAAGAACATACGCGAACAATGGCGGAAAACAGGAAGTTAGTCGTCGCGCTGCGTACGCTCGAGGCGCTCGTGCCGCTCTTGCGCCTCAAGCGACAGGGTCGCGATCGGACGCGCCTCGAGTCGCTTCACACCGATCGGATCGCCGGTTTCTTCGCAATAACCGTAGGACCCGTCCTCGATTCGCAAGAGCGCGGCACTGATCTTGGAGAGCAGCTTGCGTTCACGATCGCGAGTACGCAATTCCAACGCGCGGTCGGTTTCGACCGATGCACGGTCGGCGAGATCGGGCTCCTGCATGCCGCCATCGACCTGGAGACTGGCCAGAGTTTCGTTGGACTCCTGGAGCAATTCCGACTGCCATTTGAGAAGCCGCATGCGGAAATATTCCAGCATGATCGGGCTCATGAACGGCTCGTCATCTGACGGCTGATACTCGGGCGGAAGCGATGATAGTGACATGCGTGTGCGCCGGCTGCTGTGAAGGCTAAAACGGCCGGAGTATAGAAACCGTCCCCGCCGCCCGCAAGCCGCGTGCTCAATGCATCAATTTGCTGATTTTATTGACGAAAAGCGAATGCGCCCAATAATGGGCGAGTTCGGGCCGATGTATGGCCACCGCGAAGACAAAACAACTCAGACGCCGGGCGAAGCCGCCGATGCGAGTCGCCGGGAGGGGCCGCCGGTGTAACCGGCGGCCGTAACTTTCAGCGCCGCGGACTGAGGATCGCGCCCAGGATGACGCCGGCGGCCAGCGCTGCCAGAGCCGCGAGATGCGGTTTTTCCTCCATCCAATCATGCGCTGACTGCGCCACGCCTTTTGTCCTGCGAACGGCATAGTCACCCGCATCGATGGCGTCCTCTGCGGCCCGTCGCGCCTGGGCCAACTTTTGCTGCGACATGTCATGCGCTATGTCGATGACATGATCGGCGGACCGCTGCCCACGGCGGACGGCCTTTTTGGCGTCGGCGAAATTTATCTCCATGATTCCAATCTCCATCAGGTAAGAAACCTTGTGCCTGTCCAACGACCCTGACCGCCAAAGCGTTCCGAACTTATTGCCGCCGCTAAAGGATCGGACGATCGGATAGACCATGAAGATATTTTACGGCTCGCTGATCGGGCTGCTTTGGATCGCCTGGTTCATCTACTGGCGGGTCGCCGCGCGCAACGTAAAGGCGGTCCGCCGCCAGGAAACGCGCCGGTCCCGCGCGCCTCATATCGTTGCACTGCTAGCCGCCGTCGCTATGCTCGTCTATCCGGATAAGCCGGGAGGTTGGATGTTCGTGCAGTTCATCTCGCGCACATTCGTCACTATTGGATCGGAGTTGGCTTGCTCGTAGCGGGTCTGGGCTTTTCCATCAGGGCGCGCCGCTATCTGGGCAGGAACTGGAGCGGCACAATCACTCTTAAGGAAGATCACGAGCTGATCCGGACGGGGCCGTGTGGCTGGGTGCGCCACCCGATCTATACCGGCCTCCTGCTCGCTTTTGTCGGTTCGGCAGCCGCGTTGGGCCAATGGCGCGGGCTGGCCGCCGTCGGACTCGCCATCGTCGCGTTCTTGCTGAAAATCAGGCTAGAGGAGCGTTGGATGATCGAGGCTTTCGGCGACACCTACCGGCTTTATCGCAGCGAAGTCAGGGCGCTGATCCCGTTCGTCCTTTAGGCTTAGCCCTTCGTCTTCAGGAACCTGATAAGCGGCCATTGCTCCGCGGTGTGGCTCAGGTGCCAGGCATTGCGGGCCAGGAACACGGGCGCCCCGTCGTGGTCGTCGGCGGTGGCGGCAAGATTATTATCGATGAAGCGCTTGAGCTCGAGCGGGCTGTCGGCCTCGACCCAGCGCGCCGTCACCAAAGCCGCCGGCTCGAAATAGACGGGAACGTCATATTCGGTGCGGATTCGGTCGGCCAGCACGTCGAATTGCAGCGCGCCGACGACGCCGACTACCCAGTTGGCGTCGAGCCGGGGCTTGAACACGCGCGTTACCCCCTCCTCCGCCAATTGCTCCAGCGCGCGGCCAAGATGCTTGGCCCGCATCGGGTCTTCGGGACGCACGCGCTGCAGCAGTTCGGGGGCGAAACTGGGAATGCCGGTGAAGACGAGATTCTCACCTTCTGTGAGGCCGTCGCCGATGCGCAAGGTTCCATGGTTGGGAATGCCGATGATGTCGCCAGCCCACGCCTCGTCCGCCAACTCGCGGTCGGCCGCCAGGAACATTAGCGGATTATGGATATTCATCGGCTTGCCGGACCGGACATGCAGCAGCTTCATGCCCCGCTTGAAATGGCCCGAGGCCAGCCGGCAAAATGCGATTCGGTCCCGGTGCTTGGGGTCCATATTGGCCTGGATCTTGAAGACGAAGCCGGTCACCTTAGCCTCGCCCGGATCGACGGCGCGCAGGGTCGTCGGCTGGGGCCGGGGCGGCGGCGCCAGATCGGTCAGACCATCCAGCAACTCTCTCACGCCGAAATTATTGACCGCGCTGCCGAAGAAGAGCGGCGACAGGTGGCCCTCGCGATAGGACTGGACGTCCAGCGGCTTGCACAGCACACGCGCCATCTCGACATTTTCACGCAACGCCGCCGCGTCGACCGCCGACAGCGCCTCATCCAGCGCGGGATCGTCGAGCTTCATCGGAATGCCACCATCGCGCCCACCGCGCGCGATCAGCACAAGCCGGTCTTCCCGCATGTCATAGCAGCCGAGAAATCCACGTCCGCTGCCGATCGGCCACGACGCTGGGGCGATATCGAGCTGCAGCTGCTGCTCGATCTCCTCGATCAGGTCGAACGGCTCTCGCCCCTCGCGGTCCATCTTGTTGATGAAGGTGATAATCGGCACATCGCGCAGGCGGCAAACCTCGAACAGCTTGCGGGTCTGTTCTTCGATACCCTTTGCCGCATCGATCACCATCACCGCGCTGTCGACCGCCGTCAGCGTGCGATAAGTGTCCTCGCTGAAATCCTCGTGGCCGGGTGTGTCGAGCAGGTTGAAGGTGCAGCCCCGGTAATCGAAGGTCATCACGGACGATGCCACCGAGATGCCGCGCTCGCGCTCCACCTTCATCCAGTCCGACCGCGCCCGGCGCGCATCGCCCCGCGCCTTAACGGCGCCGGCCGCCTGAATCGCGCCGCCGAACAGCAGCAGTTTTTCCGTCAGCGTCGTTTTGCCGGCGTCCGGGTGGGCGATGATGGCGAAGGTGCGGCGGCGGCGAATCTCGACCGGAAGGTGATCTTCCGTGTCGCTGATCGAAGAGGTGTTGTCGGGCATGGGCGCTAAGTGGCGGGCGGCGCACCTACTGTCAACCCAAGCGGCCGATTGAGAGACCCTAACGCGACCACCAATCCAGCGAGTTCAGCCATACATTGTCGATGCGCGTCAGCACGACCGCGGTCAGGGACATAAAAGCCACCGTCGAGGCAAGCTGACGGCGATGCGCGGCCGGAGCCCGATATTCGGGAACATTCAGGCCATCGGCGGATCCCAATTCCTGCCAGACCCCCTGAAGCTCCGACAGGCGCGCGGCATTCGCCGGATCGCACCGCCAGCGCCCATAGTCCGCCCGCTCGTCATGCAGCATCACGCCGCGCCGCGACGCCGCAAACCAGCGCGCGGCCTCCTCGCTATCGTTCGCCATTGCCGGCTCGCCTCAAAGAATGGCATCTGCCCGTTAAGACGTAAAAGCACGCCGATACCCCAGCATATAGGTTAATCGGCATCGCGGCCCAATGCGCGAACCAGCCGCAGCATCGCCTCGGCGATATGCTTCTCGACCATACTGGGGCTGATCCCCATTTGGCGTGCGATGGCGACATAGCTAAGCCCCTCGAAGCGGTGCAGGCGAAAGGCTTGGCGGCAGCGCGGGGGCAGATCCTCGATTACGGCGAAAGCCTGTTCCAGCCGCTCCTTGCCGGCCAGAGCGCGCTCTGGATCGGGGCGGCTATCGGCCCTGGCTTCGAGATCGGCGGCAGGCTCGATCACAATGCGATCGCGGGCGCGAACCCGCTCGGCATCGACGAAAAGATTGCGGGCGACGCGGGACAGATATCGCACCGGATTTTCCATCGCGGTCGTCGCCCGCGCTTGCAGGACCCGTACCACGGCATCCTGTGCGATTTCCTCGCCATCGAGCGAGCGCCGGGCGCCTATCCTGCTCAGATGCGGCACAACTTCCACATAGGTGGAAGCGAGTTCCCGCTGCGCCTTGGCATCCTCCCCGCTGGGGCTTTTTCCCATCTTGAATTTCCCCAACGCCACGGCGTTTTGAACAACCAGCGCGAGAGTAATCATGTGCTCCTGCCCGTCGAGCATCTGTTCCACTATTTCATGAAATAAAATAAACTAGCTCGAGCACGATATTGAGAAACAGCATGCTGGATCATCTGGTCGGGAGAACGATTCTCAAAAGGACCTTACCGAATGGTATTTTCCCACCTCCGTAAACGAATCTGGACAGCTTCAAATATTAGGCAATTCAAAATATTAGACATGGCCCCGAATGCCGTAGCATTATTGTGATACAGCGTTTCGAACGGGGATTTTCACACCATGTTTAATGAATTCAAGGCCTTCGCTGTGCGCGGCAACGTTGTCGACCTGGCTGTCGGCGTGATCATCGGCGCCGCCTTTACAGGGATCGTCAACTCGCTCGTGTCCGATATTCTGATGCCGCCGCTCGGTATGGCGCTGGGCGGGATCGATTTCTCCGATTTCTTCGTGGTCCTGAAAGGACCGCATCCTGACACGTTGGCGGCGGCGAAAACCGCCGGTTCGGTGACGATCAATTACGGCGTGTTCCTGAACGCGATCATCCGCTTCCTTATCGTCGCCTTCGCCATCTTCATGCTGGTGCGCTGGATCAATCGCCTGTTCGCTGCGACCAAGTCGGCGCCGGCCGCGCCGACCACAACCGAGGTCTTGCTGACCGAAATTCGCGACCAGCTGAAGGCGCGGCCGCTGTCCTAAAGATTGGTGTATCGCGGCGGCTGCTTTTCAGCATTGGATGAGGTTGCAGCCCCTTCACGTACGATGCCTGGAGCGGGATCGAGCCTGATTCCGCGCATCGAGAGAGGGAGTGATGGCGATGGCACATTTCGTGGGTCTAGATGTCTCGGTGAAGGTCTAGATGTCCCGGTGAAGGAAACGTCGTCTCGGTGAAGGAAACGTCGGTTTGTTGGTGTGGACGGCCCCCGACGGCATCGATTGTGCCAGAATGAGGTCGTTGCAGATCTCAAACAAAGGGGACCGTCCGCTTTCAGAAGCTGGCGCCGACGGTGATCGCGATCGAGGCCTGCGGCGGGTCGCACCACTGGGCGCGGCTGCTGACGTCGTTCGGGCATGAGGTGAAGCTGATCGCGCCTCAGCTGGTCAAGGCGTACGTGAAGCGCGGCAAGAACGACGCGGCCGACGCCGAGGCGCTTTGCGAGGCGATGAGCCGGCCAACGATGCGGTTCGTTCCGGT
>JAQGIF010000283.1 GCA_028291345.1 Rhodospirillales bacterium | reverse complement strand
CACCCGCGACAGCCACATAATAGAGAAATCCCCCTGCCCCATCGAGAACGCGCGGCAGTCTAACCGAATCTGTGGTCGGTGTCGCCAATCGGATCACTTCCAGACCCGCCGTCACCGCCGGCACCCGAAGCTCTGCATCGACCTCGGGCGGCAGATCGACCACAATCACGCCATCGACCCCAGCCGCGACGGCGTCGGCGGCGAAACGGTCAACGCCATAGCTATAGATGGGATTGAAATAACCCATAAGAATAAGCGGCGTGTCGGCGTCGCCTTCGCGGAAACCCGCCGCCATCTCCAGAACCCGGCGCAATGTCGTGCCGGCCTTCAGCGCGCGATGCCCCGCCGCCTCGATCGACGGACCGTCGGCCATGGGGTCGCTGAACGGCATGCCAAGTTCGATCAGGTCTGCCCCAGCCTTTGGCAAACCTGCGAGAATTTCGGCCGAGATCGCAAGATCGGGATCGCCGGCGGTGATGAAGGTGACCAGGCCGGCGCGGCCCTCATCTTTAAGCTTGGCAAAACTACGCGCGATACGGCTCATATGTCGAATCCCAGGCGCTCGGCGACTGCGAAGATGTCCTTGTCGCCGCGCCCGCAGAGATTCATCAGCAGGAGGTGATCTCTAGGCAGCGCGCCGGCTATCTTGCCGACATGAGCCAGCGCATGGGACGGCTCGAGCGCGGGTATGATCCCCTCAAGCCTGGTGCAAAGCTGGAAGGCGTCGAGCGCCTCGGTATCGGTCACGCTGACGAACTCGACCCGGCCCTGATCGTTAAGCCAGGCATGTTCGGGGCCGATCCCGGGATAATCGAGCCCGGCGGAGATCGAATGAGCCTCGGTGATCTGCCCGTCATCGTCCTGCAGCAGATAGGTGCGATTGCCGTGCAGCACGCCTGGGCGGCCGCCGATGATGGAGGCTGCGTGACGGCCGGTTTCTACTCCGTCGCCGCCGGCCTCAACGCCGATCATCCTCACCGAATCCTCATCGAGGAAGGGGTGGAACAGGCCCATGGCGTTGGATCCGCCGCCGATCGCCGCGACCAGCGTGTCGGGCAGCCTGCCCTCCCGCTCCTGCATTTGCTCCCGCGCTTCCTCGCCGATGACCGACTGGAAATCGCGGACCATCGCGGGATAAGGATGCGGGCCGGCAACGGTGCCGATGATGTAGAACGTGTCCTCGACGTCCGACACCCAGGCGCGCAGCGCCTCGTTCATGGCGTCTTTCAAGGTGCATGAGCCTGACGAGACGGGCTTGACCTCCGCCCCCAGCAGCCGCATGCGGAAGACATTGGGCTTTTGGCGGGCCATGTCGACCTCGCCCATATAGATCGTGCAGGACATGCCGAATCGCGCGGCGACGGTGGCGGTGGCGACGCCGTGCTGTCCGGCGCCGGTCTCGGCGATGATGCGGGTCTTGCCCATGCGCTTCGCGACCAGCGCCTGCCCGAGGCAGTTATTGATCTTATGCGCGCCGGTATGGTTCAGCTCGTCGCGCTTGAAATAGATCTTCGCGCCGCCGTAATGCTTCGTCATCGGCTCGGCGAAATAAAGCGGGCTGGGCCGGCCGACATAGTCCCGCAGGTAATAGTCCAGTTCGGCCTGGAAGGCAGGGTCGGCCTTGGCGTCCTTATAGGCCTGTTCGACGGCGAGGATCAGCGGCATCAGCGTCTCGGCGACGTAACGCCCGCCATAGAGGCCGAAATAGCCGTCCTCGTCGGGACCGGCACGATAGGTGTTGGGTTTAGCGCTCACGAGGCTCAATCATCGTTTTTGTGCAGGGCACGATATTGGCGGAAGGCGCGCACTCTTAGCGTGCGAACGCCGTCTGTCAAATCCGACGATCCGTTTTACGCTGTCGAATATGGCGACCTGCGCGGATTTACCCGTTGGGCAGTCCGCGATCCTCGAACTTGGCGCGATACATCGCAGGCTGGCGAGCGGCCGGTTGCAGCATGCGCATGTCGGCGTCCGCCGGAGGGTGCTTGGGGACGGAGATTTGGGCCGCTTCCCCCGGCGGACGCGCATCACGAGCCGCCAGCTCCCGGGCAAACTTGTCGCGGAGTACGATAGTCTCGCGCAGCCCCCCGCGTGAGCCTTGCGAGGCTTCCGGCGAGCGCGACCGCCTCGCGTCGTGCCCTGTCGCATGCGCTTGATCACGCAATCCTTCGATCAGGCCCATTGTCAAACATTGCTTGTATGTCTCGGTTTGAAATCCGGGCACCTGTCGATTTTGATGGGGCCGTCGATATTGAACCGCCGAACACGCAGGAAAGCGGGGAGACGCTGAGTGCTGGCCAGTGGCCTTCCGAACTCCGCATTCTCAGCGCCCCTTCGCGCCCCTGTATGTCTCAGAAGCGTGCTTCTCATAAGATGAGCGTCGCGGCAGCGGGTGGGAGCCCGATCGCGCGCGCCCTCCGCCCGGCAATATGATAGGAAGGCGGATCACCGGGAGATCACGATGCTGTTGGCAAAATGCGTTCGGCCCAGCGCCGTTGTCCTGGGCCTCCTCGTCCTGTTGCTGCTGACCGACATTGCTGCCGCGCAAACCACGAAATCTCCTATCTCAGCCTATATGCTGCTTGGGCCCGGGGGCGAGCGCATTGCCCGCGTCGTCATAGAAATCAAGGATTGCCCGGCTTTGTTCGTCGATGGCCGGGTGATGGAAATGCAGGTTCGCGCGCCCGCCGGCACCGCGCCCTTGAGGCCAACCGCTTCCAAGCCGGAACTATCGAAGCCAAGCGCCTTCCCCGCCACCGTTTGCGAGGCGATGATCCCGCCCGCCGCCCGAAATGTCTCGATCCATGGTTGGAGCTTGCCGCTGCCGCCCAAGGTAATTCGGCGAATCGTCGTGATCGGCGACACCGGCTGCCGGATCAAATCGGCGGACAACGCGGTTCAGAACTGCAACGATCGTAAGGCATATCCGTTCGCCACCGTCGCGGAAATGGCGGCGACGTGGAAGCCGGATATCGTTTTGCATGTCGGCGATTACCTTTATCGTGAAAACCCCTGCCCGGATGGCGCGGCGATCTGCGCGGGCAGCCCCTGGGGCTATGGGTTGGATGCATGGCGAGCGGATTTCCTCGATGCTGCCGCGCCGCTGCTGAAGGTGGCACCCTGGGCGATGGTGCGCGGCAACCACGAAAGCTGCAACCGCGCTGGCCAGGGATGGCAGCGGCTGTTCGACCCCTATCCACTGACCGCGAACCGCAGCTGCGACGATCCCATCGACGATAATAAGGGCGATTTCGCGGAGCCGTTCGCGGTCCCACTCGGGCAAGGCGCTCAGATCGTAATCTGGGATACGTCGAGCGCCGGAAATAAAGCGTTCCCGCCTGATGACGCGCATGCAATTGCCTATATGGACAATGTCAGGCGGATCGCCGCGCTAACGAAGCTGGTGCCGCACACGATCCTGGCCAACCACCACCCAGTCTTGGCCGTGGCCGCCCGGACCAGCAAGGACGGACGATCTGAACTGGCCACCGGCAACAAGTCGTTGCAGGATATTCTGGCCAGGGCCGACCCTAAGCTATATCCGGCCAAAATCGACCTGCTCCTGTCGGGCCATGTGCATGTCTGGGAGCAGTTGAGCTTTGCCAGGCAATATCCGTCGCAAATCGTCGCCGGCTTTTCCGGGACGCAGGAAGATATCGTGCCGTTGCCGGAAAGCCTGCCGGCGGACATGGAACCGGCTCCGGGTGCAAAGGCCGATGCCTTCAGTTCCTGGGTCGACGGTTTCGGTTACATGACCTTGGAGCGAATGGGACCGGCCGCCTGGAAGGCCGAAATCCATGACACGGCCGGCAAGATCGTGAATCGCTGCACGATCAAGGGCCGCATTTCAAAATGTGCTGTGCGGCAGGTCCATGCAGGATAGGAGGCGCCGGCTTCTCAGCATTCCCGCAGCACCCGCTCCGGGGGGAAAACGACCGTAACCGTCGTACCTGATCCCGGTGTGCTGATCAGTTCAAGATGACCGCCATGCAGGGTGGCGAAGCCATGGACAAGCGACAGGCCGAGACCAATCCCATCATGGGAACGGGTGAGCGAGTTCGCCACCTGACGGAAAGGCTTCAGCGCTGTGGTAATTTCGGTCTCGCTCATGCCAATGCCGGTGTCGATGACCCAGACGGCCAGCCAACCGTCGGCGCGCAGTGCCCCACCGACGGTGACGGTGCCGCCGCGGTGGGAGAATTTGACCGCATTCGACAGAAGGTTGAGCATCATCTGCTTGACCCGCAACTCATCGGCGATCAGCAGCGGCAGGCCGGGCGGCAGTGCGAGGGCCGGCATGACCCCGAGCTCGAACGCCGACTGGTTGATAAGACTGACGGCGGCCTGAACGATCGCGCGCAGATCGACTTCGCCTTCATGGAGTTCAAGCTTCCCGGCTTCAAGCTTGGAGATATCGAGCACATCGTTGACGATGCGTAGCAACTGCTCGCCTGCCAGGTGGATGTCGTTGGCATAATCCCGGTAATTGTCCATCGCAGAAGGGCCGAGCGCCTGGTCGCGGATGATCTCGGAAAAACCGAGAACGGCGTTGAGCGGAGTGCGCAGTTCATGGCTCATATTTGTGAGGAATTGCGATTTGGCGCGGTTGGCCTCCGTCGAAGCCGCAAGTTCCATTTCCAGCAGGCGCGTCTCCAGCGTACGGCTGTCGATCTTCGTGCGGACGATCGTGGCAAAACTGGAAAACCCGCTGACCAGCGCCGTGAACAGCACGATCAAGAACAAGATGCCCATCAGCGTAAAGACATGGGCAATCGGTTCGCCTTGCGTGGCAAGCAGCATCACGACCGAAATTAGCGGCGGCCCTATGAATGCGAGGCAAGCGACCGGCTGCGAGGGCATCGATCCCACGGCGCCGGAACCCAGGCCGCCGGCGAGGAAAAGAATGACCAGCTGCAGATTCATGTTATCGCGAGGAAAGGCGTAGACCATGGCGGTGGCCCACAGCAGGCCGGCGGCGAAAGCTGAAACTGTCGTTTTCTGGATCGACCGGCGACTAACGCTGACGGGCACCGGCCACCGCCGCTTCAGCCACCAGCGATACAGGCCGAAGGCCGTAAAGCTCGCGAAAAGGGCGAGCCAGCTTGCGATGGCGATATGCGAGAGGCGTTCCCAGAATACAACCGACAGCAATATGGCGTTGCCCACATTGCCCACGGCGTGAATCGGCGTCTGCTTCGCCAGATCGACGATCTGGCGAACACGAACCTCCGTCTCAAACTCTGGCAAGTCCTCCTCGAGAAAGGTTCGAAGCATGAGCGGTCGATTAGACATGGATGTTCCGTGACCGGCGGGCAAAATCTGACATCATCGCACATCGTCCCCTGGCGACGCAGCCGCTGCAAGGGCGAAGCCTAAAGCTTTACCGCCACGTCGAGAAAGTCGCGTATTCGCTCGGCGCTTTTTACACCCGGCCGGTCCTCAACGCCGGATGAGACATCAACCATCTTCGCGCCGGTTAGCGATACGGCTTCGGCCAGATTGCCGGCATTGAGGCCGCCGGACAGCATCCAGGGCTTGGCGACCTTGACCCGCTGGAGCAATTGCCAATCGAAGGCGATGCCTGTGCCCCCGGGCAGGCTGGTGAGATGGGGCGGCGGCTTGGCGTCGAACAGTATCCAGTCGGCCACCACTTCGAAATCGGCGAGCGGGACGAGATCGGCGCCGGTGGCCACCCGGATTACCTTCATCACCGGCGTGTGGAACCGGCCGCGAATTTCCGCCACGCGCCGAGGCGTCTCATTTCCATGAAGCTGCAGCATATCGAGCGGTACGCGCGTCGTTACCGATGCAATCAGATCGTCGCTGGCATCGACGAACAGCCCGACCGCACGCATGCCGGTAGGCAGCATGCGGGCCAGATTCCCTGCGATATCCGGCGTCAGGGCGCGCGGCGAGGGCGGGTAGAACACGAAGCCCACCGCCCGTGCACCGCCCTCGGCGGCGGTAAGCAGGGCTTCGGGCGTGCTGATTCCGCAAATTTTGACATCGATGGACAGGGTGGATTCCAATGGTTGGCGGCTTTACCCGACGAGTGCACCTACGATTACCCGGAACGGGCGAAGGCTTATACTGCCGGAAGTGGTGTTTGGCCGCGCAATTCGCCAAGCTTTTTTTCGAGATCGACAATCTGCCGACGCGCGGTGCTGAGCGCCTGCTCTAGTTCGCCGGCGCGCCGAACCGCCAGCCTAGCATCGCGACGACGCTTACGGTCACCGATCCAGGTGACGATCGCGCCCAGTATGAAGCCGACAAACAGCTCGATCAGGGTCAGGGCCCAGATCGGCATCGTCATCTCGAATGGAAAAGGCCGCAGCCGCAGCGTCACCTCATCGAGATTAGACACCGCGAACAGCACGACCAGCACAGTGATCGGCACCGTGACGATCAAGGACAATATCCGCGCAGATTGCCTCATCGGACCCCACCGTCAGAGAGCCTCGATAAGTCGGAGGCCCTTGGAGCCTAAAGCCTAGTCGGCATTCAAACGTTCGCGCAACAGCTTTCCGGTCTTGAAAAATGGAACGATCTTGTCGATGACCGCGACCGATTCGCCCGTACGAGGGTTACGGCCAGTACGAGCGTCGCGCTGCTTGACTGAAAACGCGCCAAATCCACGCAACTCGACCCGGTCCCCACGGGCCAACGCCTCAGAAATTTCGTCGAAGATGGTGGTGACGATACGTTCGACATCGCGGTGGAATAGATGCGGATTGGCTTCGGCAAGCCGCAAAATCAGCTCGGATTTTGTCATTTTATTCTAGCCTCCCCATCAGTGCCGCCGGGAATGCAAGTCGCTTTCAGGTTAACCCTAATGCGCGGCTTTTCCCGCACCGTGACTGGGAATGAACGGTGCCAAGTCCGGCACCCCGCGTCAAGGATAACCCACAAGAAATAAAGGATTATTTTAGATTAGCCCATCGAAAGGCGCCTATGGCGGCCATTTGTGGCTAATTTTAAGGGTATCAGGCGGCGCGCATCTCGGCGCGCCGCCTGACAACCATGGCGGAAGACTCAGCCCGCGTCGTCTTCGTCGGCCGCGGCGGCGCCCCTTTTGGCCTTCTTGGCCAGAGCCGCTCCAAGGATTTCGCCCAGCGAAGCGCCCGAATCGGATGAGCCGTAATCGGCCATCGCCTGCTTCTCTTCCTCTTCCTCTTTCGCCTTGATCGAGAGTGTCAGGCGCCGAGCCGCGCGATCGATCGTGCTGATCTTGGCATCGACCTTTTCGCCGACGGCGAAGCGGTCGGGGCGCTGTTCGGAACGGTCACGCGACAACTCGCCACGGCGGATGAAACCCTGGATCACGCCATTGACCGTTACTTCCAGACCACCCTCGGTGACCTGGGCCACGGTGCAGGTCACGACTCCACCGCGCTTCAGGCCGGCCATCGCATCTTCATGCGGATCGTCGGTCAGCTGCTTGATACCCAGGCCGATACGCTCTTTCTCGACATCGATCTCGAGCACCTTGACCTTGATCTCGTCGCCCTTCTTGAATTCCTTGATCGCTTCTTCGCCCGGCTCGCTCCAGGAGAGATCGGTCAGATGGACCATGCCGTCGATTTCGCCCGGCAGGCCGATGAACAGTCCGAATTCGGTCGAGTTCTTAACCTCGCCGGTCAGTTCCGTGCCGACAGGATGCTGAGCCGCGAAGCTATCCCACGGATTGTCGAGAGTCTGCTTGAGGCCCAGGCTGATACGGCGCTTGTTGGCGTCGACATCCAGGACCATGACTTCGACTTCCTGGCTGGTCGAGACGATTTTGCCGGGATGGACATTCTTCTTGGTCCAGGACATTTCAGAAACGTGAACCAGCCCCTCGATGCCCGGCTCCAGTTCGACGAATGCGCCGTAGTCGGTGATGTTGGTGACGCGGCCCTTGAACTTCGCGCCGGCCGGGAATTTGGCGGCAACGCCTTCCCAGGGATCGGCCTCGAGTTGCTTCATGCCCAGGCTGATGCGCTGCGTGTCGGAGTTGAAGCGGATGACCTGAACCTTGACGGTCTGGCCAATCTGCAAAGCCTCGGAGGGGTGGTTGACGCGGCGCCAGGCGATGTCGGTGACATGCAGCAGGCCGTCCACGCCACCCAGATCGACGAAAGCGCCGTAATCGGTGATGTTCTTGACCACGCCGTTCAGGATCTGGCCTTCTTTCAGGCTGGAGACCAGTTCCGTACGGGCCTCGGCGCGGCTCTCTTCGAGAACGGCGCGGCGGGAAACCACGATGTTGCCGCGCGAGCGGTCCATCTTGAGTATCTGGAAAGGCTGCGGCGTACCCAGCAGCGGGGTAACGTCGCGGACGGGGCGGATATCGACCTGGCTGCCCGGCAGGAAGGCCACGGCGCCGTTGAGATCGACGGTGAAACCGCCCTTGACCCGGCCGAAGATAACGCCGGTAACACGTTCCTGCTTCTGGAAGGCCTGATCGAGCGCGACCCATGATTCCTCGCGCTTCGCCTTCTCACGCGACAGCATGGCCTCGCCATTCTTGTCTTCCAGGCGTTCGATGAACACCTCGACGCTGTCGCCGATCTTCAGATCGGCCTTGCCGGCTGGACCGTCAAATTCTCTAAGAGACACGCGGCCTTCTGACTTCAGGCCCACATCGATCATGGCAAAGTCATTATCAATGCCGACGACGGTGCCCTGTACAACCGTGCCTTCGAAGCTGTCCCGGTGCTGCAACGATTCCTGAAGAAGAGCTGCGAAGCTTTCCTTACCCTCGATCGGGGCGGAACTCCGTGGGAACGCAGATGCCTTGGCCATTCAAAATCCTCTAAAAACCCACGCCGCCGCCCCGCTTCCCGCGGAGGAATGACGACCTTTGGGCCGGTTCATCGGAACCGGCGGTTTCATATCAGGACCATGCCACCATGGCGAGGTCCGGTCCTTGGAGAAATTGACTTCGGCGGATCGGCCGGACGCGCCCTTTAGGACGAATCCGTTGGGGAAGCGGAGGCCGCGCGGGACAGCCGGTCGGTAATGATCGACAAAGCCGCCGCGAGAGCCTGATCGGCATCAAGCGCAGAGGTATCAAGCAAAAAAGCATCGTCAGCCGGCCTGAGCGGGGCTACCGCTCGCTGGCTGTCGCGCGCATCTCTCTGCTTTAGGTCCTCAAGGACGGCTTGGTATATAGCCGTCTGGCCCCGCCCTTGCAACTCTTTGACGCGGCGGCGTGCCCGTTCCGCGACGTCCGCGACCACGTAAAGCTTCACGTCGGCGTGGGGGCAGACCACGGTGCCGATATCGCGACCGTCCAGTACCGCGCCCGCCACCGGGCGTTTGCCGCTGACCGGGCTACGGGCGAAATCGCGCTGAAGCTCGAGCAGGGCCGCGCGGGCTGCCGGCACCACCGACAGTTTGGACGCTGCATCCGCCGCCTGATCGCCGCGTAGGCGCGAGTCGGCCAGCGCGGCCGGCCCTTGTTCCGCTACGAGTTTGGCGAGCACCCGCGCCGCTTCGGCCGCCGCGACGGGATCAGCAGGATTGGCGCCGGCATCGCACGCGATGATGCCCGCCGCCCGGTAGAGCAGCCCGGTATCGAGCCAGGCATAGCCGAGTTCCTGGGCAATACGCCGGGCCAGCGTTCCCTTGCCGCTGGCGGCCGGACCGTCGATAGCAATGGTTACAGCTCGATTGGGAGCCATCAGAGCGGCCCGCCCGTTATGCGCGCGCCCAAGCCGGCCATCAGCGTCTCGAAGGTCGGGAAGCTGGTGGCGATCGCGGTGCCGTCATCGACGCCAATCGGCTCGTCGCTGACCAGGCCGAGCACGAGGAAGCTCATGGCGATCCGATGATCGAAGGCGGTGGCGACGGTCGCACCGCCCCTCGGTGGACGGCCCGTGCCATGGATAGTCAGGCTGTTCTCACCGACTTCGACCTTCACGCCGCAGGCGTCGAGGCCGGCCGCGATCATCGCCAGCCGGTCGCTTTCCTTAACCTTGAGTTCAGCCAATCCCAGCAGATGCGTGGTACCCTCGGCACAGGCTGCGGCCATCGCCAGGATCGGATATTCGTCGATCATGCGCGGCGCACGCTCGGCCGGCACCGTCAAGCCTTTCAACGCACCGGCCCGCACGACCAGGTCGGAGACCGGCTCCCCGCCCGCCTCCCCAGCATCGGTGAATGTGATATCCCCGCCCATCTCGACCAAGGTTTCATACAAACCGGTGCGCAGCGGATTCATGCCGACATTGCGCAAGACGACCTTGGAACCCGGCACCAGCAGAGCCGCGACAGCGGGAAAAGCGGCCGAGCTGGGATCGCCCGGCACCACGATCGGCGCGGCGACCAGTTCGGGCTGGCCACGGACGGTGATGGCGGTCGCGCCGTCTTCCAGGAGGCCGACCGAGATGGCGCCCCCGAAATGCCGCAGCATGCGTTCGGTGTGGTCGCGAGTCGCCACCGGTTCGATCACCGTGGTTTCGCCCGGGGCATTGAGGCCGGCCAGCAGCACCGCCGACTTCACCTGGGCCGAGGCGACCTCCATACGGTAGACGATCGGAATGGCGTTGGCGGCTCCGCGCACGACCAACGGCAGCCGGCCGCCACGCGTCACGAAATCTGCCCCCATACGTGACAGCGGTCCGGTGACCCGCGCCATCGGTCGCTTGACCAGCGAATGATCGCCGGTCATGAAGGCGGTGAAATTATGTGTCGCCAGCAGGCCGAGCAGCAGCCGCGCAGCCGTGCCGCTATTACCCATATCAAGAACTTCGGACGGCTCGGCGAAGCCGCCGACCCCGACGCCCGACACCGTCCAGGCGCCAGGACCGTCGCGCGTGACCGGCACGCCAAGCGCGCGCAGAGCCCCGGCGGTGGCATAGACATCATCGCCTTCCAGCAGGCCGGTAATACGGGTCTGGCCGATCGCCAGCCCGCCCAGCATCAGCGCGCGATGCGATATCGATTTATCCCCTGGCACATCGGCTGTGCCGTCAAGCGCGGGAGATTTGGCTGCATGGAGCGGACGGTTGGTCAAGCGGATGCCATGAATTAAGATATACTGCGGGCGTGTGTTACCACATCGAACCGGGGCGGCAAGCGCCTGTCGCGATGTCCGCCAGCGACCTTAGGTTTTGACAAGCCGGGCGGTGCGTGGCAAAGCACGCGGCTCGTCAGGGCGGATCGCCCATGCATACAGAGTTTTTAGAGTGTTTCGCCGACCGCGGCCGGAAGCACTCGGCGGATTGCCGGAGGAGAAGGCGTGGTTAAAGCGGAATGGGGGCTGAAGCGTATCTGCCCGAATTGCGGAACGCGATATTATGATTTCCGTAAGGACCCACCGACATGCCCCGCATGCGGAACGGTCTACGATCCCGAGGCGCTGTTGAAATCGCGCCGCGCGCGGCCGGGCATGGTCGAGGAAACCCGCAAGGGCTCCGTTAAGGCTGCCTCCCGCGTGGCCGGATTCGACGAAATCGCCCCGGCGGATGCCGAGGAAGAGGTCGATCTGGTGCCGGATGCCGACGACGACGATGACGGCGCCGCGCTGATCGAAGATCCGGGCGAACTGGGCGAAGACACGATCGAAGAGGTCGAGGTCGAAGTCGGCGACGACGAAGAATAAGCACCAAGGATAAGCGGTTTCGAGGTAAAGGCTCTTGAAGCCGCGCCAATCCCCGATTAGGTTCCCGGCCTGATCACGGGGAGCCCACAAAGGGCGCCGGAAGAATTCCAGAGATTGGGGCCATAGCTCAGCTGGGAGAGCGCTACAATGGCATTGTAGAGGTCGGCGGTTCGATCCCGCCTGGCTCCACCAA
>JAQGIF010000268.1 GCA_028291345.1 Rhodospirillales bacterium | reverse complement strand
GACTGCCATCCACGTCTCCTCGGCTTCTAAGTTGGATCATCCGCGCGGTCCGCAAGCGCCATGAAGAAGCGAAGCGCGTCGTCCGTCATGCGCCAATTAACGGCCATTCGAGCTCGGCATTGGAACGACGGAACTGGGCCGATGGCAGAGCAGCGGCTTTCGGGCGGAGATTGAGCAAAGATGGTGTACCGCGGCGGCTGCTTTTCAGCATTGGATGAGATTGCAGCCCTTCACGTACGATGCCTGGAGCGGGATCGAGCCTGATTCCGCACATCGAGAGAAGGCGTGATGGCGATGCCACATTTCGTGGGTCTAGATGTCTCGGTGAAGGTCTAGATGTCTCGGTGAAGGAAACGTCGTCTCGGTGAAGGAAACGTCGGTTTGCGTTGTCGACGATGCCGGCAAGGTGCTGTGCGAGCGGAAGGTGCCGACCGAGCCGGATGACATAATCGTGCTGCTGACCTCGGTCGGCGGTGAGTATGTCAGGGTGGGGATCGAAGCCGGCCGTTTATTTTGGAGCGGCAACGTCGGGAACCTTGGGCGCTTCGAAAGGCTCGAATTGCCCCAATTCACAAAAATTACCTGATCTCAGAACGCGGATCGTCTGGGAATTCGAGCAGATCTCCAGCACGTCGTTCACATAGGTGAAGCCATCCTCCATCGTCAGGCTGGAGCATGGGATCGTCATCGTATTGACGAACGACTTGCCGTTTTTCATGTAGAACAGGATCGCGCTGTCGGTCAGGATTTGGGTGTGTTCGATCTGACTGGTCTGCAGACAAACGCCGTTCCCTGCCTGCGCCGATTGGGCGTTCGCCGCTACGGGTTCGTCCGAGCAGCTGGCAAGCATCAGAATCGCAGCCCCCGCGACCACCGCGAAACTCCGCGTCAGATTCATTCGATCCACCACATTTCCAATTAGGCCTCCAAATTTAAATCGGGCGCACCCTAGAGCGGAATACCGAAAGCAGCTAGCCCGCCGCGGGCGCTAGCAATTCAAATATTCTTTCATTCGGCCGCCCGTTCATGATGTCGCCATCATGAGGAACCGCCTGGATGCAGACATGGTCCGCCCCAGCATCCCAGTGTGCTTGAATGCGACGGCGGATCGCCGCCTCATCGCCCCAGGCGATCATCGCATCGATCAGCCGGTCCGAGCCGCCGCCCTCGAAATCTTTCTCACCGAAGCCGATGCGCACCAGATTGTTGCGATAGTTCGGTAGTCCCAGATAAATCTCCAGAATCTTGCGGGCCGCTGCGCGCGCTACCGCTGGATCAATCTCCAGCAGAACCATCTGTTCGGGGCAAAGCCACTTGTCCGGTCCTAGCGCGGCCCGCGCCTCGGCGGTATGTTCAGGCGTCACATTATAGGGGTGGGCGCCATCCGCCAGTTCGGCGGTCAGCGCCAGCATCTGGGGACCAAGGGCGGCGACGAGTGTCAGCGGCCGTTCGGCGGGACGGGGCGACATATACTGCACCTTCGCCATGGCCTCGAGATAGCGGCGCATCTTGCCGATCGGCTTTTCGAAGACATGGCCGCGCACGCTCTCGACGATCGGCGCATGCGAAACGCCCATGCCCAACAGGAAGCGGCCGCCAGATTGCTCGGCAAGAGTCAATTGCGCCGCCGCCATCGCAGCGGCGTCGCGGGCATAGATATTGGCGATACCGGTCGCGATAACGAGCGATGTCGTGTTGGCGAGAAGCCAGGCGGAATGAACCAGCACGTTGCGCCCGACCGCCTCAGGCAACCACAAGACGCTGTAACCCCAGCCCTCTACCCGCTTAGCGAACGATGCCGCCTCTTCGGCGGTCATATTCTCTGTCGACGCCCAGACGCCCAGTTTTCCGATTTTCATGGCAAGTCCTCCCAGCGCCTTTATCCCATTTTTCACAATGACGGGAAACGATCGCTTGGCCGGAAGAACCCGCCGAAACGCATCTCGATCCCCGCCTCAGTTGTCCTGCTGCTGCTCGATTCGCTGCTGCTGGCACGCTATATCGCGCCCGCTCATCCAAAACCGCGCCCGGCTGAGGCGCCGGGTGTGGTCGCGCCCATGCCGCAATCCTGGCACTCGACTATGGCGAGGCCGCTCCGCTCGACTATAATGATCGGTCATCCTTTGCAAGGGCCTGAAAACATCTGAGCGAGAGCTACGAGTGCTTCAAGCAATACGACTAGGCGCCCGCAATGCATCGCGAAATGTCAGATTGATCCGGCTATTACCTGTCACCGGCTGGCTGCCGTCCGCCAGTGGCGCGACGCCATGGAAATTCAGCCGCGCGGGGCCGCCCCACACGACAACGTCGCCGTGATGAAGCGGAATGCGGAGCGGTCTGTCGGAACGTTTCTCCCCGCCGAACAGAAACACCGCCGGCAGGCCGAGCGAAACCGAAACGATCGGCTTGGTGAAATCGCGTTCGTTCTTGTCTTGGTGCAGGGACATGCGGGCGCCCGGCTCATAGCGATTGATCAGGCACGAATCGGGCTGGAAACCCGGAAAGCCAGCCTCCGCAGCGGCACGCACGGCGAGATCACCGAAGGCAGGCGGCATCGCCGGCCACGGGAGACCTGTCTCAGGATCGCACGGATCGTAGCGATAGCCCCGCCGGTCGGTGACCCAACCGGCGCCGCCGCAATTGGTTATCGCCACCGACATGGTGAAGCCGCCCGGCGTCATCATGCGTCGAAATGGAGCAACGGCGGCAATGCCGATTACGCCAGCGACCAGTGCCTCCAATACGTTTTCGGCGAAGCACCGCAGGAGGATTGCGCCGTCGGCGATCTGCTCCCGGCGCGGTTGCTCGAAGGGGTCGCCAAGCATCATGCCGCGTCGTGGAAGATGATGCCAAGCGTCAGCCGCTCGCCCGAGCGCAGCCGGCTGACGCCATGGCGCAGATTGGCCCGCGACACGCCACGCAGTCCGCGATAGGGGCGGTCATGAACCGCGAAAATCACGGTATCGCCCTGGGTCAGGGGGACGACTTCCGCGCGCGACTGCATGCGCGGCCGCTGCTCCGTGAGGACGAACTCGCCGCCGGTAAAGTCCTCGCCCGGGCGCGACAGCAGGATCGCGGCCTGAAGTGGAAAGACATGCTCGCCATACAGATCCTGGTGCAGGCGGTTATAGTCTCCCGGCCCATAGCGCAGGATTAGCGGCGTCGGCCTTGTCTGGCCGGCGGCATGGCAGATTTCGAGAAAATCGGCATGGCCTGCCGGATAATGCGCGGCGAGGCCCATCGCCTCGTTCCAGCGGTTGGCGATTCCAGCGAGCGGCGGATACAGCGCTGTTCGCAAATCCGCCACCGCGTCCGGCAGCGGGTACGACAAATAGCCATACGCCCCGCGTCCATAGCCGTGCCGCACCATATCCACACGCTTACGGAAATGCTGGTCGCCCGGATAGAGCGCGGCCACTGAAAGGCATTGGTCACGCGACATCAGCCCGGGGACGACGGCATAGCCCTGCGCATCCAGTTCGGCGGCAATCGCGGACCAGGCGATCATGCCACCGCCTCGCGGTCGAGCAAGGCCCGCTTGCGCTCCACGCCCCAGCGATACCCGGACAAGGCTCCGTCATTGCGCACCACGCGATGGCAGGGAATGGCGATGGCGATGGCGTTGGCCGCGCAGGCCCCGGCGACGGCGCGCACCGCCTTGGGTGCCCCCAGCCGTTCCGCGATGTCAGAATAGCTGGCGGTCGTGCCCGCCGGGATTTCCTGCAAAGCTTGCCAGACGCGCTGCTGGAAAGCCGTGCCGCGGACATCCAGCGGCAGGTCGATACCGATCGATGGGTTCTCCACGCTGCCGACCACCTGGGCCACCAGCCGTTCAAAATCGGCGTCCCCTCCCACGAGGCGCGCCTTGGGAAAACGATCCTGGAAATCGCGCAGCAACGCCGCCGGATCCTCTCCGAACTGAATTGCGGCGATACCCTTCTCGGTCGCCGCAACGAGGATCGAGCCAAGCGACGTCTCGCCCATGGCGAAGCGCAATGTCTCCCCTGTCCCACCGGCGCGGAAACGGGTCGGCGTCATTCCGAGGCGCTGCGGCGCCGACGCATAGAACCGCCCATTGGAGCTGAAACCGGCATCATAGATCGCCTCGGTCACCGTACCGCTTCGGTCCAGCGCCGTGCGCATGCGGCGAGCGCGGTCGGCATCGGCATAGGCTTTCGGCGTGACGCCCGTCGCCGCCTTGAAGATACGGTGAAAATGGAACCGGCTGAGCCCCGCCGTATCCGCCAGCTCGGCCAGGCTGGGGGCGGTTTCCGACTGCTCGATCAGACGACATGCCTGGGCCACGACCGCCGCCTGCCTGTCTGTCTCGTCAGGACGGCAACGCTTGCAGGCACGAAAGCCCGCCTGTTCCGCATCACGCGGCGACAGGTGGAACTGGACATTCTCCCGCCGCGGCAGCCGCGCGCCGCAAGACGGCCGGCAATAGACGCCGGTTGTCGCCACCGAATAATAGATAACCCCGTCGGCGCGGCGGTCGCGCCCGACCACCACCTGCCAACGATCCGCATCGTCCAGAAATTCCTGCTGTTCCGCCGTCCGCGCCATTGCGCTGATACTCATGATCCGCTCCTATCGATCTGGTGCACCCGAATGTGCGTCATGACCGATATTTGGACAGATATAGCCTGCCAGACACTCCGGGTCTTGCGGTCGAATTCAGATAGATGGGATGGGCCGTACGAATGCACAGCGGCGGTGTGACACACAACCATTTCCCACCATCACTTTTCAGTGCCGGATTTTCCCGTCTACAATGAGGCTACTGCCGAGCGGCACTGGCACCAACTGCTGACGCTGTTCAAGGGTAGGCTTGGGTAGTCTACGGAAGTCGATACCAGGCTATGGCCTCGACCGGTGCTCGCCGGCGGTCTCAATTCGGCACTCACCCAGTACCCGACTGATATCCGGAAGGTCGCAAGATCAAATCCTGCGCCCGATTTGAACTTAGGAAACCGCCGGTGCAATAAGGATCGGTTCATCGCCGGGATCAAATGGCGAGCTACGGCAGCCAAACGAAAAGACTAGTTCGACACAACTCGGTCGATGTGATTCCGAACTTCGGCAATATAGTCGATATGGGCTTGCGTCGTATCGAAATCCTTGCCCATCGTGACAATCGATGCATGTGTGCCGCCGTAATCGCGCCATTTCGCGATCGTCTCGGCCATCTCCGCTGGTGTCTTCCGGCCGCCGATGGGCAACTCCCGGCCGAAACCCTCCGACGTTCGACCGGCTTCTCCCAGATACTGCTCGATGCGCGCCCAAGCCTCTCGAGCATCGTCGACGCCACCCATGAGGATATGACCATCTCCGAGCCGGGCGCTTCGGCGAAACGCGGCCTCGCTCACGCCGCCGACCCAAATCGGGATGGAACGCCTCGGCCGCGGGAGGAGGCCGGCCCGGTCGATATGGTCGAACTTTCCCTCGAAGGTGACAACAGGTTCGGTCCATAGGCGCCTAAGAAGCCCGATCTGCTCGTCGGCACGGGCACCCCGCGTCGCAAAATCCTGCCCCAGCGCATCATATTCGACATAATTCCAGCCAATCCCGACGCCAAGCCGCAGCCGCTCATGAGACAGCAGATCGAGATCGGCGGCCTGCTTGGCGACGAGGGCGGTCTGCCGCTGCGGCAGGATCAGGACGCCAGTCGTGAATTCGATGCGCTGCGTGAGGCCGGCCAGGTAGGAAAACATTACGAACGGGTCGTGGAACGGGTGCATCTCGGTGTAGGGGCCGGTCAGCTTGGGCTCGCGATCATGCGTCGCGCCCAGCACATGGTCATAGGCCAGCAGATGGTCGTATCCCAGGGATTCGACCGCGACACCGATGGCGCGCACCGCCTCGGGATCCCCCCGGAGCTCTGTTTGGGGATAAACGACACCGATCTTCATGGCCTAGCATCCTTCTGTTGCGGCGGTCCTTGAGTGAACGCCGCCCTGGTCAAGACATTTCGCCGATGGGGTCGATTTTCAAGTCGCGACTGAAGCGCGAATTCTAGCTGCGACATCGCCGGACCGCGGTTGGCCTGCCCTCTCCCACCAAATTCTCTCGCCGCCGGCGCCGTAAGGCATCCGGCGGCTTTTTTGCCCCGCCTTGAGAGCATCTCCATGCAGACACTCAGGGTCGTTGCACATAGAATCGCGCCGGTCATCTCGCTCAGCATGACCAAGGCCGCTCTCGGGGCATCATTAGGAGATGAAGGGGGCACCGTGCTTTCCGATCGTCGCCCAAGGCTGACGGCCAGCCAGGTCCGATACTTCAGAAAATAGTTCGCCACCGGCCTTTGGCCGACCCCCTTGGATGAAACTATGGGTGTTTCGGCGCCTTGTGTATTCTCGCGTTGCCGTCGGAACAGAGGTCGGTTTTTCTATGGAGCGGAAGAGCACGTAAAGTAGGTCAATGTCCCGGGCCCGAGCCTCCTCGCGGTGCAAAGGCTGCAGGCTGCATCGACCGAACGTTTAGTGGTTTTGGCTTCCATGCCCAACCTGCTGGCACGACGTGGGCGCCATATCTGGTCAGAGTGGGGTAGAAATGGGAAACGATGGGAAATCTGCTGGTAGTCGATAGCATTGTAAGGGTTACAGGTCCGATCAGCCCTAACATCGCTACGGTTACGAAACGAACCTAGGCTACGGTTACGAAACTAACCTAGAAACGATTTGCCGTTCGGCTCTTTTACCCGGCTAAGAGTTACCCCCCGTCCCCCGAGGGTAGGGATGAGGTGGTGCGGGCGGTCGGAATCGAACCGACACTCCTCTCGGAACTGGATTTTGAATCCAGCGCGTCTACCAGTTCCACCACGCCCGCAACGGTTTCAAATCCGACCAACGATCGTCTACTTGGTCGCCGATGCTCCCATGTTGCACCTCGCATGTTGAATGCCACAATAGGGGTGAACCGTCCAGCCCCCTGACTTAGCGAAGAAAGCCGCGAAAGACTCGGTCGCCCCGGCCCATGCAGAACGACGAAGTCGCTATTCGTGGGCAACGTGGTTGGTTCATCGTCCATGCTTGCAAGGACCCTTACCACCGGCAAGCGCTCGGCTACACCACCCCTGGAGCACCGAAGAACCACCCCGAATATCTGTTCGCTGCGCGTCCGGGTCGTCTGATCTTGAACTTAGTTGACGTTGACAAGGTGAGTTTCATCGCGCCCGAGATCTTAGACGTAGCGCTGAGGGCGATCCGAGACAATGTCGGATCATTAAAGGTGCTAGTTCACTGCAATTTGGGCATGTCGCGGTCTCCGACCATCGTGCTTCTGTATCTGCTTAAGTATACGGATATCCTCGGAGCGAGTGAGTACACCCAGGCCTTGAAGGCATTTCAGGCTCTTTACCCGTCCTATTCGCCCGCGAAGGGGATGGCCGACTATGCCAAGCTAAATTGGGAAAAATACCTTCCGACAGATGACCCACGATGAGATTGTAAGTGGCGCTATGCAGCCAGCGTAGGGATTGATCTCTCAACCAGCCTGCAGGAATCGAGAGAGCGAACCCTTCAGCCGTTGGAAGGCCGAGCGCATGCAATTTAGGTTGCTGTCCGGTAGTACGTCCGTCTTTTCTATGAGGCTCCGCAGGTTGTGCTAGGATCGGCCAAGGGATCGGCCAATGAGTCGCTTTTTGGAAATTTTATATAGAGTTATCAGTAGTTATCCGGCATAAAAATCGGCCAAATCGCAAGGTTTGTTTTTTCAATCAAGATCGGCCAAAAGATCGGCCAAGCTGTCTAGTGTCGTGTTAACTTTCCGTTCCTATACAGTTATGGCAGCTAGAAAATCGGCCAAAATGGACGTTATCGAAAGCGTTCAGCGCATTGAACCCGCACGCCTCGAAGAGATACCGGAAGCCATTTCTAACCGGTTAGGACTGGAACACGAGTCGAATCTAAAAGGCTATAGAAAACAGCCTATTAGAGGGCTCTGGAGGCCTTCCGGATAAGAATAGGATAGACCTATTCTTCAGGCTCCGCAGCAGGTTGGGGAAGCTCCGACGAGCCGAGACACCATTTGGTGTGCCACGCCACCAACCACCTGCTGCCATGGCGGCCGGTTCAGCATCTGTGTCATGGCGTAAGGGCGAATGTCGCCTGCAGCATCGCGAACGAAGCAATGACACGAAGCACCTAGTCGGGACGGAGGTAATTCCCGAACCATTCCCGTGCGAGCTGCGCCACCTTCTCCAGTGCTCCGGGTTCCTCGAACAGGTGTGTGGCGCCAGGCACGATCTCCATCCGCTTCGCGCAGCGGAGAACATCGAATGCTGCACGGTTGAGGGCTATCACCTGCACGTCGCGCCCGCCAACAATGAGCAGGGTTGGCGCCCTGACGCGCTGCAGCGCGTTCTCGCCGGCAAGATCCGGCCGGCCACCTCGTGATACGACCGCCTTCACGCTGGCAGCGCGATCGGCTGCGGCAACCAAAGCTGCGGCGGCTCCGGTGCTTGCGCCGAAATAGCCGATCGGCAGGTTGCGCATATCCGGTTCCTGGCGCAGCCAATCCGTCACGGCGATCAGCCGTTCGCTCAGCAATCCGATATCAAAGCGCAACTCGGTGGTGAACCGGTCGAAATCTTCCTCCTGCAAGGTCAGCAAATCGATCAGCAGCGTGGCCAGCTTCGCCTGCCTCAGTTGCCAGGCGACAAAGCGATTGCGCGTGCTGTGACGGCTGCTGCCGCTGCCATGTGCGAACAGGACCATGCCGCGTGCCTGAGCAGGAATGCTGAGGTCGCCTTCGAGTGTCACCTGTCCCGCCGGAATACGGACCGCACGGTCATCAACCGAGCTGTCAACTGCATCGGCCATGACTGCCTCCTGTCAAACAGCAAACGGGAATGTCTCGGGCACCTCGCCTTGCTCCCAGTCGGCTGTTGTTTCAAGCGGCTGCAGGGCCCGCGTTTCATCGAAGTGCAGTACACAATCGAACTGGTCGGGCAGTTGCGCCCAGAAATAGTGGCTTTGTCGTTCGGTTTCCGGCCGGTAGATGACGCCGATGGCGCGCTCGATGCGGCGGTGGCGAAGCGAATCGGCCAGCGTGCCGCCGTCTCGCCAGGTCAGCATGAACTGCGATGGAACCGCGTCGTGGAACAGAGCCTCGTAGCTGTCAGGCAGCCCCGGCCGTACCTGCTTGCGCTCCGCCGGGGCGCCCCAATCCGATGCGGCCGTGACGGTTCCATGATGCGTCGTGAAGCCCATGAGTACGACGTTATCGCGACCGTACCGCTCGCGCACGAGCTGGCCGACGTTCAGCTCGCCCCGTTCACCCATCTGCGTCGCCCGGGCATCGCCGAGGTGCGAGTTGTGCGCCCATATGACGAATTTGGTGCGGCCATGCGCGAGGCTCAGGTGCGCGTCGAGCTGGTGCAAAGTCTCCACCATATGGCTGTCACGCAGGTTCCAGGAGGAAACGTCCGACAGAAACATCGAGCGATAGTAGTGTTCGGCATTCTTCACCACTCTCGCATTCTGTTCTGCGTAGAACGCCGCCTTGTCCTCCATGGCCTTGGCCGTACGGCGCTGCAACTCGAGCAGTTGCCGAACGACGCCTTCCTCGCAGGATTTCGAGACATCGGTGCCGGACAGGAAGCCGTAGACCTGCGGGTCAGGGCCAAAGTGGTCGAAGCACGCATAGCGAGCACGCGCCTTTTGCGCGGCCTCGGGATCGACCTGCTCCAGATACTGTATCACTGCCTTCATCGAAGCGTGCAGGCTGTACAGGTCGAGACCGTAGAAACCGGTCTTCACCGCTCCATCTGGGAGCGCGGCATTGTGCGCCCGCAGCCACTCAATGAAATCGCGGACCTCGGTATTGCGCCACATCCATGTCGGGAACCGGCGAAAATCAGCAAGCGCTTCATTGGCATCAATGTCTGAGCCATCGCCTTGTGCGTAGCGGCTGGCCCGCCACGCGTCCGGCCAGTCCGCCTCGACCGCGACCGCGCTGAATCCCTTCTCCTCGATCAGCCTTCGCGTGATCTTCGCGCGTTCCTCATAGAATTCGTGCGTGCCGTGACTTGCCTCGCCCAGAAGCACGAACCGTGCGTCGCCGATCCGCTCCAGCAGCCGGTCGTAGTCCCGCGCTTCCCCGCGCAGCGGCTGCGCCGCATCCTGTATCTGGTCGAGCAATTCGGCGCTAAGTCCGACAGCGACGGAGCGCCGTGTCGGTGACGCATACTGCTCCGCGAGCAGCGCGCGAACCTCGTCATCCGTTGTCTGCGAGAAGTCGTCGTACCAGTGACCGACCGCCAGGAAGGGTTCCGGCGTGATTGCACAGACGACTTTGTCCACCTGCGACTTCAGCAGTTCACAGGTTTCGCGTGCCGCGGTTGGCACAGCAACGACGATGCGGGCCGGCTGCAGCTGTTTTAATGCCTTGACGGCGGCTTGCATCGTGGCACCAGTGGCCAGGCCATCATCCACGAGAATGACCGTCCTGCCTTTGACGTCAGGAGGCGGCCGTCCACCGCGATACAGGCGCTCACGCCGGCGCAGCTCATGCTGTTCCTTCTCTGCGATGGCATCGATCACATAGGACGGGATGCCGAGGCGGCGTATGATTTCGTCATTCACCACGCGTACCCCGCCGGTGGCGACGGCGCCCATTGCGAGTTCCTCGTATCCGGGGATGCCCAGCTTGCGGACGATGAACACATCCATCGGCACGCGCAGGGCCCGTGCCACCTCTGCTGCTACCGGCACGCCTCCGCGCGGTAATCCCAGCACAACTACATCCGAGCGGCCGGCATAGCCGCGCAATTCGCGCGCGAGCCGCTGACCGGCTTCTCGGCGATCATGAAAGCCGCTGTTGACCATGCCGAGGGGACCTAGCACGGCGGCGAAGGCTCCTCCTTGACGGTCGTCAAGATTGCCGAGCGTCAGATGCCGTGCAGCGGAAACGTGCGCGTCTTCGTCGCGGTTGCGGGTGGGCGTACTTGCCGCTGAATTGTGAAGCAGGATTGTTCACTCGGTTTACAGATTGCGTTCTGGGAACAAGATTGACTTGATGTTCGACACTCACTTTGGCCCGCAAACGGCCGACGAGCGACCGAGCGTGATGCCCGTGTCTTGCTTTATTAATCATCAAAGCAGCCATTCCGCTTGCGGCCCGGTCTGGCCGTTACCACCGGTACGTTCCTAAGCCTGGCCCGGCGCGTACCTGCCTCTCTTGACGAATCAGGCTTTCGCCATTCGTTAACGCACGCCTCGCTCAGGTTAGGGAATTCTGCTGCCCTCAGACATTGTCATCAGGCTGTCGGAGAGGAAGCCGCCGGGCGGTAGACCGCATCCGCGGGCTTGTCGCTCTGCGCCTACGGTGCACCTAGCCTAAGCTGGCAAAGTCACTCGCGAAGTTCCTCGACAGTCACAGGACATTGAAAAACAATGTACCGCTCTGATTTCGCGGCATCCTGCCGCAGGATAGACAAACCGCTTTTTGAGTGCGGCCCGTCTAACAATTTCACCACTGGGGCAGGCCATTAGCGGCGCGCCGTCATAATTAACGCGCTTGCTGCGTGACCGCAACCTCAGGCGGCGTCTATATTGCCGATATGTCGACCAACCCGCGCACCCTGATAGCCGCTACGCTGCTGCTGAGCCTCGCCGTGATCTGCTTCGTCCTGCTCAGCCAGTATGTGCAATTCTATCAGCCTTGCGAGC
>JAQGIF010000235.1 GCA_028291345.1 Rhodospirillales bacterium | reverse complement strand
GGCAAGCAGGCCTTTACGACCTATGTCTGCGTGCCGATCTCCCGACTGGCCGAATGCATCGCCGAAACCAAGAAAGACCTGGCCACGACGCATCTCAAGGCGCCGATGTTGGGCCATGTCGGCGACGGCAACTTCCATCTGGTGATGCTGATCGACCGGGACGACCCCGCCGATATCGCCGAAGTCGAACGGCTGAACGATCGGCTCGTCCACCGGGCTATTGCAATGGGCGGCACGTGCACGGGCGAGCACGGCGTCGGCAGCTACAAGATGAAGTTCCTCCATGCCGAACATGGCGAGGCGCTCAATCTCATGAAGCTGCTCAAGCGGTCGATCGACCCGCAAAACATCATGAATCCGGGCAAAGTCCTGAATATGTGACGGCTGGGGCTTTCCATCTGGCGGTACTACCGGCGCGTCGCTACAACTCCCGACAATCATATAAATGTTAGACGCGAATAGTTGGAGGAACGACATGGTGCAGGTATCGATCGGGCTTATTGGGCTGGAACGGCTGATGGAGGGCGATTTCGCCGGTGTGGTCGATGTTGCGCGTCAGGCGGACGAGGCCGGCATCGACATGCTCGCCATCACCGACCATGTCGTGATGGGCGAGCATCTGGAGAATTACCCCTACGGCCCCTTCCCCATGCCCCTCGACTATCCCTGGTTCGAGCCGATGACGGTGCTGTCGGCCATCGCCGGCGTCACCAAGAACATCCGCCTGTCAACCGGCGTTCTCATCTCGCCATTGCGGCCCGCCGTGCTGCTCGCCAAACAGCTGGCGACCCTGGATGTGATGTCGCGCGGCCGGGTCACGATCGGGCTCGGCATCGGCTGGCAGAAGGAAGAATATGATGCGTCGGGGCTACCCTGGCAGAATCGTTACACCCGGATGGACGAGCAGGTCGCAGTCTGCAAGCTGCTCTGGTCGACCGCGCCAGCTAGCTTCTCGGGCAAGACAGTGAACTTCGACCGTATCCATGCCTATCCGCGGCCGGTTCAACAGGGCGGCATCCCGCTGTGGTTCGGCTTGAAGCCGACTGAGAAGAACTTCGCCCGTATCGCCGAATATGGCGAAGGCTGGATTCCGATGGAACGCAACGCCGAGGTGCTGGCGATCCACATAAAGGCGTTGCGCGACGCCTTCGCCGCCAAAGGACGCGACCCGGGATCTGCGCAGGTTCGCGTTGGGCTGCGCCCGGCAGCCGCTCCAGGTCAGGATCGTCCCGATCTGGACACCACATTTGCAACCGCATCGGCGCTCATCGAAGCCGGCGCGACAATGATCGACTTCATGCCGTCTGCCTGGTGCAAGACGACAGCGGAACTGCCCGGCTTCTTCAAACGCCTGGCGGCATGGCGGGACAGCACGAATTGAGCGCTGCCACGATTGCGGACGAGCAAGCGATTTTTCGGCTTGCCCACCTCTATGCCCAGGCGGTGGACCGCAGGGATACCGAGGCGCTTGCTTCACTGTTCATTGAAGACGGGGTGATCGATCGCAACGGCAATGCCTGGCATGGGCGCACCGCGTTGCGAGGCATACCGGCGCGGCTCGACGGGCTTTACGCCTCGACCCTGCACACCGTGCGCAACCAGACCGTGACGGTCGATGGCGACACGGCCGAGGGCGAGACCTATTCGATTGCCTGCCATCTGAAACGGCCGGAAGACGGCAAACAGGTTCGCATCGATTGGGGCATCCGCTACCAAGACCGGTTTACGCGGGAGAACGGCGCATGGCTGTTCGCCAAACGCGAACTGATCGTCGATTGGGTCGAGACCACCGAATTACCCATCGCGCCGTGAGCTCAAGGAGCGCCCCATGTCGTTCACGACCTGCCTGATCGTCATGCTGGGCGGCGCGCTGGGGACCCTCGCGCGTTATCTGATCGCGCTGATCGCCCTGCCGGTCAGCCAGAACCTGCCCTGGGGGACGATCGGGATCAATATCGCGGGATCGTTCATCATTGGGCTGTTCGGCACGCTAACCCTGGCACATGGCCGACATCCGGTTTCGGAGAACTTGCGGCTGTTCGTCATGATCGGCATCTGCGGTGGCTTCACGACCTTTTCGTCATTCAGCCTGCAGACGTTGGATCTGTTGCGGAACGGCGCAATCATTCGCGCCGCCATCAATGTGGTAGCCTCCGTCGTGCTGTGCGTTTCGGCGGTGGCGCTTGGCCATCTCATCGCGGCACAGTTCAATGAAGGCGCGCGCGAGATTGCGCAGATACAAATCGAGGAAGAGGGCTGATGAGCGATTTCTCCGCCTATCTGCAGGACAAGCACGCCATCGAGCAGGTCTATATCCGCTATTGCGACATCATCGACCAGAAGGATTTCGCCAGCCTGACCGAGGTTTTCACCGACGACTGTATTGGCGATTACCGCTCAACCAACGGCAAAATCCAGGAAGGGCTGGCGCCGCTGATCGCCCATGTGACGCGTGGGATGGGGCCGGGCTCGGACTGTGGCGCGACCCATCACAATGTTTGCAACTTTCGCGTCGCGGTCGATAGCGACACGGCGACATCGAAAGCGCACTTCTATGCCGTGCACGAAGGTATCAATCATTGCGCAGGCGAGCATTACACATGTTGGGGCGAATATGACGACGTGTGGATACGCATGGCCCAAGGCTGGCGCGTCTGCCGCCGGACCTATCACAATTTCCTAATCGACGGGACGGTGGATGTCGTGCGGAAAGTGCGTGGCTGAAAAGCTCAAAAAGCAGCAAACGGGGATCGATATGGCGACGAAGAAAATTTTGATCGTCGGGGCGTCGGGCCTCGTCGGAACCGCGGCGTTGAAGCTGTTTTCGAACCGCGATGGTTGGGATGTCGTCGCCGTTTCCCGCCGCCCGCCGTTCGTGCCGCTGGGCCGGGCCCAACATATTTCCGTCGATCTGCTGGATGCCCCGCATTGCCGGGAAGTGTTCAGCTCAATGGGCGACGTCACCCATGTCGCCTACACCGCCGTCAACGAGCAGCAGGGCAACATGGTCGCCGGGTGGCAGGATCCGGTACAGGCTGCCAAGAACCTGGCGATGCTGAGCCACACGCTCGACCCGCTGCTCGAGGTGGCGAAGGGCTTTCAGCACATTTCGCTAATGCATGGGATGAAAGCGTACGGCTCGCACCTATGGGATAGGGTGATGCCGATCCCCTTCAAGGAAAGCCAGCCGCGCATCCCGCATGAGAACTTCTATTACCACCAGGAGGACTATATCGCCGCCAAGAAAGCCGGGCACCACTGGTCCTCGACCTTTTTCCGCACGGCGATGATCGCGGGCGACGCAATCGGGTCGAATATGAATTCGTATCTCGTACTGGGCATTTTTGCCGCGCTGCGTAAGGAGGCGGGTCTGCCGCTGCCGATGCCGAGCGGCCCCAGTATGATAACCGATGTCGCCGACGCCGATCTGCTGGCCGAGGGCATTGCCTGGGCTGCAGAGGCGCCGGCCGCCCGCAACGAGACCTTCAACATCACCAATGGCGATATCTTCTCACTGCACGACGCATTCCCGATCGTCGCGGATAGTCTCAAGATGGAATTGGGGCAACCGGAGAGCTTCGACATCATCGCCGAGCTGCGCAAGCTGCTGCATCTGTGGCCCGGCATGGTGCGCAAATACGGACTGCGCGCACCAGACGACCTGCAGACGCTATTCGGCGAATCGCTGGAGGTCGGCGGCGCCTGGACCGCGCCGATCGCCGCGGCCGACGTCGTGCGCTACGGCATCGCCAGCACTGTCAAGATTCATCAGGCCGGCTTCCATAGCGTCATCGATACGGCCGATATGATCCGCAAATATATGGGGCGTTATCAGGAACTCGGGATCATCCCGCCGGTGGGTTAAGGCCGCGCATCCTCGCGAATCATCGCCGCCCCCTTTTCGCCGATCATGATCGTCGGGGCGTTGGTGTTGCCGGTCGTCAGCGTCGGCATGATCGAAGCATCGACCACCCGTAGCCCTTCGATCCCGCGCACGCGCAGCCGTGAATCCACGACGGCTGCAGGATCTTCGCCCATCCGGCAGGTGCCGACCTGATGATAGAGGCTGGTGCCGCCACGCCGGCAAAAATCGATCAGCGCGGCATCTGTCGCCACCGCCTCGGTCGGCAAGGTTTCGCCCAGACTGTGCCGCGCCAGCGCCGGCTGTGCGAAAATTCTGCGGACATGCTTGATCCCGGCGAGCAGGACCTGGAGATCGCTCTCGGCAGTCAGATAGCCCGGTGTGATCGCCGGATATTCGAACGGATCGGCGGATTTCGCCATGATGCTGCCCCGGCTGTCGGGCCGGGTGGGGCAGACGGCGACCGTCATGCCG
>JAQGIF010000228.1 GCA_028291345.1 Rhodospirillales bacterium | reverse complement strand
CGGCGACGTCAGACTGGGCGGCGCGCCTATCAAAAAGGGCGACTGGGTGCTGTTCGGCATCACCGCCGCCAATAACGACCCGAAGGTCTTCCCCAACCCGCGTAAGTTCGACCCCTCCCGCGACAACCGCGAACTCATCAGCTTTGGCCGCGGCGTCCACTTCTGCCTCGGTATGCACCTGGCGCGGCGCGAGTTGGAGACCGCGCTTAAGGTCGTCTTCGAGCGCTATCCTGATATGCGCCTTACCCCGGGATCTAAGGTCGAATATGTCGGCGGCGTGCTGCGCGGCCCGCGCGAGCTGCGGGTTCAGCCCTATGGACAAGCCTGAGACCATTCAGAGGACGATTTGATGCGCGTGAGATTTATCGACTATCGCGGTGTGGAGCATGTTGTCGGCGGCGAGCCGGGCGAAAGCGCCATGCGGTGCGCCACCGCACATCTGGTGCCAGGCATTATCGGCGAGTGCGGCGGCGCCATGGCCTGCGCCACCTGCCACGGTTATGTCGGCGATTCGTGGTTTGACAGGATACCCGCCCCCTCCCCCCAGGAGCGCGAAATGTTATCCGGCTGCATCGACAGGCGCCCAAACAGCCGCCTGTGCTGCCAGATTCGCCTGACGGAGGAACTGGACGGGCTGACGATCACGGTTCCCGATTCCCAGACCTGAGCGAACCCGCAAATAGCGAGAAGACATCATGAAGCTTGGGATCATTCCCTTGATGCAGAGGGGCTTCACGACCAAGCCCGCCTGGGCCCGGCCGTTTTTGAAGATGATCGAGGCGGCGGAGGTCGAGTCCGTCTGGACGGTCGAGCACCCGATCATGGCCGAGGACTACGAGCCGCTTTATTCCTACACCGAAGACGGACGGCCACCGATCCTGCCCGATACCGAGATGTGCGACCCGCTGGAGTGGCTCGCCTTCGCGGCCGGCGTGACGGAAAAGGTCAACCTCGGTACCGGTGTACTGCTGTTGCCGCTGCATGCTCCGATCATTCTGGCCAAGCGCGTCGCCACGCTCGACGCGCTGTCGGGCGGCCGCGTGCGGCTGGGTGTCGGCATCGGCTGGCAGCGCGAGGAATATCTGTCAATCGGCATACCTTATGAAGAGCGCGGCCGGCGGATCGACGACGGCATCGCGGCGGTGCGCGCCTTGTGGACCGAGAGCCCGGCGACCTATCACGGCAAATTCTACGACTTCGCCAAGGTGCACTCCGATCCCAAACCCGCCCGGCGCGGCGGCGTCCCGATTCTGATCGGCGGATCGACCGATGTCGCCGCCCGCCGCGCCGGCCTGCTGGGCGACGGCTTTTTCCCGCACGCGATCTCACCCGATGAATTCGCCAAACGGATCGAGACGATGAACGCGGCGGCGAAGGAAGCCGGTCGCGACCCGGCAAATATCGAACTGACCTTTTCGGCCAGCAGCTGGAAGTTCGGGGCGTCGCTCGATCTGGGAATCATGAAAGCCTACGCGGATCTCGGTGTCTCGCGCCTGATCTGCGTCGCCCACGAGGCGATGAGCACCGACCTCAAGGATATCGAACGCTTCGTGAAGACATGCCGGGACAAGGTCATTGCCCGGCTCTGACCCGGTACGCCCCCCGCCCGTGCCGGTGTCCGCCCTGGCATGCCGCGCGGCGTCGGTTTCAATGTCACTCTGAAATATTAACTGGCGAGCGTCATGTGCAAACAAGAACAGATCGTGCGATCGATGATTGAAGCCTGCTCGCGTCAGGATGTCGAAGCCGCCCTCTCCTATTTCCGTGCAGATGCGATCTACCACAACATCCCGATCGCGCCGGTTCAAGGTCTCGACGCCATCCGAGGAATGCTGGCGGGATTTCTGGCCGCGGCCACAAGCGTGGATTGGCAAATCCACCATATGCTGTCCGACGGGAACGGCTTGGTCATGAATGAGCGAACCGACTATTTCGACCTACCCGCCGGGAAATTGGAACTGCCGGTGATGGGGGTGTTCGAAGTGCGCGACGGAAAGATCGCGGCGTGGCGGGACTATTTCGATATGGGGCCGCTGAAGGGGTTTAGCGGATGAGCGACGAAGATCTCCGACCAATGGCCGGTCATGGCCCAGTGTGCTGCCGTCCTGAACACTCCAACGTCACGCTACCAAATTTCAAGATCGGTGGTGGCCTGGAGCCACGCGAAGGTGCCATTGCGGAAGACAAGAATTTTATCCTGCGGAATTGCCAGTTGCGGCGCGGCTTGCACATCAACGCCGCCGAGCAGAACCAGGATCGTTCGGGCAATTCCGCCGTGAGAAACGATCACGCAATCGCGGGTAATGAGTTCGAGAGCCTCACTTACCCGCATAGCCGCCATGGCGTAACTTTCGCCGCCTGGCATTGGGTACCCCCATAGATCGGCTTCTCTCGATTGAAATCGCAAAGGATCTGTGTGGCGAACTTGCGCCCAGGTCAGCCCCTCCCACTCCCCGAAATCGACCTCCTTAAACCGCTCGTCCACGCGATAGGCGATAGGATCAAGCCCGACAGTGGCTCGAGCGATCTCCATTGTCTCCCGGGTACGCCCGAGCGGGCCGGAGGTATAATCGAGATCTACAAAGTTTGCGTTTAGCCACCTGAGACAGACACCAGCGTCGGCCGCTTCTTTTCGGCCATTATCGTTGAGCGGAATGTCCTTGTGGCCTAATAGGCGTTTTTGCACGTTCCAGTCTGTCTCGCCGTGCCGAACGAAGTAGAGCGTGCGTGACACAGGTTCAAATGTCTCCAACGACATCGCCAAACCCCTTGTTTAGCCGGGCGTGCTAGCGCTGGGCCCTAGCCGGCATTGTCGAGCTAACACCCACTACGCAATCAGCTGTCGGCCAAATGTCATTTTGGGGACGAGGACGCCTGAGGACAACTACCAGCTGCCGGTCCGGCTCGGATGCCCTGTGAAGACCGCCGCCATCGCGAACGCCATTTAAAACGCGACGGGTAACCATATTCGGAACCTTCCGATCAGGCTCGACAAGGTGTTTACGGCATAAATGTATGTCGGGTCCGATAAGGGCCTTGGCGGGATCATATCGCCGCTCATAGCGATTTG
>JAQGIF010000227.1 GCA_028291345.1 Rhodospirillales bacterium | reverse complement strand
GGTCCGAATATGCATTGATACGGAGGGTCTCGGGTGCAGGGGCACATATAGACTCTCGTGGAAAGAAGAGGCGGAGCTGCTGTCCTACCTCATGAAGCGCCTCTTTGCTGCGGCACCGCCTGATCATTCTCGTCCGATTGGACAGGCCCGATCCGCGATGGCTAGGACAGCCGATCAGCGCGGCTAGGACTGCCGGTTTCTTGCCGTGGACGCTATCCGCGCCCCGCGGCATTCCGAGCCTGGAGTCTTTTAAATCACGCATCAAACTCAGCGGCTCGCGCATCTCCACTCTTCCGCTACCCGGAGCGCGCGCCTTCATCTGTTGGTCTCTTGTTTGATCAGCGGTTACTCGGACGGATGAAGCCTTTGCGTCAAAGGACGTCGGCCGAATAGCGCTCAGGATCGAGCCCGTTAAGCTTAGCGATTTTCAGCTCGGCATGGAGAATGGCGGTACGTTCGCCGCCGGCTTGGGAGCCGAGGATTACGAAGATGGCATGACCGCCTTCGGCAGGCATCTCGCCTACCATATTCTCAGGCGTCCGCAACGGTGCGGCGCTTTGCCGAATGGGCGAGTTCAATGCCTCTTTCGATCCCGACGTTCACAGGGAGAAGATCACCATAGCCGTTGCAGACGTGAGGTTACCAGTCAGCCGCCAAATACCCATATCGAAATGTGTCGGTGTCCCTGAAGACGCGGACGCTGGTGACGAACCGATCAACGGAGATCCAGATGATAAGGACCAATGCCACCGGCAACCGGCGGAGTGCACGGCGAATAGGTGTCGGGCTGGTGGTCTCGCTGATAGTCGTGGCCTTCGCCGCCTGGTACGGGCGGACGCCGCAGACTGGGGCACAGGCCATGCGCGAAACCCAATCGGCATCCTCCGTTGTGGCTGCCAAGCCTGTGAGCTATCCCGCGCCTGGTAAAGAGCCTTCGATCAGGACTGAATTCCCGGCCGGCGCCACGCCGATATCCGGTGCCGAGATCGTAGCGGCACTGTCCGACCATACCGCACTGCTGCCGGGAGGCTTCGTCGAATATTACGCGCCGGACGGCAAGCTGCATGGCCTGGCGGAAGAGAAGCATTATGGCGGCAGTTGGGAAGTGCGCAACGGCACCTTTTGCACCCTGCTGGAGGGCGGCGATGCGAGCGTCTGCTCGCCTGTCGAACGAGAGGGTAACACCCTTTACTGGAGCATGGACGGCGAAGAAGAGGCCAGTCCGGTCAGCACGATGCCGGGTAATCCGCGAAACCTGAAATGAGGCCAGAGACGATCGCACGCGCCCACGAGGGGCGAGGAGCGGGCTCGGCCGGCATGTGTTCGTCCGAGTTAAGGCCGGTTGCCATGCAGAAACGTGAAGATGGCCATCGCCGTGATAAGACCCAGGAAAAGGCGAAGCCCGATTAACGCCGCTCGCGCAGCCCGACTCAGACGCATCGGCGGAAAAGGGCGCCGAGCCGTGTGCTTTTCGAGGCTGACCGGTTCGATCGCCGCAGATCGGGTTCCCGACGGAATCGCGAGGCTGCGATTAAGATCGCTCATGGAGTCCACCTTCTAATCTAAGTTAAGACCGAGGGCGCCGAGGAAACCAACCACGGCATAGGCGGTGCCGGCTAGCGCGACCAGAGCGGCGATGGAAACGCCCAGAATATTGCACACCCGTCGGTTGGCGTGGTCGCCCATGATCTCCCGATCGTTGCTCAATATAAGCAGGAATACCAACGCGGCCGGCATTAATATCGTGGCCAGCAGGTTTGCATTGATCGAGATGGCCATGAGCGGTGCGCCGGGAATGAGAACGATCAGCCCCGCCAATAGCGTCATGCCGACGTTCGTAGCGTGGAACAGCGGAGCGTCGGCGGGAGATGTATCGAAACTCCGACCGACCACCCGAGTCATTTCGGCTACGGCATACGCGCTGCTGGCCGAAATCGTCAGCAGGGCGACCGCTCCCGCCTCGATAAGCCCGAGTGCGAACAGGCTCGCGCCGGGCGTGCCGATAATCGGTCGCAGGGCTTGAGCGAAGCCAGCGCCATTCAGATATTGCGCCATATCCACGTGGTGGACGAAAAGGGGCGTAGCGGCTACCAACGCGGCGCAACCCGCGATCGCGGCCAGCACCGCGCCAATCGCGGTGTTCAGACGACCCTGGCGGATATCTCGGATCGCCAGTCCCTTGTCCACCGACGCGCTCTGCTGGAAGAACAGCATCCAGGGTGTAACCGTAGCGCCGATGTTGGACACGATCATCATGAGGAACGCCTGCGCGCCGGCTTTCGGGAGCGGACTCCATTCCGCCACTGAGCGGACGATATCGCCAGCAGAAGGCCGTGCGAACACGGCGACCGCTACGAAGATCAGGTTGAAAATTGCAAGGCCTGCACTGAGCCTCTCCCAGCGCGAGTATCGGCCGCCCCACGAGGCCACCGTAACAAGCGCGATAGAGCAAGCCGCGGCGCCCCAAGCAGGGATACCGAAGAAACCCATGCCCAGGCGGATTGCGATGACCTCAGTGATCAAGGTCACCAGGTTGGTCACGATAAGGTCGCCCGCTGAAGTCCATCCCCAGAAACGCCCGAACCTTTGGAACACCAGCTCGCCATAGCCGCGCCCAGTGACCGCGCCCAGCCGCATGGCCATCTCCTGCACGATATAGGCGGCCGCAAAGGTCAGAAGGATGAACGGAACAAAGAAACCAAAGCCGTATGTCGCCCCGCTGGCCGCATAGGACAGCATGCTCGGCCCGTCATTCTCCCCCAGCATCGCCAGAACGCCCGGTCCTATCAGAAGCCCGGTCATCCAGGACAGGCGGCCACGGACCACCTTGACCGCCGAATGGCCCAGGCTGACGTTGCCCTGGCCATAGGCACGATCGGAGAAATCGGTAAGCGGGTCGGCAAAAGCGCTGCCAAGCTGTTGCTGCATGCTCGATTCTCGCCCTTTCAGCAGGAAAATTGCCGTGGATCCGTCAGACGGCCCGATCGTCAGGTGTGCCCCGTCGTCAGGTGGGAACAATGTCCGGCCGGTCTTTGGAAAACTGCTCGATCAATCGCGGATCCATATTCAGATGCTCAGAGACCAGTCCACGCGGTGAGCAGGCCAACCACTGGGCCAGGGAAACTTCGGAGAAC
>JAQGIF010000206.1 GCA_028291345.1 Rhodospirillales bacterium | reverse complement strand
CCGAGCGATAAGGGCATCGACATCGGCGCGGCGGCTGATGTCAGCCACCAGCGGCAGGACCTTGCCCGACAAGCCTTGACGGCGCGCCTCGTCCTGCAAGGTCTCGCCGGAGTCGATGTCGACGTTCACGACGTTAGCGCCCTTACGCGCGAACTCAAGGACGAGGCCGCGGCCGCGGCCGCCGGTGACGATCACCGTCTTTCCCGTAAGCCCCAGTTCGATAACTTCCCGGCCCGATTCGCTTTTTATGCTCGGACATCGTGCATCGTCGAGGAAAACATTTAGGCTAAATTGTTTTAGGCGGGTCGCGGCGCCCCGCCCCTCAAGCCGGCCTCTGCGAAATCTTCCGACGGATAGCCCCAGCGGCTGAGTCCCTCGGCACGGGCGGACTTTTCGCGCGGCAGCCGCGCCACTTTTTCGGCGGCATTCTGCGCCGCCTTGGGGCTGTCGAAAACCTGCCCCTCCAGCACGAACATACTGGGATGCGAGGCATAGAAGCGGAAGCCCCGCCCATGCGCCGCAACGATACCGGCAGTCACGGTGGTCGTTTCAATGATAAAGGCATCGGTCATGACGGGGTCCCCGATCTTTGCCGCCATGCGGCCATGTTTCACTACGAAAATCCGAGCTTTTGGATCAGTGCCAGCGACAAAAGGTTGGGGAAAGACGCGCGGAATATCTGGGAAAAAGAGTGGGTGGGAAAGTGCGCATGTAGGCTACCCCGGTCGGACGACATCCAGAATGGCATCGTTGCAAGCCTATGGGCGCCCGCTCACGATGATAGTATAACAGACATAATTCTGCTATATTTCAATTTGACTCGCCGCTCCTGGACACTGAGGCGGCGCACCAACCCTCAAACGACCTATCAGATGAATTGTTCCCCACTCATCGCTCACCCTGGCGGAATCATCTTCAGTTGCTCAACCGCATGGATGGTCCTATGTCAAACGGGTCAGCCATTTCGATCGGAACTCTGCGATGGTCGTTCGCGCCAGCACACCAGTAGATGAGATATCCGAACATGCCGCCTTGCACACGGAAGGCCGGCCAAACGACAATCTGGGGCTCGTGGTCGGGCAGAACATCAAGCGCCTTCGAACGCGCCGCAATCTGTCGCTCGAGGCCCTGGCGAAGATCTCCGGTGTCAGTCGGGCCATGCTGGGCCAGATCGAAACGGGGCGCAGCGTGCCGACAATCAATGTTGTCTGGAAGATTGCCTGCGCCTTCGACGTGCCCTTCTCCACCCTGATCGCCACGCCGAATGCCGAAGCGATTCGCATGCTGCCGGCCAGTGAAGCCAAGCTGCTGACATCGGCCTCGGGCGAATTCAGCTCGCGCGCCCTGTTCCCGTTCGACGGCGAGCGGCGCACCGAATTCTACGAATTGCGGCTGAAGGGGAACGGAGTCGAGGAGGCCGAGCCGCACGCGCTGGGCACTACCGAAAACCTGGTGGTGGTGCGCGGCAGGCTGAATATGGAAATCGCCGGGCAGCACCGTGAAATGGGGCCCGGTGATGCCATCCTGTTCCATGCAGACCAGCCGCATATCTATCGCAACCCCGGCAAGGACGAGGTTCTGGCCTATCTGGTCATGAACTATGTCGAGCCGACCGGCTGATCGCATGATGCGCATCTGGCAGCGCGGAGCGCGATAAAAGACCAGGAGGAAAGGATGCCCGACGCGTTGGTTGTGGCCGACACGGAACGGCTGCTGACGGCTTGGATCGAACGCAACATCGGCAAGGTCGTGCGGCTGGAGGCGGAGCCGCGTTGGCGCGCCGCCTGGACCGCCGATGTGGAACGCGACGGCAGGATCATTCGGCTCTATGTCAAGGGTCCGCGCGAGGTGCAGGCTCTCGTTCCGGTCAAGCTGGAGGGCGCGGCATTGGACGTGCTAAACCGCAACGGCATTCCGGCCCCGGCCCAATATGGCTATTGCGAAGAGATCGACGCGATCGTGATGGAGCGGCTGGAGGGCGACTCCCGCTTGGAGAACATCCAGGACATCGCGGTGCGCGATAAGGTCGCCGACGAATATGTTCAGGCGATGGTGAAGTTCCACGCGCTGGATCCCAAGCTGTTCCTGGATGCCGGCTTCGCGCCGCCCGGCGACCCGGCCCAGCTGCGCCTAGCCCAGTTCAGCAGGATCGAAGCGACATATCTCTCCAAGAAACGCATTCCGGAGCCGGCGAATGAGTTCCTGCGCCTGTGGGTCCACCGCAACGTGCCGACCGGCGAGATCAGGCCGGCCTTCATCACCGGCGATGCGTTCCAGATGATCTATCACAAGGGTGCGCTGAAGGCGGTGATGGATATGGAGATGGCCTGCATCGGCGACCCGTTGCTCGACCTGTGCTGCATCCGCATGCGCGACCTGAGCGAGAAGACCGGCAGCGCGGCGGCTATCACTAGGCGCTATGAGGAGCTAACGGCCAAGAAGTTGGACCTCAACGCGCTGCGCTTTCACCTTGTCGCCTTCTCGGCCGTCTCGTCCCTGCTGATCAGCGACATCATCGCCAACCCGGGCGACGCGACCGATTATTTCGAGCATCACGTCTATTATCACGGATCGCTGCGCATCGCGCTGGAGGCACTGGCGGAGGTGCTGGAGGTGACGCTCGACACGTTGCCCGAGCCGGAGCCGGTCAGCAGCCCACAGACGATCCATCTGAAGATGCTGGTGCTAGCGGTGGAGCAGATGCCGGTCAAGACCGACATGGAACGCTATCAGCGCAGCAAGGCCGCCGCCGAGATCGCCTATCTGCAGCGGCGGGACAGCTATGGCGCGGCCTTTGACCGAGCCTATCTGGACGAGGTCGGCGCCGTGGTCGGTCAGTTGCCGACGGACATGGCCGACGCCGAAGCCAAGCTGGAGACATTCGTGCAGAGCGCGGGGCCGGAGTACGACAAGCCGCTGCTACGGCTGCTGCACGACCAGGAATTGCGCCATTGTTTCCTGGCGGACATTCCGCAGAATGTACGCCTGCAACGTTTCCTCCGCGAACCAATCGCACTACTCACCTGAAAGCTTTTCGATGACGACCACCCTTCCGACGCCACTTCTGGCGTGCGCGCCAAACTTTCGCGATGTCGGCGGGTATATAGGTGCCGACGGCGGGACCGTGCGTAGCGGCCGGATATTCCGATCCCAGCTGATCGCCAACCCGACCGAGGCCGACAAGGCGACGCTGCACAGGATCGATATTCGTTATGTCTGCGACCTGCGGGGGATGCATGAACGCGAAGTGGCGCCCAACCTGTGGTTGGCGGCGCCGCCTCCGACGGTGCGGAATCTCGAAATCGGGATGGATGTGAAGGCGGGGGCCGGCGAATTGCTCGGCATCATCGCCGCCGATCCGACCGTGAACGGCATCCGCAGAATGATGATGCGCACCTATAGCCTGCTGCCCACGGCGTTCGAGGGGAAGCTGGGTACATTTCTGGATGATATTCTGACGGGCGACGAGGTTCCGGCTCTGATCCATTGCACGGCGGGCAAGGACCGGACCGGCTTCGTCACCGCCATCCTGCTGCTGTCGCTCCGCGTGTCGCGCGATCAGGTGCATTACGATTATGCCCTGACCGAGAAGTTCACCGACATGGAACGGATGATGGCAGCCTCCGCCACCTATCTGACCAGCATCGTTGGCGACAAGATCGCGCCGAGCACCGAGATGCTGCGGCTGCTCTGCGGCACCAGCCCCGATTATCTGGAAGCCGCCTTCGCGGCGATCGACCGCGATTATGGGTCGGTAGAGACCTATCTCGAGAAGACCGCCGGATTCGATGTGGCGAAGCGGGAGCGGCTGCGGGGATTGATGCTGAGCTAGTCATATGAATCGAAAATTCGCCGCATAAGGTCTGCTCTGTCTTTTGGCCGAAGGGTTTGACGGCGGCAGCGGGGATTTCGTTAGGGGATTTGATCCGTTTATTTTTATAGGCTTTGGGTTTTCGCTGCAAGGCGAGGAGTGCCCAAGACGCAACTCCTCGCCTTCGCGTTATTAAAAAAGACGCGATCGCGACTTACTCGAGGTCAAGCCGCTTATGCATACCAGTGGGCTGTCGTGGGGTGCGTCCCCATGGTGCTCTGGTCGATCGTGGTAAAGCCGATCGAATTGGCGCCGGAGTTGCTTCCCAGCGCATAGTTGCCGGCGGCCTCATTGGTGAACTGCGCATTGCCATATTGCGCATTGGTCTGAGTGAGACCGTTCATTTGCCACTGGCTATTGAGCAGATCCATATAAAAGTTGTTGCTGATGGTCGGTGTGCCGCCCGAGATATTGCTATAGGCGGTGGGCGACGATGACGTTGACGCGATGATGTTCTGTGTGACGACGTCGTTGGTCATGGGAAGCGGAGTGCTCGTCGCGGACGCGCCGGTCGATTGGAACAGAACCGCCGATATGCCGTTTGCCCCCAGATCGAAGACATTGTTCTGCACAGTCACATTGCTGCCGCCGTGAATTTGCACGGCATGCGAGATGGTATCGGCGACGACGTTGTTGGTGACCTGGACCCCGTCCGTGTAGTCATCCAGATAGATGCCGACGATGTGGGAACCGGCGCTCGCGGCTTGCGTGGGGCCGGAAATGTCATTGTTGCTGATGACGGATTGGGTATCGACCTGGCTCCTGCCCAGCTCGTAGATCGCGCCGCTGTCGGTTGAAAGCGGGCTCGTGTTGGTGTTCTGAACGATATTGTTGGTGATGGTGTTGCCGACATTGATGCTGGCTGCATCCCAATTCTCGACGCCAATTCCCATGCCGGCCGTGTTTTCGACCAGATTGTTGGAGATTGAATTGTAGTTGGCGCCATGCAGGAAGAATCCCCCGCCCTGTGTGCCAATAGCCCCCGTGCCGTTGATGACATTGCTATCGAAAGTGTTGTTGTTGCTCCCATTTTTGGCTTCGACGGCGCTTGTGGCGGAATTGTCCAGTTCGTTGCCGGAAACGGTGTTGCTATTGGATCCGTTATCCAGCAACAGACCCTCGCCGTTATTCGCGAAGTGATTGTCGACGATAGTGTTACTGCTGGCGCCGTTCAGGTAAACGGCCGCGACATTGTAGCCGCCGCCGGTGTTCTGAAAGGTCAATCCTTGCAAGGTAACGCCACTTGCGCCGTTCAGTTGAACCAGCGGCTGTGCAGCTCCGCCACCGTCCAGAACCGCCTGTGCGCCTGGCGCGGAGGCGATTGTTATGCCGGAATCGGCGGAGCCGAGATTGACCGTCGAACCTATATTGTACGTGCCACCCTGGAGGTAAATCGTCTTGATGCTGCTGCCTTCGGTGGCCGTTACCGCCTGCTGCACCGACGAGAAGGGGTTCGAAGCGCTTCCGTCGCCGTTGCTGCTGCCCGATGTGGACACATAGAAAGCGGCCGTCGTGGGCGCGGGCGTCGGGGTCGGAGTCGGAGTTGACGTCGGCGTCGACGTGGGCGTGGACGACGGAGTTGGAGTCGTCGTCGTGGACCCGACCATTGACGCCGGCAGCTGGAAGTCGGCGGTTCCGTTCCAGTTCATTGCGCCGCTAGAGGCGAAACTGCCGACTCCCGGAGCGTTGTAAACCTCGGTGCTGCTGGCGGCGGCGACCG
>JAQGIF010000202.1 GCA_028291345.1 Rhodospirillales bacterium | reverse complement strand
ATGATGTATTTCGACCGCTATCAGCGGATCGGAGGCCGTTGGTATTTCCGCAGACGCCTGCCGCTCTAATGGTATGCGACCGATCTCAACAAGCCACCGATCGGCAATCGCAAGAAGCGCTGGCCGGGCCGCGAACCCTATGAGGGCGGATTCCACGACCTGTTCCCGTCTTGGAAGCAATATTGGAACAACCCACAGCCCGACGCACCGGTTGCCGAACCCGCGCCGCTGGAAAAGTTCATCGACACTATGCGGCGCGGGCACAAGCCGCCGTCCGTCCGGGTCCGCTAGTGACAAATTTGTTCGATCCTGTACAGCTGGGCGAGCTGGATCTCTCCAACCGCATCGTCATGGCCCCGATGACCCGTAGCCGCGCGGGCGAAGACGATGCGCCGACCGAATTGAATGTCGAATATTACCGCCAGCGTGCGTCGGCGGGCCTGATTGTCACCGAGGGCACCCAGCCGAGCGCAAACGGCAAAGGCTATTGCCGCACGCCAGGCATTCACAGCGCCGCGCAGATTGCCGGTTGGCGCAAGGTCACGGACGCCGTGCATGCCGAGGGTGGCAAGATCGCCCTGCAGGTCATGCACTGCGGTCGGATCGGCGCGAAGGCGAACAAGGATGCCGGCGCGGAGACCATCGCCCCATCGGCGATCCGCGCCGCCGGGCAGATGTTCACCGACACTGCCGGCATGGTCGATTTCGATATGCCCCGTGCCCTGGAAACGGACGAGATTCCGGCGTTGATTGCAGAGTTCGGCCAGGCGACCCGCAACGCGCTGGAGGCCGGCTTCGACGGGGTCGAGCTGCACGCTGCCAGCGGCTACCTGCCGATGCAGTTCCTTTCGACAAGCGCCAACAAACGTACCGACCGCTATGGCGGATCGGTCGAGAACCGCATCCGCGCCGTCGTCGAAATGCTGGAGGCTATGAGTGAAGCCGCGGGCCCTGGCCGTATCGGGATCCGTATCTGTCCCGGGGTCGTCTTCAACGGTATCCAGGACGACGATCCGGCCGAAACTTATAGCACCTTGCTGCGGGCTATCGATCCGATGGGGCTTGCCTATCTGCATCTGATCCTGCTGAAATCGCCTCAGGTCGACGGCCTGGAGGTCGCGAAGGCCAGTTTCACCGGTGCGATGATCCTGAACGACAGCATCACGCTTGGACGTGGCAACGAACTGGTCGATAGCGAAGAAGCAGCCGCGATCTCATTCGCGCGGCATTTCCTGTCCAATCCGGATCTGGTCCGCCGCTTTCGCGAGGGTGCTGACTTACAGCGTTTCGACCGCAAGACACTCTATACGCCGGGTCCGGTCGGCTATACCGACTACCCGTTCATGATTGGATAACCCCCGCGCACAGCGGGACGCGAACAAACTAGCCGCCGAAAAAATCGGTGGTGGCATTTAAGCTAGAGAGGAAGGAAGCATGGGCGATCGGATGAAGGGGAAAGTCGCGTTCGTCACCGGCGGCAGCGACGGGATCGGACGCGCGACCAGTATCAGGCTGGCCGAGGAAGGCGCGCATGTCATCATCTGCGCCCGCCGGCTTGGGAATCTTGCGGAAGCCGAGGCCGCAGTGAAAGCGGTCGGCGGATCGGTCGAGGCCCTGCAGCTGGATGTCGGCGACACCGATGCCTATGCTAAGGCGATCACCGATGCCGCCCAGCGCCACGGTAGGCTGGACGCGCTGGTGAACAATGCGATGTCCGTCCACTACTCCTCAATTCTCGACACCTCGCTAGAGGATTGGCGCGGCGACTTCCGGGTCAATGCCGATGCCGTGTTCGTCGGCACCAAGACCGCGCTCAAGATCATGTACGGCCAGAAGAGCGGCTCGATCGTCAATATCGCCTCCACCAACGGGCTGTTGGCGATGATCGGCATGAGCAGCTATTCGGCGTCGAAGGCGGCCCTGATCCAGTTCAGTGCGGTGGCGGCGATGGAAGCCGCCGAGCATAACGTGCGGGTCAATGTCATCGCCCCGGGTCAGATCCTGACCCCCGCGGTCGATAATTTTGCTAAGCACGATCCGGTCCGCGCCTCGAAAGCAACTGCCGCGATCCCGATGAAGCGCGGCGGTCAGCCCAAGGAGCTGGCGGATGCGGTGCTGTTCCTGGTCTCCGACGAATCGACTTTCGTTACCGGCGTGTGCCTGCCGGTCGACGGCGGCAAATCTGTCCAGATGAACATTCCGAGCTAAGGGGAAACACTATGCTTCTCAAGGACAAGCGCGCGGTCGTAACAGGGGCCGCACAAGGTATCGGCCGGGCCATCGCCCAGCGTCTCGCGGCGGAGGGCGCGCGCGTCGCCGCCTTAGACATAGACGAGGTCGCGGCCAAGGCGGTATGGGCCGACAGCGAGCCGGGCCGGCATCTGGGCTTTGCCTGCGATATCGCCAACAGCAAGTCGGTGGATGCGGTCTTTGCCAAGATCGGCGAAGCGTTCGGTGGCGTCGACGTGCTGGTCAATAATGCTGGCATCGGGCGCGGCCCTGATGACGGCAGCGACGAGATGTATGCCGGCATCGCCGAGCGCAGCGCCCAGATCGCGCGCGGTGAGATCCCGACCGCCCATCCCGACCAGATGATCCACATGTCGGACGAAGGCTGGGCGCGCGTGCTGGCCGTCAATCTCAACGGGCAGTTCTATTGTGCCCGCGCAGCGGTACGGCTAATGGCGGCGCAAAATATCGCCGGCAGCATCGTCAATATCGCCTCGACCTCGGCCGCGTCAGGCGAAGGGCCGCTCCACTACGTTACCAGCAAGGCCGCTGTCGTCGGTTTCACCCGCGGGCTGGCACGCGAATTGTCGTCCCGCCGGATTCGGGTCAATGCCGTTCATCCTGGCCCCACAAACACACCGATCATGTCGAACCTGCCCGACGATATGATCAAAGCGATGGAAGCCGCCGTGCCGCTGGGCCGGATGGCCCAGCCCGAAGAAGTCGCCGCCGCCGTCGCCTTCCTCGCCAGCGAACAAGCCAGCTATGCCACCGGCAGCGTGCTGACCGTCAATGGCGGGTCCTATTACGTGTAGGCGGGAAAACATGCGCGAGAATTTCACGGCGGAGCCGTTCAAGGTCGCAGTCTCCGACGCCGTACTAGACGATTTGAAAACGCGTCTGGCCCGCACCCGCTGGCCGATCGAGGCGAAGGCGACGCCGTGGCAATATGGTACCGACCTGACCTATCTGAAGTCGGTCCTCGCGCATTGGCATGATGCTTACGATTGGCGGTTATGGGAGGAAAAGCTCAATCGCTTCCCGCAATACAAGGCGATTGTCGGCGGCCGAAAGCTTCATTTCATCATGGAGCGCGGGTCGGGCGACAATCCGCTGCCGCTCGTCCTGACCCATGGCTGGCCCGGATCGGTGGTTGAGTTTCTCGACGTCATCGAGCCCCTAGCTCATCCGGAGCGGTTCGGCGGGAATATCGAGGATGCCTTTACCGTCATCGTCCCCAGCCTGCCGGGCTATGGCTTTTCCGATCCACCGGACGCCCCGATCACGCCGCGCGATATCGCCGGTCTATGGCGCGAGTTGATGGTCGATGTGCTGGGCTGCGAACGCTATGTCGCCCAGGGGGGCGACTGGGGCAGCACCATCACCTCATGGCTGGCCTTCGACCATCCGGAGCATCTGGCGGCGATTCATTTAAATATGCAGGGCTTGCTGCCATTCCGCGGAGAAGGTGTGCCGCCAATGACCGAGGAGGAGCTGAATTGGCTGAAAGAAGCACAAGAGAGTTCACGCCTCGAATCGGCCTATCAGCAGATTCAGGGCACCAAGCCCCAGACGCTGTCCTATGGACTGACCGATTCGCCGGCGGGATTGGCCGGCTGGATTCTTGAGAAATTCCACGGCTGGACAATCCCTGGATCGGCCGAGCCGCCGCCCTTCGACCTCGATCGTCTGCTAACCAATGTGATGCTCTATTGGCTGGGGGGCATCAATGCGTCGACCTGGCTCTATGTTGCACTAATCGATAGTAACGCGTTTTTCCTGAATCCGGGCGAGACGATTGCCGTGCCGACAGGCCTGTTCCTATTTCCCAACGATTTGATCCCACCGCCGCCGGATAGCTGGACCCGCCGGGTCTATAACGTCACCCATCGCCGCGACGGCGCGAGCGGCGGACATTTCGCCGTGTTCGAAAACGGTCCGCTGCTGGTCGACGATATGCGGGCATTTTTCCGGAATTATCGCTAGCGGCCCATCGGCCGCCTGCTCGTTCGGCGCAGCGTAGACCCGGGGCGAAGATTGGCACCGCGCCCCGGAATCGGCGCGGATGTGCGCAGACGCTTCAACTCCCGTTCGAATAGCTTTTTGTTGGGGTTTGCGGCTTTGACCGCGGCCAAAACCTGACCATGCCCCCGCCGTTCGATGAGCAGGGCAATGTCCGGATGCCAGATGTCGTTGGCGGTGAGCCGCTCGACCGCAGACGACCAGCTTCCGGGATAGAGGTTGCCGTACAGAATCTCATAGAATCGGGCGGGGCTCACGCCGAATAGGCGCGTCAATTCGCTGAAGATGACACCTTGCGCGCGCAAAACATGCACCGACATGGCGTCTTCGAATGTCAGGCGGGGTCGAATTGACGGTCGCGGCATTGCACACCCTCCCCACGTATTTCGAAACACGTATTCGAGACCGACAGCCTGCGCTGGATTATGGGAAGGTGGCTAAGTGCCGCCGCCATTATCCGCAAAATTCCTGCTCCGCTGCTACGCACCCATAAAAAAACCCGGTGGATGATCTCTCATCCGCCGGGTCTTTGACTTCATCGCTGGGAGCAGGAGCCGGAAATCGGCCCTTGCCCCAAGATCGATGTTACGACGTCATTCCATCAGAATAGACGATCTGGACGCGGCGGTTCTGCGGCTCCTTCACGCCATCGGCGGTCGGGACGAGCAGATCATGCTTGCCCTTCGCGAAGATGGCGATCTCGCTGGAGGGAATGCCATCCTTCTCCAGCTGGGCCGCGACGGATTCCGCACGGCGGCGGCTGAGACGCATATTGTAGGCGTCCGAACCGACCGTGTCGGTGTGGCCGGTGACCTCGATCTTCGTGACCTTGGCCGGGCCGGCATTCTTCGCAGCCTGATCGACAACGGTGACTGCCTGAGGCGTCAGGTCAGACTTGTTGAAGTCGAAGAACACCAGATAGCTCTTCGCCACCGCAGGGGCGGCGGGAGCGATTGCTGCCGGCGGGGTGTAGGTCGCGGTTTCAACCGGAGCCTCTTCCCAAGGCATCTGGAACTTCACACCGAAGTAAACAAACCGGCCGATGGCGTCATAGACCTGCGGAACCGTGTTCGTTCCGGTAACCGCCTGGACCACGCCGGCGCCCCCTTGCTGGAACTCCTGCGTGACGAACGGAGCGCCACTGTTGAGGAGGTTGTTCACACCGACATAAGGCGTAATCCAATCGTTGAGGTGATAGTCCACCCGCAGGTCGTTATAGACCATCGGACCGAAGCTCGGGCCTAGGAGACCGCCGTCGGCATAATGCTGAGAGCCCAGGTACCGGAGCTGCCAATTGATGTCGAACATGCCGTCGCTATAGGTGGTCGTCAGGTTCCAACGGTTCTTTGGCACGCCGAAGAGACCGCGCTGGTTGGTGGTCTGACCGCTGAGGGCCGTGTACTCCAGTTGCTGCACGTACTCATAGTTCCAGCGCATGTCGATACGGGCGTCGCTTCCCCAGGAGGAGTCGAAGACCGCGGTCGTCACATCATTGATCTGGAAGCCATAATTGACGCCGACATCAATGCCATGCTCGTGAATCGAGCCGACATTGACCACCTTCTGGTCCACACCCTGGATCAAGCCCGCATGAAGGGGATCATTCGGAGCAAAGCGCCGCACGAGGTTACAGAAGTTGGACGACAGAGTATCGGCGCACTGGTTCGCCGCTGTCTGCAGATCGATCGACTGTATGGCGTTGGCGATCTTGTACTTGAAGAAGTCCACCGTCACGTTGAGACCCGACACCCAGCGCGGGTTGAAGGTCACGCCGTAGGTCAGGACTTCAGCACGCTCCGCCTGCAGAGCCGTGTTGCCCTCCTGGTAGCTGATCTCGGTCTGCTGGTCCGCGATGTTCTCGGTGAAGCCCGGGGTCACGCCAAAGGTACGGCAGTTTGCCCGGCGAACTGCCAGATTGGCAGCCGTAGCGAGACCGATGTCGGAGCAGGGATCGACCACCGAGTTCGCCGACTGCGACCGGCCCTGATACAGGTCGCTCAGGTTCGGCGCGCGGATGGCGACCGAGTTATTGGCCCGGAACAGCACATCCTCAATCGGGGCATAGGTGATGCCGTAAGCATAAGACTGCTTCCCGCCGACATTCACGTTGGAATAGTCGGAATAGCGGAACGAACCTTCGATCGACACGCTTTTGGCGCCAGGCAGGTCCTTCAGGACCGGCACCTGCGATTGGATGTAATATTCCCTGATGTCGTAGCCGCCGCCAGTCGGGGGACTCTGCGTGTCCAGACCGAGCCCCGCCGAGGCAAGCGCGTCCGGACGGTTGTAACCGTCCTCCTTGCGGTACTGGAAGCCGGTGGCGACACGGACATCACCGTAGGGCAAAGCGAAGACCGGACCGTTGATCTCGGCATTGAACAGGTGCTGCGTAACTTGGTCGTTGTAGCTCTTGATCGCTTTGAAATAATTGACCGCCGCCTGGGAGATCGAACCCGCACCGAAGATATTGATCGGCACGCAGCCCGCCGCCCGCGCCGCGGGATCGCGGCAAACCGGCACGCCACCCACGACGATGGAGTCGAGTTCCTGCTGGAGCTTCAGAACGTTGCCGCCCGTCCCCGAGAAAAAGGAGTTGGTTTCGCCATAGCTGTAATAGGCTTCCCACCTGAATCGGTCGAAGAGATCACCCTTCAAACCGGTGACAACACTGAAGCTGTTGCGCGACGTGTCGCCACCGCGTGGCCCCAGCTCTGCAAAACGGCGGCGCCAGTCGGCAAAATTGCCCGCGCCGTCACTAGTGATCCCCTTCGCAGCAAGCGCGGCCGGAATGAAGGCGTTGGTCAGCGGCAGTGCGAGCGTGGCGCCGTCGAAACCGATCGTCGTCGAATTCGAGATGGCGATCGGCTCAAGGAATTGCTGCGCGTTCGTGCGGGCATAGCGGGCATCGGCGTAAAAAGTGATATCCGGCGTGATGTCGTAGCTGAACTTTTCGTAGAGATCCAAATGGTCCGTCGGAATCTGGATCGTACGGGAGGCCTCGCGGTTGAAACCGTAAGTGGCCGCACTATAAGGCACGACCGAGCCATTCGGCAGGGTGATCGTCAGCCCAGATTTGGTCCGGAAGTTACCGTTAAGCGCAAACGAACTGGGCGTGTACACGCCACCCGAACTGGTGTCGAAGGCAGTGTTGGGGCGATCCTTGGAATAGACGGCGCCCTGGTCAGCATATTCGAGGCCGAACACGATATGGCCCGCACCGTCCGCGAAGGAAGTGCCCGTCAACAGGTCGAAAGTTTCGGTGTTGCTGTCGCCGTAATCGGTCGTCAGACCGTACTGCTCCTGCGCCATGATGCCTTCATAATGGTCGCGCAACACGATGTTGACGACGCCGGCAACCGCTTCCGAACCATAGACGGCGGAACCGCCGCCAGTCACGATATCGATATGATCGACGAGGAATGCCGGAATGCTGCTGAGGTCGACTGCGTAGGATGGGCCGCCCTGGCCGATCGGCACGCCCGAAACGGAACGCTTCCCATCGATCAGGGTGAGCGTACGCGCCTCACCCAGATTGCGCAGGTTGATCGTGCTGGTGCCGGCACCGTCATTTGCGAAGTTGGTGCTGGTGTTGTTCAGGCCTGGCGCCCCGAACTGCGGCAACTCGTTCAGCGCATCCCCGAGGTTGGAAATACCGGTCTTCTGGATGGCGTCGCCGGTGATAGAGACAACAGGAACGTCGACTTCAAGCGAGGTGCGGGCAATGTGGCTGCCGGTCACCACGATCTCTTCCATCACGGGACTCGCTAAAGGGGCCGCGGTAGGTTGGTCCTGCGCTATCGCGCTTCCCATTGTCGTCAGAGTGAATGCGGCGCCCATTAAGGCACGTCGCGAGGGTCCAGAGCGCAAAAGCGCCAGGCTGACAGTCATTTTTCTTTCTCCCAGTCATACTGAATATGCATAGCATCCCTTCCTATGCGGAATGCCGCTGCGATTGCTACAGTCTTTGAAAGAAAAATCGTAGATAACCCGCGGCTGTCGCCTTTTTGCAACAGAGCAAAAAAACACGCGTTGCGGCGATGCACTTAATGCTTCGCCTTCGGCTCGATCGCCGAAATAATTTACTGTCATTGACAGTGAAATCATGCCGCCTAGGACGCGGCGAACAACGGGAAGAGGGTTCATCGGTCATGGCCATCAGACTTTCGCATCGGGGAATTTGCGTCAGCGACTTTAAGCGGTCGCTGCGCTTTTACCGGGACGGGCTGGGTTTCGTCGAAGCCGAGCTGTTCGCCATGAACGACCCGGCCCTCAGCAGCGTCATGGAGGTCGAGGGCGCTGATATCGACGCGCAGATGGTACACAATCCTCAGCGCGTCACGCTGGAGCTGCTGCAGTTCGTCAAGCCCGCCGCCTCGGGCCAGCGCGAGCGCAGGCCCAACAATCAATACGGGCTGACCCACCTCGCCTTTTATGTAGACGACATGGATGAGGCGGCGACCCGCGTGCATGAGGCGGGCGGCAGGGTCCATGAGCACACGCGCGCGACCTTCATACAGGCCCAGACCACGATGATGTACTGCACCGACCCCGACGGCGTGCGGATCGAGCTGATGTACAATCCCGATATCGCGGGGCGCTTCTCCCACTCGGGCATCTGCGTCACCGATATCGACCGCTCAATGCGATTCTTCGACCGAGCGATTGGCTTTGCGCCGGCGTAGAATTACACCCTTTCGAACCATTCGAACTGGCTCGACATCGTCAACGAACTGTCGGGCGTGAAGCTGCGCGCGCAGATGGTGCGCAGCGCGGAGGGCAACACAATCGAACTGCTGAAAATGGAATCTCCAGCCTGTTTCGGCCCGCGTGAGCGCCGGAGGATGAACCAATATGGGCTGACCCATCTGGCCTTTTATGTCGACGATATCGATGCGGTCGCCGCCAATGTGCTCGAAGCCGGCGGACGAACCTATCCGAATACCCGCTCCATCTTCGGGAGCGGGATCGAGGTTATGTACTGCACGGACCCGGACGGGGTGCGGGTCGAACTGATGCGCGCACCCTAAGCCCCGAGACGCTACTCCGCCGCTTCCGCCAATCCTCGATCGGGACCATTGGCGGCGCGCAAAGCCGCCGCGGGGTCATGGCCGATTAGCTTGTCGTAATTGATATGCATGCGCAGCACGTTCTGTTCGCGCTTACCCAGGATGATCGATGGCACGGCGCCCGCCTCCATCATGATCTGCGAGCTCGACTGCACCTTCATATCCTCTTCCAGAGCGACCTTGAGGAGCAGGTCGGCGATCACCTTGTCGCGCGCCTTAACCTCATCCGAGGCGTTGCGGCCCCACCCATAGGTACGAAAGATATAGTCGCACTTGCCGGGCTCGTCCCCGGGCTCGCTACGCTGGAAGAAGGCGATCAGCTCGCCCGCCCCGACGACGGTATTGGGGAAGATCGCGTTGGAAATCGAGAAGTTGCAATATTCCGGCCATTCCGATTCCGGAAGGTCGCGCAGCTTGGCGATGTCCGGGCCCACCGATACCAGCGTGTGGTGCAGCCCAAAATCCAGATGCATGAATTGTGGCAAGGTCATCGGCCCAACCGTTTCCGGATGGAGGTAGGGGACGTGATAGCCTTCGACCCCGCCATCGACGGCGTGTTTCCAGTTGATCTGGGCTGGAGCGCGATATTCCTGCACCAGCCGCAGATCCTCGAAGTGATAGCCCGCCAGATGGGCCTTCATCGGGCCGAAGAACTCATCGAAATCGAGATGGCCACCCGGCTGGGGATGTACCAGGATAAAGCCGATATCTTCGGCGATCGGCAGCGGGATCAAGTCGCGACCCCTCAGCTGATCGTCGTCGAAAGCGGCGCGGCTGGGCACGCTCATCAGCGACCCGTCGGTGCCATAGGTCCAGCCGTGATAGGGACAGGTAAAACCCTTGGCGTGGCCGCAGCCATCGGCGATCTTCACGCCACGATGGCGGCAGGCGTTGAGAAAAGCCTGGGCCTTTCCGTCCTTGCCACGGATCAGCAGGATCGGCTTGCCGACGATCTCGGTCGCGTAATAATCGCCCGGATTGGGGATGTCCGCGCTATAGGCGATCAGCTGCGGCCGTTTCAGGAAAAATTCCTGCTTCTCGCGCTCGAACCGGTCCTTATCGGTGAAACGGCCGATATCGAACTCCCGGGACTCATCGCCATATTCGATTTCGTCCTTTTCGAGCATCGACAGAATCTGTTTGGCAATGGCGATACGATGTTCGCGATCCATGGTAATTTCCTCCCTGAATATTGCGCCAATTCTTTCACAGTTTGGAAGATCTGTCACCCAACCCGCGGCGCGCATGACGCACCTACGATCATGGCAAGTGCCCCATTCGCATAGAACACTCATTTGCCCTAGGGTAACGCACGGTAACTTTTCGAGGTGCGGCCATGACGAACCAACTTCAACCCGACGCGACGATCGCCGACTCACTACCGGCGACCGGGAAAGAGGAGTTTGTGCGGCAGATCGTCGGCAATATGGCTAAATGTCAGCGGCTTCACGGCGCCACCAGAGTCAGAATCGGCGTAACTGGCGCCGGGTCCGCGCCCTATCATCGGGTCAGCTACTTCGATGATGAGCGGGGTGTCGAGACAGCATACGGTGCCTTTGTCGGCGGCACGCCATTCAAAAACCTCACTAAGGTTCATGACACCGATAGCTGGAGCACGTCATTTTCGACGTTGCCGGAGATCCAAACTCTTCTCGGCGAGCTTCGCAATTTCAAGCCTGTCCATCCGGCAGGCGTCCCGCCGATCAGTGGTAAGGGCCTTGCGAAGGGACGGGGATAGCGACCGTTAAAACAATATCCGCAACGATGCATTTTGCTTCCGCCACCCCCTGCTCGCGCAGCGCGTTCAGCCTTACATGACCATCGAGCAGAAGGTAACCGCAGTCCTTCTGACGGGCCATCGCCAACGGCTCGATCAGGCCCATCTGGGCGACGGACGATACAATGCGAAGGCACGCGTCGGCTGAGATGGTGGCAACGCTCGACTTCGAGCGACAATACTTCCAAGACGGTCTCAAGCTCGAAGACGCTCATATCCGGCCAGTGTCGATGTCTTCTGGCAGAAGCCCAGCCGCCCTCATCTGCGGCCAATGGGCCGAGAGCGGGCCGATCGGCCTTCGTGCATTTTGTCGAAATTAACTTGTCAAAATTATGAGATGCCGTCAGCGGTCGAGACGTTCGGCGCCTGCCGCCTCACAACCGGGTAGCGCCGCGCCGCATTCGAACATAATGCCAACCCTCTCCATCACGACGGCCATCCCGCGTTCGTGGGCAGCCGTCAAGAGGCGCTTCGCGCGCGTGACGGTGTGCTGGGCATCCCCATAAAAGCCCCAGGCTTGGGCACCAGATCGCCGAGCGCAGGATCCAGTAGCATCGGCGAATCCGTCAGGTGAGACCAGTCGCTCTCGCGCTGCACCTCGATCTCATGACGGAGGTCTTCGGAAAAGCCGAACGGCAGTTCGAAGCGGTAGGCGTGACAGCCGTCGCCGATCCCCGCCTCAGCCAAACCCGCGCGCGGCTGGTCCGCGACCACCCGCCCGATCACCGCGCCATTGGCCAGGATCACCAGTGGCACACGGCGCCAGGGGGCTTCCGGTTCAAAGGCCCAGCCTTCGATCGTCGTGCGCGTCACGCTATCGAGATAGCCGTTCAGGAGCGGTGCAATCGCGGCGGTGGCGTTGGGCAGCATGCGGGTCGTGCGCGCCATCAGCCGGCGGCGCACCGCCTCCAATATATAACCGTCCTCGACGCGCGGCGCGCAGTATTCAGGCTCCGCATCGCGCGGCGTATTGGGATAAAGCGCGTGGAACTCATAGACATTGTTGAACATGCCCCGGCTGCCGTCATCGACGAAGCTCTCCGACGCCGCATCCTCGGCGAAGATCACCGCATGGCGGTCCAGCTCAAGATGGAAATACTCGACCGCCTCCATCTCGTCGGCCGGCAGGATCGAGACGCCGTTGACCAGATGCCGCGCCGGAATCAGAACCCCGTCGATGAACATGGCGTGTTCGGGCGACACCAGCAGGTCGTGCGACGGCACCTTGTCGCCGAGCGAGCCCGGCTTGAAGCGCACCGGCTGCACGTCGGGATTGCCCACCGCCAGCCAGCCGGCATAAGACCGCCGCCCGATCCATTTCAGCGACATCGCAGTGCCGTCCGCCGTCACCAGGCGGTCGCCGATCGCCAGATCCTCGACCGTCATATAACCCCGATCCGTCAGGATGCGGGTGCCCCGGCAATAACAGGCGATCTCATTCTCGGTCAGCATCGTGCCGCCGGACCCGTCGTCCGCCATATGGAAAAACTTGCCCGTCAGGTCGCCCGCGAATGTCACCGTATCCAGCACCGCGCCCAGGCTGTTCTTGATGGTCAACACATCGGTCACGTAGTTCAAGTCGGCCACGTTACCCGTGCCAAAGCCCAGGTCCGTCAGGTCCAGATGATCGTCACCATCGAATCCGGCGATTGTCGCAGCGGAGATCCCGGCCTCCGTTCCCCCGATGGTCCAGGCCGCGCCGCTATCGATCGTGAGCGTCTGGAAACCGGTGAACTGGGTACCGACGCCTGAAATCGCGCCCGCAGCCGCGCCGGAGGTCAGCTCGATCGTATTGGCGGCGCTTGCATTGGCGACGACATCGCCGGTGAAGGCCGCCCCCACATCGACGATCAGGCGGTTGGTGCCGCTTGCATTCAGATAGGCCGCATGCGTGCCGCCGGTGATCGCACCGGCATTTTCGATCGTGGCATCCGTGCCCCCGACAACCACACCGTCGGCATCGCCCGTGATCGACGCGCCGGCCAGATTGGTGACCGTGCCGCCGCCATATAGCGCAACCCCATGGCCCGGCAGCACCGAGCCCATGCTAGTGCCGCTGTCGTAGCTATAGATGGAACCGCTGGTAATCGTGCCGGCATTGAGGATCGTCGCCGTATCGCTGCCGTAGGCGGTAATACCGGTGATCTCGCCCGTGCCGGCATTGCTGACCGAGCCGCCGGCCGAGAGCAGAACGCCTTTCAGCCCGCCGCTGATCGTGCCCGTATTGGTGATCGCGCTGGCGGTCGCGCCCAACACGACGCCATAGCCGTTCGTACCGCCGCTGATGATGCCGGCATTATCGACAGACGCGGCGGCCCCGTCTGCAATGATGCCCTCGTCCGTCCCGGTGATCGAACCGCCCGCATGGTTGACGATGGAACCGCCGCCGAGCAGGAACATGCCGATGATCGGTGCAGACCCGCCTATCGTCGCGGTCGCGGAAATCACGCCGGAATTATCGATCGTGACCGCATCGGCTGTGAGGCCGGAAACGCCCGCCACATCGCCGGTGATCGTGCCGTCGGCGGTGTTCGTCACCGAACCGGCGCCGCCAGAAATGCTGAGGCCGACCCCGTTGCCGGTGCCGTCGCCGCCGGCAATCGTGCCGGCATTGACGATGGCGAAGCTGGCGGCGGTGTCGCCGTCCGCCACCACGCCGGCCGAACCGCCGGTGACGGTGGCGCCGATGGCGTTGGTCAATGCGCCGCCTTCGCCCAGAAAGACGCCGGTGCTGAAGCCGGTTTCCGTGCCCGAGATGACGCCGTGATTCTCGACCGTCACGGCGAAATCCACGGCATGGACGCCATAGCCATAGCCGGTAATCGTACCCGTCACCGCGTTCATGACGCTGCCGCCGGATCGCAGATAGATGCCGCTGCTCCCGTTCGAAGGATCGCCGGCGATGAGGCCGTGATTGTCGATGGTGGCGGTGGAGCCAGCGACATCGATAGCGGCATAGCCGCCGGCGATGGTACCCGTCGCCGCGTTGGTGATACTGCCGCCATGGGTCAGCACCACGCCGTCGCCGACCGCCGTGATCGTCCCGCCGGCCAGGTTCGTGACCGAACCGCCGGCATCCAGCAGCACGCCGGTGCCGGTGTCGGCATCGCCGATCGTACCGGCATTGACGACGGTGCCCGCCGCGCCCCCGACATAGACGCCGCCGTCATAGCCGGCAATGGTCCCGCCCGCCGCATTGCTGACCGACCCGCCCTGCCCCAGAGATACGCCGGCCACCGGGGCGCTGGACCCCGATGCCGATCCCGTGGTGGCGATAGTGCCGGAATTATCGATCGTGACGGCGGCATTCTTTGCGGAGATGCCGGCGCTATAGCCCGCGATGCTGCCGCTCGCCTCGTTGGTGACCGAACCGCCGGCCCCCACATACACGCCGGAAACCGGCCAGCCGGAGGCCGCCGGCGTCGTGTCGGTCGCAACGATGGTGCCGGCATTGTCGATCGTGGCCGCGTTGTGACCGGTCGAGACGCCCTGCCGCGACCCGGCGATCCTGCCGTCCGCCGCATTGGTCAGCGAACCGCCATAGCCCAGATTGACGCCGGTGCCGCCCAGCCCGGTGATGGTCCCGGCATTGCCGACCGAGCCGACATCGCCCAGATCGACACCGTCGGGTGCGCCGGTGATGAAGCCGCCGCTGCCGTTGGTCAGCGAACCGCCATAGCGCATGGAGACGGCGGAATCGACCATCCCGTTGATGGTGCCGAAATTGGCGACGGAGTCGGTGTTGCCGCCGGCCATCGTGATAGCGTGATAATAGCCGGTGATCGTCCCGCCGGCCTCGTTGGTGACGGCGCCGCCATAGAACAGCGCGATGGCGGTGCCGCCGAACCCACCGTAGTAATTATTGCTGCCGCCAATGATCGTGCCGAAATTATCGACCGTCACCGTATAGCCGCTACCGCCCTTTATGCCGAAGCCTAAGCCGGCGCTGATCTTTCCGCTGACTTCATTGGTGACGGAGCCGCCGCCGCCCAGATAGATGCCGGCGTCACCGCCCGTCAAATAACCGCCGCCGTTGTAATAACCAGAACGGATAGTACCCGCATTATCGACGGTCCCGGCGCCGGAGAAGCCGATATAGATGCCGTCGTTCCGATCGGCGGTGATCGATGCGCCGGCCAGGTTCGTGACCGAACCGCCCGCTTCCAGATCGACACCTGTATTATAGGCGTAGACGCTCCCGCTATTGACGATCGTGCCCGCGCCGCCCCGGATCTGGATGCCGCTATAGGCCGAGATCGTGCCGGTCGACTCATTGACGACCGTTCCGCCATCCCTCAGGCGAACGCCCCAAGCGTGGGGCGAACCGTATGCCAGCGGCGGACGCGCCTCGATCAGCCCGGCATTGTCGACCGACACGGGGCCGCCGTTGATATCGCCGATGACGCCGGTGCTGTAGCCGGAAATCACGCCCCCTACCGCGTTGGCCACCGACCCGCCGGCGCCGAGTTCGATGCCGAGATTGGAATTCAGCCCGATCGTGCCCGCATTCTGGACGGCTATGTCGACCGCTATCCTCCCGACCTCCCAGGTCGCGCCGCTATCGACCGTCAGGGTCTGGAAGCCGGTGAAGCTCGTCCCGATGCCGGAGATGGCGCCGCCCGCGTAGCGCGCCGAAAGCTCCAGCACGTTCGCCGCCGCGCCGTTGGCGGCGACGTTGCCGATAAAGGTCGCGCCCGCATCGACGATCAGCCGGTTGGCGGCGCCGTCGCCCAGATAGACCGAGCCGCCGGCGCTGTTGAGCGTGCCGGCGATCTCAATCGTGCCGACCGGCGCGGTCGCGGCGATATCCCACTGCGCATTATGATCGATGACGACGGTCTGGAAATTCACATATTGGCTGCTGATGGTCGAGATCGTGCCGGAGGTGAATTCCAGCGCGTTCGCCGCCGTGGCGTTGGCCAACACGTCGCCGTTGAACACTGCCCCCGCATCGACGATCAGCCGGTTATCGAGGGTGCCGTTGAGATAGACTGCGTGATAGCCGGCGCCGCCGGTGATGGTGCCGGCATTCTCCACCGTCCCGGACAGGCCCGTGAAGAAGACGCCGTTATGGTCGCCGGTGATCGTGCCGGTCGCCAGATTGGTGACGCTGCCATGGTTGCCCATGCCATAACCGTAAAGAGCAACGCCATCGCCGCCGCTGGCGGTGATCGCACCTGCGTTGTTCACCGTCGTGGAATCGCCGATCGACAGGATGCCGCCCCGGGAACCGCCGACAATCGAAGCCGACGCCTCGTTCGTCACGGGCCCGCTGGCATAAACGAGGAACATGCCATAATTACCACCGCTTACCAGACCCTTATTGTCGATCGCAAAGATACCGCCCTCGACACTAATACCTGCAAAACCGCCGGAGATCGTTCCGCTCACCCCGTTGGTGAGAGACCCGTAGCCTTCGAGCAAAACGGCGCTTCTGCCTGACGATAACAAGCCGTCATTCACGATCGTCGTTGTGACCCCCGCAACGCCCCCAACTAAAAGACCGGCGTTATAGCCGGTCATCTGCCCGCTGACCCCGTTGGTGACGTAGCCGCCGCCATTGATGACGGCCCCGCCCCCGTTCGTCGGTCCGCCCGTGATGGTGCCGAAATTCGCCACCGTCGCGGCGCCGTTCAGGATGACGAGCCCACGCGCGACGCCCCCGCTGATCGTCCCGCTCGACGCGTTGGTGACGGAGCCGCCATTGTGAAGATAGATGCCGTCGAACGTGCTGCCGCTGACATTGCCGTAATTCTGGATGGTCCAGACATCCGTCGCCGAAATCCCGGCAGTGGTTCCGCTGACGATGGCACCGGCATCGATGGTGACCGGATTGCTGTAGTCGCCGCCCGTGATCAGCGTGACGCCGGTGGTGACGGTGCCGGTAATGGTATCGGTCATGCGGGGTCCCTTATTGTCCTGTCGACCGAAAACGATCGCCGGCCGTCGAAGCGGCATCCGAATGCCGGCTATCTAATTTTTTATAAGTTACGTTATATTAATACAGCGATGGATTGGCAATGATAGGTTGTGCGTCTCATCGGGCGGGCAAAGCGGTTGATCGGCCGTCTCGCATGAGGGGCTGGCGTCGTTTGCGAGTGGGTGTTTGGGCTTAGGATGTGGAATTCTTACGCGTAATCGCAGGCAAATGATCGAACCAACCAACCCCACATCTCACGCGATCGGTGTGCCGCCGCCGGTCGGCGCGGCGGGGACGCTTCACGTCCACACGACCGACGATGTGCCTGAGACGCTCCGCCTGGCCTATTGGCGCGAAGGCGTGATGCGGCGGCTTGAGCCGATCGGCGCGCCCGATGGGATCAGGCGGTTCCGTGCCAGGCTGACCCGCATTCAAGGCACGAACGCCGAACTGGTCGATGCTGCCTCGGACGCAATCGTCGCAAAGCGCGATCTGCAGCGCTGCCGCCGCGACGGGTGCGACGATATCAGCTTCGATCTGGTCGCGGCCGGCGCGTCGCGCAACGTCAGCGATGTCGGCGAGTACCGGATGCGTGCAGGCGATGTCGCAATTATCGATTGCAGCCGGTCGCTTGGGATGAATCGCTCCCGGCATCGTGTCATCAGCCTGCTGATCAGGCGCGACCAGTTCGCCGCCATCCGATACGATCCAGCACTGCAGACGGGCCGTATCTTGCGTCCTCACGGCATGGCAGGGCTTTTCAAATCCCATCTGAGCGCGATGGCTGAGCAGGCGGCGCATTTGCTGCCCGAACAGCGTATCCTCGCCGTCGACGTCGCCACCGAAATGGCACTGTCCGTTCTGCAAATGGAAACGCAGGGCAATTTCGATGTCGAGCAGTTCGATGCCGGCTTTTACCATGCGGCGCGCGGCCTGATTTACCGCCGCTGCACCGATCCCGAGTTGGTGCCGCGGCAGGTGGCGTCGGCGCTGAAATGCTCGCGGGCCGCGCTCTATCGCGCCTTCGCCGGGCGGGACCAAAGCGTGGCAGCCATGATCTGGTCCGCGCGTATCGAACATGCGCAGGGCATGCTGAGCTCGGCACTCTATTCGAACCTGCTGGTCGGCGAGATCGCATTCCGCAGCGGCTTCGTTGACCATCCGACCTTCAACCGGATGTTCAAACGCCGCTACGGAATAAGCCCGCAAGAAGCGCGCCCGCCGCATTTAACGCGGATTGTAGAGCGGAAAAGCGAAGCATAATCCGTCGGCCGCCGCTAAAACCCTCGCCCTCCGGGGAGAGGGTGACGGCAAAGCCGGCGGGGGGTTGCGCCGCAACGCCGGTGCCGGTGACGAGGCCTCGCTTCGCTCGCCCCCCTCACCCTGCCAGCCTGCGGCTGGGCCTCCCTCTCCATGTTGGGGCGGGGACAAAAACCCGTACCCCTACCCCTTCAGCGCCTCCGCCACCTGCTCGGCGGCCCCGCGCCAATCGTTGGGGCCGGGCTGGCGGAACAGACGTGCTGTCGGGTACCAGGGGCTATCCCCGCGTTCCTGCAGCCAGCGCCATTCCGAACACCAGGGCAGCATGATCCAGACGGGGCAGCCCATCGCGCCGGCCAGGTGGGCGACCGAGGTGTCGACGGTCAGCACCAGGTCCAGCCCGGCCATGATCGCCATCGTATCCTCGAAATCCTCGACCTCGGCGCTCAGATGAACCAGGGGGGCGTGGCCATAATGGCTGCCGGTCTGGCGCTGTTCGGGCCCCTTCTGCAGCACGACCAACGCAATCCCGTCCAGCGCCGCAACCGGCGCCAGCGCCTCCAGGGTCATCGAGCGTTTCCAGTCGTTTTTATGGGCCGGCCGCCCAGCCCAGACGACGCCGACCCGCTTCAGCCCCGCGGGGGTCAGCGCGTCCAGCTGATCTTTCCAGGCGGCTATCCGCTCCGGCGCGGCGCGGAGATAGGGCATTTCGGCGGGGATGGTCTCCAGCACCGTGCCGGCTAGGCGCGGCAGGCCGCTCAAGGGAACCCAGGCCGCGAAGGGGCCGACCTCCTTCCAGTCGGAGACCAGGCGCATATTGGGGTGCAGCTGCCGCAGGATTGGCTGCAAAACGGGGGAACAGGCAACGACGATCTCCGCGGCGCGGGCCGCCACCCAGGGGATGTAGCGGCAGAACTGGATCGCGTCGCCAAAACCCTGGTCGGCAATCAGCAGCACGACACCGTCGACGATCGGCGCGCCATCCCATTGGGGCGTCTTCGTCTTGGGGATCACCGCAGGCACTCCGGGCAGCTTGAAGCGCCACTCATATTCCTGCCAGCCGCGCGCGAACTCGCCCTTGCTCAGAAGGGCTTCAGCCAGCCCGAAATGGGCGGCCGGCAGCTGGCCGTTGATCGCCAGAGCCTCTTCGAAGCAGGCGATCGCCTCGTCGGTCAGCCCCTGGTCGGCCAGAATGACGCCGCAATTCATCAGTGCGATCGGATCACCGGGATTGAGCGCAACCGACCGGCGCGCCGCGTCCCGCGCCTGCTCATGGCGCCCCAGCACGCGATAGACCTCGCCGATATTGCGGTAATAGAGCGGCGTGTCGATGCCGCAGGCGATCGCCCTTTCCATCAGGCTCAGCGATAGCTCCTTCTGGCCCTTATGGAACGCCACCACTCCCATCAGATGAAGGGCTCGCGCATGGTCCGGCAGGGCCTTCAGAATGTGGCCGAGGATCCGCGCGGCATCGTCCAGCCGCATCGCCTGCTCATATTCATGCGCCACCATCATCAGCTCGGCACAGGGAATCGCGGCGGTCACCTCTGCCGCGGTGGGCAGTGAGAGAGGGGTGGCTGTCACGCGGCTTCATCGGCGCCGGCGCCTGCCGGCCAGCCGACCGTATAGCCCAACCGGGTAATCGCCGGCTGCAGGATCGACACGACCGGCTCCAGGAAGGCGCGGTAATTGCGGTAACGATAGCGCGACCTGTCATACAGCTTCTCCGTCACCTGGGCATAGCTGGCGGTGCGGGCATAGCGGCGGTTCTCGGTGAAGTCGAGGCAGCATTCGTCGAACGGCTCCCCGATGAAGGCGAGCATGCGGCGGACGCTGGCCTCCTGGTCGCCGACGATGTCCTCGTAGCGGATCGGCAGGTAGCGCAGGGTCATCTCAGCGCGGTAATGCTCGCCCAGCTCCATCACCCGCACATAATGGCGGGCCGCCGTCTCCAGCTCCATCGAGCAGAAGAAGCCGTGGGTCAGGTGGTTGGAGAAAACCGACAGCACCACGTCCAACGGGTGGCGCAGCACATGGATCAGCGGCGCCTGCGGAAACAGTAGCGCGATCAGCCCCAGATGCGTCTCGTTCAGCGGCATCTTGTCGGTGAACCAGGTCGCTCCCGGCGTCAGGATGCCCAGCTGCCGCACACGCTGCAGAGAGTAGTCGCGCAGATTGTCCAACCCCTCGCGCTGGTCGCCCATCCACAGCTCGGCCAGCGCCTCGGGATAGGCCAGCGGGCTGTTTAGCATGCGCGGCATGATCTGGGTGATCTCATTGACGAAGGGCAGCTCGTCGCCGGCGCAGATGTTGGGATGGGCGGTCAAGGTCTGCTCGACCAGGGTGGTGCCGGAGCGGGGGAAGCCCAGGATGAACAGCGGCTGCGGCACGTCGGTGCGCACCCCGGCGCGCGGGGTGAACTGCATGCGCCCCGCCGTGAAGAAGGTTTTGAGCCGGCCCATCTGGTCGGCCGCGATCTGGTCCATATAGACATTGCCGGTGCCGGTGCGAACCAGCCGCTTGCTCTCGGCATATGCCGCGAAGGCCTCCTCATAGCGGCCGACCTTGTCCAGCAGCCGGCCCTTCTCCATCAGCTCGTCGGCACCCAGCGCCTGTGCACCGTCCGGCCGCTTCATGCGGTCCAGTATGGCCAAGGCGGAATCATAGTCCTGCATGCGGCCATGCAGCACCGCGCGGCTCAGCTCAACGCCCTGGTGTTCGGGGGCCAGCGCCGCGGCCTTGTCCAGCAGTTCGAAAGCGCGGGCGAAGTTGCGGTCCGCCTCCTCCATCCGCGCCCAGCCCAGCCATGTCAGCATGATGTTCGGCGCGGCCGCGACCGACTCCTCATACAGCACCCTCGCCTCGGCGATGCGCCCTTGAGTCTTCAGGTTCCAGGCCAGGTTGGCCAGCAGGATGGGGTCGCGCCCGCCGGTCAGCTCCAGCACGCGCTTATAGTGGAATTCCCCCACCCGCGGCCGGTTGCCATCGGTCAGGATCATGCCCATCAGGTTGTGCGGCACGGGGTTGGTCGGCGCAATGCGCACACCGTTGCGCGCATGGATTTCGGCATCGCCCAGCTTGCCGATCTGCTTCAGCATCAGCGCGAGGTCGCAGGTCGCGCCCAGCTCGTTGGGATACAGGAAGACGAACCGGCGCAGCAGCGCCTCGGTCGCGGGGATGTTGTTCCGGGCCCGGCGCAGTTTGTAGAGCGTACTCAGCGCGCCCGGCTGTACCGGCGCCAGCTCCAGAACCTCCAGCGCAAGCTGCTCGGCGATGTCGAACTGGTTCAGCTCCAACGCGCGGGCGGCGCGCTCGACCAGCGGCAGAAGCTGCTTGGCAGATCCGGGCGGCGGGCGGTTATTGAGGTCATAGCCGCAGCAGCGCTGGGTCCGAAGACCGCTGCCGCACTTGCAGGCCTGGATATCGACCGCCATGAACCTGCTCCAAATGTATGACCGACTTTATCCATATCAGGATTACCCCCATATTAACAAAGATTGCCGGACCTTTAGCGGATTGACCCGGGAGCGGAAACCACTAAGCCTTCCGGTAACATGATCGAACGGTCCATACCTTGAAAAAAGCTGCCGCTGCCGACCGGACGCACACCTTCCGCGGCAGCCTGGACACTGTCAGCCGGGAGAAGATCTCCGGCTGGGCCTTCGACTCCGCGACGCCCAAGGCGCAGGTCGCGATCGTCGTCAGCGCCAACGACCAGATGATCTGGCGCGGCGTCGCCGGCCAGCTGCGGCCCGACCTGGCGATGGCCGGGATCGGCGACGGGTTCCATGCCTTCACCTTAGACATCGCGGGCAAGCTGCGCGACGACGTAGGGTACCAAATCGATGTCACCCGGGAATCCGATGGCAGGCCGCTCGATAACTCACCTGCCATGCTGGAACCGGGCGCCGCTGAACCGGCCGGTCTGGAGGGATGCCTCGACACGCTGACGCGCACGCGGCTATCGGGCTGGGCAGTGGACGGCGACAACCATGTCGGGCTGGTGGTCACCGCCAATGGCCACGTCATCGCCAATATCCTTGCCAACCGTTATCGCGCCGACCTAAAAGATGCCGGCTATGGCGATGGCCGCCACGCTTTCGATGTCATTCTGCCGGAATTGTCGGCGCTGATCGAGCATGAGATCCATGTCCGCCGCCAGGCCGACGGCGCCGAACTGCCCGGTTCGCCGCTGATCCTGGCCGCCGCCGGGGCTTTCGACGACAACGCCCAGGCGACCTTCGCGACCTTGCTCGCCGGCATCGACTCAGACTCAAACGAGGCCAAGGCGAGCGCCTTTCTGGCGAAGCAGATGGACCTGCTGCTGGCCCGCCGCGCCGACCGGGAATCGGGCCGCGCCGCGCGGGAGGCGCGCAACCTGCATCGCCGCCGCTGGGGCATGCTGGCGAAGGACGATCCCGTCGCCGCCAGCCTTTCGGCGCCGTCCGCGCGGGCGCTCGTGATCGACGATAAGGTTCCGGCCGCCGGGCGCGACGCGGGGTCGGTCGCGATCCTGTCCCATATGCGGGCATTGAAGGCGCTTGGCTATAACGTGGCCTTTGTCGCGGCCCGGGCGATGGAGGACAGTGCCGGCGCCGCGCAGCTGGAAGATGCGGAGGGGGTCGCCTGCTACGGAGCGCCCTTCTATGCCTCGGTCGAGGATGTGTTGAATCGCCAGAGCGGCAGCTTCAGCGTCGTCTATCTGCACCGCCTGTCGAATGCCGGCGACTATGCCGCCCTGGTCCGCACTCATCAGCCCAAGGCGCGGATCATCTACTCGGTGGCTGACCTGCACCATCTGCGGGTCGCGCGCCAAAGCCAGGTGCAGCAGCGCAGCGAGCTTGCCGCCTTCAGCCGTCATCTCGCTTTCCGCGAGTTCGTCGCCGCTCGGTTCGCCGACGCGGTCATCACTCATTCCCCGGTCGAGGCCAAGATGCTGGCCGAGAAGGTGCAGCCGGCCAAGGTGCATGTCGTGCCCTGGA
>JAQGIF010000182.1 GCA_028291345.1 Rhodospirillales bacterium | reverse complement strand
CCGCATATGGCCCGCGATGCCCGCGCACGCGAAGTCTGCGGGCTTATTCTCAGTCAGCCTGTGCCGAATATAATGCCGGAGCCGATCCACGCGCTCGCCGTGCAAGCCAGTATCGATCTGCTGCCGGTCTGGGCGCAGCGCATGCACCGCCTGCGCAGCCCACCGCTCAGCCGCCCCTTGGTGCGTGCCGGCATGTTCGGCATCGCGCGAACGCTGCGATGGGCATTCAAGTGAGGTGAGGCGCCGACGATTCGGATCGGGAAACGCAGCCATGCTAATGGCTGATGCATGAGGAACGAGGCATGACACAGCAAAATCAGGAGCCCGTTACCCATGGACGAACAAACCATCCGTCATCGAGCACCGTGTTCCGCGAGAGCAGGGAAGAGTCTACGCACGCGACCACCCGGACGCCGATCCTGCGTTTGTGCTCCATGCATGGCTTTCTCGAAAATTTGCACATCTATGACGATCTGGTTCCCCATCTCGCCGTCGCAGGCCGGCGCGTCGTGACGTTCGACTTCCTGAGGTTCGGATAGTCCGACAAGGCCATCGGCGCCTCCTACAGCTTCAAGCAGCTGCTGGCGATCTGAACGCGGTTGTCGATCATTTGGCCTGGGGAGGATCGACCCCGTCGCGCACGACTCTTCCGGCGCGGCGGCGATAAATTTTGCGATCGACTACCCCGAGAACGCCGCATCACTCTCATTCTCGACGCCGCCTTCGCTCGCTCGCCGACCGCGCGCATTCAGAAACATCAAAGCCCTCGACATTCCGGCAAAGTGATCTGGGGCGAAAACGATCCTTACATCAATGTGGGTGTTGCGAAGAACTTCCAATCCAATCTGAAACACGCGTCCCTTCATCTGATTTCGGCGGGTCACTGGCTCCAGATCGATGAGCCGGAGCTGGTGGCCGAGGAGATGCTTTCATGACGCGTAAGGGTGCAGACAAAATAGCCAGCTTGATCGGGCTGGTCGGCTATGGCGTTCTCGCTGCGGCTCTCATGACGATAACGCCTGGCGCCTCGCTTGCCGAGACAGCCGCACAGGGCGAACCCCCAGGATCCCTTGCCCTCGTCGTCCCCAGCACCAAGCTGCTTGCGATCGGCAACTTTACGGCCAAGGCACACCGAACGTGTGGCGTCCGATCCTGCCTTCTGAAGTGCGCGAGACCGCGAACCCCTCACAATGCTGGGAGGACTTAGGGGCCGTTTGGCAAGTCGGATTTGGCCACGTTCTGAGTTATGCCGTTCGAGAGCCTGGCCATTCAGAGCCAAGGCAACCCGTTACATTGGACAAAGCGCCCTCGGGGTAAAGGTCTTTTCGGGAGGCAGAAATTGGATTTTCAAACGGTCTAGGCCGAAAGCATGCACACTTTGGGCTCTTCCGCCCACGGCAATCAGCCCGCTTAGAAAACAGTACCGACAAATGAAGCGGACAACATTGGCCGACTGATCCACATCTTTGCAAACAAAGTATTTTGGTAATTATTACTTCACTTCATGAATATTCGATGACGTATCTCCATCTGAATCGGAATTAATGAGTTAGCAATGAAGCAAATGGGTATCCGAACCCATCTCTTCCTTGGCGGAACCACTACGACACTCGCGAAGCTGCTTGTTCGCGCGCACCAGAACGAAGGTGACAACCCGCGAGTGGCCCATTCAGCCGATAGACCAGCCGGTAGCGCGCAGTGCCGGTTTGGACCTTTGTTTCGAGATGATAGTCGCGAGCCAGCGCGGTCTCGACGAGCGCGCGTGTCTCGGGGTTGCCAAATTCATAGGCGGGGGCATCGTCGACGATCACCTCTGGCCGCATCGCCAATACCCGGCGCACCTCGGCCACGGGATCAACGCCGAGGGCTTTGGCGGAGGCCTCGTCGCTCGTATTCAGATGGCCGGGGAACACCCAGCGCGTCGGCAAGCACGAGTGGGTGAGCATATAAAGAGCCGGATAACCATCGTAAACATAGATGCAGCCGTGATGCGGCTGTGCGGCCTGCGCGACCAGAAGGGCTTGCGCGCGCCCGCCTTTGCCAAATTCGCTCCGCTCGAGCGCGATGTGGCCGGCGATCAATGCCGCCGCCAGCGTGACACCGGCAATGAGCCGCGCATGCCTATAGCTGGCGAAAAAAGGCGCGACGGCGATACATGCGGGAACGAGTACCGGCATGGCATATTGCGGGGCCAGGAAACTGCCGAAGAGCAGAACGCCCAAAATCGCTACGCCCAGCCAGAGGAATAGAAATTTTGACTTTGGTTTCTCTTCGAAATTATAGCGACGCAGTGATAGAGCGCACAATAAAAGCAAAGGCAGGAGAATGCCGCATAGTTTGACAAGCCCAATCATTTGGGCCGAAAACGAATCGGGCACGCGCCCGAACGTTGAAATGAAATTGGCAAAGAGGAAGGGTTGAAGCGCGCCGATCTGCCAATAAACCAGCATGGCGAGAGCGGTGGGGAGCAGCGCACAACCGATCCAGAGAAAGGCAGAGGCAATCAGCGCGGCGAGGCTTGGGCGCGATTGGTGGTGCGCCCATAGCAGCGCGATTCCGAAGAAAAGCCCCTCGAATATCACCGTATATTTGATCTGAATCGCGATACCGACGAGCAGCATCGCCGCACAGCCCAGCGCAACAATCCGCTTGCGTGTTCGTTGTGCGCGCCACGTCAGCATGGCCGCTACCAGCATGGGGAGATTGTAAAACACTTGTGCCTGCCCGCCTTCGCCCCCAGTGAAGTTGAGCCAGAGAATATAGAGGCATGCGGCAACGCTCGCCGCTAGGGTGTTGCTGATGGGCCGCGCGGCCCGATAGATCAGGAACGCCGTAAGCGTGACGAAGCCGCACGCCACAAGTTTATACTGGACAAAACCATCGCCACCGAGCTCACGAATCGCAGCATAAATCAGGAACAGACCGATGGGCTTGCGGTCGAAGATGTCAACATAGGGTACCGCACCGTGCAGCATCCGATCGCCGACGAGCAGATAAAATTGCTCATCAAAACCGAGAACGGGGTTGTTGAAGGTTTGCGCGCGCACCAGCAGCGCAAACGCCAACAGTCCGAACAAGATAAGCCATGAGGGCGCGCGCACTCCCGCCCTCAAGTTATTTGGCATGGATCAGCTTTTGCGCCAAGGCAGCAGTGATGGGATTACGTGACAATCCATTTATTTATAAACTACGGCGAAACCATTCTGCAACAGATAGCGATAGGTGGACTATCATCATCATTTGCCCATGGGGCTTTTCATCGCCCGCACGCTGCGATGGGCATTCGAGTGAGGCGCCAGCCGATGCCTAGCGCTTCGGCCAACGGCGGCGACGGTTCGGCCGCGAAGGGATTCACGATCGTGACCCCGCCCAGGCTGCGCCCGCTCTGCCCGTCTTCGCTGATCAGCAGGCGCCAGCCGGCGCGCTTGGCCGTGGCCAGGATCATCGCATCCCAAACGACCAGGAATGGGCGACGAGGGCATCCATCGCATCGACGAGGCAGATTTCGCCCGCGGCACAAACCGGCACGGCGTCACGCCAGCCGTGGACGATCTCAGCCGCCTTCTCGGGAGCGATCCGATGCTTGCCGGTAAGCGCGCGCAACAGTTCGGCCAGCGCCGGCAGCGTGACGATGCAATCCCGCCCGTGCGACCGGCCAATCAGATCGACGGCGACGCGGTGCCGCTCACCGGCCTGGTTGTCGAGCGCACAGACCAGGATCTTGGTAGCGAAGGTGAACCGCATCGCTCAGCGATCGCAAAGCGCATCGCGATCGAAGGTTTCCCCGCCGAGAGATAGCCCCTCCTCCAGCATCGCCAAAAGCCGATCCCACGCCGGCAGCCGTTTGGCGGCCATGGCCGAGGGATTATAGGGTGCCAATTGCGCGTTACGAATCGACTGTTACGGAGCGAGAACTCGAATGCTGCTAGTCATGAAAGCAGAAACGGAGCGATGAAACGACGTTCTCGTGATATTTCTCCGAAAACTACAGCGCCGCCGGTCGCCGCGCCAGCCCGAGCTTGGAACGGCGGGCGCACACATTAGTCGGGATGCTTTCCCTCCCGCTTATTCTCAAGCACCTTTCCCGTGTTGGCATCGACCCCGACCTCATGCGTGGTCTTGCCGTGCTGTATGTCGAAGGAAAAACGCAGGCCTGTACCACCTTTTTCCTTTTCAAGTTCTTCATCCGCGATCGTGCCGGGAAACGCCTTGAGTGCGATGGCGCGTGCATCGGCGACGCCAACCTTGGCCTGTGTCGCCAACTCTTCCCCGGTGTAGGCTGATGCGCTTCCCGCGGCCCCGACGAGGGTAGCGCCAAGCAGGAGCGCAGAAACCAGTTTGTGAGTGCTCATGAAATAACCCTCCAGGTCTGGACGAATCGTCCATTGGGAGAGATGGGAGCGTCGTGGGTTAAATCTATAGAAGTGCCGGAACGTTGGGAAAAAGTAATATTTTGTCAATGTTAATGAATTACGGCAACAGTGTATTTATTGATAAAATACAGCGAAATCAGCCCGCGACAGATGGAGAAGTGGACGGTCATCACCATTTACATCGTGGACTTTTCATCGAAACGAGCTCCGGCCAGTCAATCAGGGCTCCGGCTAAAGCGATCGATCCAGCGCCAGCGTACGACGCTCGATGGCGGGTTCGCTGCGATTCGCAAATACGAGCTTAAATTGCACGTGC
>JAQGIF010000160.1 GCA_028291345.1 Rhodospirillales bacterium | reverse complement strand
GGCGGATCGCTCCAGCGCTGGGCTTTTGGCGTTGGCGTCTAACCATCCCGCGGCAATCATTCGGGTGTATGCGGCGCGTACCGTGCGATGGCGAAGCATTTTTGCAGTTCACACCTGGATTGTCGTCAAGGAACAAAGTGCGGCCAGCTACAGCCGCTACGACTACACCGCCTGGGGCGAGCCAATCCGAAGCAACGGATTCGCCGCAGATGCCCGCTGGTTTGGCGCGACACCCGAAACAATTGTTGCGGTTGAGGGTGAAGAGGCGAGCCGCCTGATTCCCAAGATCCGGCATGTCATCGAAAACTACAAGTTCCGTGCCCTTGGCGACTACAGAGCGTGGCCGGGGCCGAATTCAAATACGTTCGTCCAGGTGGTGCTCGATGCGGTCCCCGAACTCAAGGCGGTCCTGCCGCCGACAGCCATCGGCAAAGACTACCCTTATGAGGGTGATTGGTACGGCCTGACGCCTTCCCATACCGGCGTTTACACTTCGCTCGGCGGCTATCTTGCCCTCACCATCGGCTGGGTCGAAGGTTTTGAGATAAATTTCTTTGGCGCGGTGCTCGGATTTGATATTCGGCGACCGGCGTTAAAATTTTCGGGTTTCGGTAGACTTGGTATGGCGGCGGGCCTTTAGCCCAGGTTGCTTGTCCATTGAATATCAATTTCGATCGGATCGCTCGCGTCTTGCGGATCACAACGCAACCTTCATGGCGTCACCCCTTTGCATTGATTTTCTTGGTTGATCAAAGCGATCAGGGACCCACTCAAACAGCCAGTGCGATTCCGTCGTGTCCGGGGTCAGCGCCGCCATCGAAGCGATCTTCGACGATACGAATGCCGTGAACGGCGGCAAAACCAAAGGTATACGGACTTCTGATCACCTCGTAGCCGAGTGACCCAAGCTGACGTGTGACTCCGTAAGTGATCCGGTTGGAGACATCGATGGCGTTACTGGTCGCCGAAAATCTCGGTGCGCTGACCGCCTCAGTCATGGTCATGTTGAAATCGAGGACGTTGAGGATGGCCTGCAAAACACCCATTGCGATTTGCGTGGCGCCCGGCGCGCCAATCACGAGATAGGGCTTGTCGTTCTTGAAAATGATCGATGGACAAACCGACGTAAAGCGAGCTTTTCCCGGCGTTATCGAATTTGCCCGACCCGAGCGGGGGTCAAAGACCGCCATGTAGCCGTTATAGAAAAAGCCAAATCCGTCGGTAATTACTCCGGATGGCATTCCGAGCGAATGCGTCATCGTAACGCAATTCCCGTCCCGATCCACCACAGAGACCTGCGTCGTATCCTTGGATTCGAAGCCGGCGTTGAAACGGGGGACATCCACTTTCACGCCGGCGGTGATGTCGCGTACTGTTTCCGCGGCATAAGCCTTGGACGTCAATCTTTCGATAGGAACATCGAAAAAGGCGGGGTCTCCGACATGCCGGTCCTTATCAACCGTGGCCCGCTTCATGGCTTCGCAGACCACCCTGAGATATTCGGCACTGTTGTGCCCAATCCCGCTGAGATCAAACTCCTCGAGAATATTCAGCATCTCAAGGAGCATGATGCCGCCGCCGGGCGGATGATTGGTAGTGATGCCATATCCGCGATACGATCCGCGCAGGGGATTGCGCCAAATCGGGTTGTAATTCGCGAGATCCTCCGCCGTAATCAGACCTCCGTGGTTGCGCATATCGTCGACAATGCGGTCTCCAAGCTCGCCGGTGTAGAGAACATCGGAGCCGCCCTCCGCGATGAGACGAAGTGTGTTGGCGTACTCCGGATTATGGACCCAGTCGCCTACCTTCTTGGCGGTGCCATCACGGCGACAGTAGAGGCGGCGCCCGGACGTTGTGAATGCAAGTCTTTCCAGACCCGAAGCCCGTCCCATCATCCCGAGATCCGACCAGAAGAGTTCGACGTGCGGGCGCACCATCCAGCCGCGTTCGGCCCATTCGATCGCTGGGGCTACGATATCCCGCCAAGGCAAGACGCCAAGTTTGGAATGCATCTCATGATACGCCTTCAGCGACGCCGGAACGCAAATAGACTGGTAACCGACGTCATTCACCCTTCCCTTTAAGATGAAGCCGTATCCATCGCGGGCTTCGCCCTCGATCAGATGCTCCCACATGTCAGGTCGTGAAGACGCCGGCGCTGGAGCGTGAAAGTCGAGATACTTATGAACTTTTTTCGACGGGAAATAGATTCCCGCGCTTCCAAACCCGGCTATCCCGCACATCAAAGGATCGACGACGCCCTGCACGAGCGCACAGCCAATCGCCGCATCGACGGCATTGCCGCCTGCCCTCAGCATTAACGCGCCAACTTCGGCCGCCTCCGCTTGGGCTGCGACAATGATGCCCTCAGCTTTCGCCATGCTTTATCCCTCTAACGCGACCCCGACTTGCGATACCTTCTCAATCTTGGGCATGACTTGGTTCATTGCAAGCTTAAACCGAACAACCACCGCAGCGGGCCGGGCACTCGCCAACTTCCGCTTTGCGCCGATATTGTTGAAAAAGTCGAAAATCGAACAACACCGAAAATTCCGCAAAAGCTGATTTTTGGCGTGCCTGCCGCTGCAAAGCATCGTGGCGCCGATACGAAGGTCCTTGATCGATTTTGTGTGAAACGATGAGGCCCCTCACGTCGCCACGCGCGAAACGCATCAGCGGCTCTAAAGAATTTCGCGCGTCACCCAAAAAGGACTTTTTCAACACTATCCGCCAAAAGCGGTCGTTCTTATCGGCGCAACAACGCTGATAGGGAAGTGTGGTCTAACGATCGGCGACCACCCCCATCACTGATGACGCTTCGCGCAGCAACTGGTGGAAACTCGTCACGAGACGGATACTCCGCACCAGCGCATTAATGCTTTCGCAAAGCCGAGCGGCGCCCGCGTGAACGGCCCAGGCGGGGCGCGCCTGATCAACGCCGCAAAGAACAGCGCCACCATCGCCAGCCAGAAGGAAAGCCAAAAACCGTCAATGTAAGCGAGCACGTTGGCCTCCCGCTGCACCCGCGCCGCAAGCGTGCCCACCGCCCGCGCCGACGCGGTGGCAGCGCCATGGTCGGCAAAGCCATCCGCCAATTGCTTGATCATGCGCGTGACATCGACGCTGCCGTTTTCGATATGCTGGCCGAGATAATTGGAATGGATCTGCTCGCGCACGCGCAGCCAGGTGCCCATCAGCGCCACGCCGATCTCGGCGCCGCCAAGCCGCATGATCTGGATATAGGCGGCGAATGACGTTGCCCGCGAGGGATCGGAATTCGACAGCGCGACGATGATGATCGGCAACAGCGTGAAAGCCTGTCCGATCGACTGCAGCATCACGATGCCGATGAAATCGCCGCGCGCCCAGTCATGGGTCAGCTGCGTTCCCCACAGATTGGCGGTAGCGAAAGCGGAAAAGCCCAGCACAACCACCGTACGCGCATCGAAATGCCGGAGCAGGACGATCGAGATCGGCACCAGCACAAACATCGGCAGTGCACCGTAGGTCAGCAGCAGGACACCGGATTGTTCGGGCCGCAGCAGGCCGACAACGCTGAGGAAATTCGGTACCAGCGACGAGTTGGATAGGCTAGTCAGGGTGTAGAGCAGGATGACGACCAGCGAGAGCC
>JAQGIF010000058.1 GCA_028291345.1 Rhodospirillales bacterium | reverse complement strand
TGGCACAGCAGCGGCACTTATTGGCGGCCTTGGCAGGTGGATTTCCGAACGACTCCTTCGCCCAGGATTTTGATCTTGCTTCGCTCCATTTGCCGCAGGACTTACCGGTGAGTGACTCTACGAGACTGGTTGAGCAGAGGCCCGATATCCGTGCGGCGGCGGCAAGCATGCAGGCCGCCAGTGCGCAGATCGGCGTCGCGATCGCCAACCGGCTGCCGCAGGTATCGCTCACGGCTTCGCTGGGCACATCGCCGAACAGCATCGCGAATGCGTTCACGCCCTACAATCAGTTCTTCAACCTCGCAGCGGGGCTAGCGCAGCCGATCTTTGACGGCGGAACGTTGCGGCATCGCCAGCACGCGGTCGAAGCCCAGTTCGACGTGTCAGTGGCTCAATATCGCTCAACGCTGATCACCGCATTCCAGAATGTCGCCGACGTGCTGGTTGCATTGCAGTGGGACGCGGATGCTTTGCAGACCGCGGTCAATTCGGAGCGGACGGCTGCGAGGAGCGTCGAGATCACCCGTGGGCAACTTAGGCTCGGCGCCGGGTCATACCTTTCCGTCCTGGCCGCGGAGCAGCTCTATCAAACCTCGCGCAGCGCACTCGTCCAGGCGCAGGCCCGCAGACTGAGCGACACGGCGACCCTGTTTACCGCGCTCGGGGGAGGGTGGTGGAATCGCAACGACGTCGCATCGGCCGCCCAAGGACTGGCGTCAGCGAATTGAGTAGTTCGTTCTTCTCTCAAGCGTACCGGCTAAAGTGTTGTCGGCGTAAGGCGAAACCCCTTCACGACCGGACCCGCGCACTGCCCGCCGGCCCGTTCGGCCGTCCGCATCAGCCGCAAATGTCACGCCAAGGAGGTTCTAAGGTCTGCGTCGTGGCGTGCTCTGCCGCTGAGCCAGTCGCGCCGCGCAGCCATTCGCGATAGCTCCCCGCCCTGAATGAGACCTCGTCCCCAGCCACCCGCACCGCGAAGTCGGCGATCTCGTCGCGGTGCCGCTTGCGATCGTCCGCCGCGATTGGACGGCAACCCTGAGTTGTCGACGCAGCGAAAAGGTAAAAGAGCATCGGCTTCCGCCCGATCCGCCGCCCCTCTGTAACGAGCCCATAGGCATGTTTCACGAGCTGCGCAGCATCGAGATGGCGATAACGCAATACGCCTAGTCGAAGCGCATCAAGGGACTGAGCCGTATCGCGCCATCCGATGACCCCGTACGGGCCGGTCATAGCCGCGGAAAAACTCGCCGCCTTGGGATCCCGAAGGGGCTCGAACCCCTTGGACTCGATGCCGATTAGGTGGGTGGCGCTGATCACCGCCGCATCGAGCCATGGGTGCCTGCCCCCAGCCCAAGGGAACCGCGCACAATATTCGATCTCGATCTGTTCGGCTTTTCCGGTGGCCTCGGTCCCGGGCGGCGTCGGCAGCATGGCCGGGCGATCGAGGAACCAGCCGAAAGCGTTGGCCGCAAGCGCGGCCGAGCTTTAGGAGTTTCCGAATTTGCCGCTGCCGATCTCGTCGCCACCTGCCTGTTCACGTGTGATTAAGCGCCGGACATTGACTCCTAACTTAAAAAGAAATCAATCAGTTATCGCGCCGATCGGCTTCGGGACCCCACGCCGAGGTATATAGCGTGCCGTTTTTCGCCAGACAGTCCTGTGACACTCTCGCTTTTGACGCTCGCCCGCGCGACGGATCGCGGATCTTATCAATAAATTGGTAGATTCGCTTTAAGATAAATGGATCATGCCCTAAGGAGCCGGGTTGGCTAGCGGCGCGCTCCGCCACCCACCGCCAAGAGCCTTGAAGACGGCAATTTGATCCTGAACGATCGCCGTGTCCGAAATTGCGACTGCCGCGTCGGCGGCAACGAGCGACTGCTCGCTGGTGAGAAAATCGAGGTTGCTCACCGCTCCTGCGGTGAACTGGCCGCGCGCCAGATCGAAGGTGCGGCGCGCTTTTTCCTGAAAGGCAACCAAGGCTGCATGGTGGTCGAGTTCGGCCGTATAGGCGGAAAGCGCCTGAGCTGTTTCCTTCAGCGCTTGCAGTACGGCCTTATCGAAGTTCGACAGCGCCGCAGTGGCGGCCGCCTTGGATTGGCCCACCCGGGCGCGCGGACCCGCCTGGACCGGAAAGGTCCAGCTCATTGCTGGAGCCACGCCCCAGGTCAGGGCGTTCGCGGTGCCCAGTTGGTCGATCGAACTGCTGATCCCGCCGTAGAGTGCGCTCAGGGTGATGCGTGGATAGAGATCCGCAGTCGCGACCCCGATCTCAGCGACGGCTGCCGCCAAATGGCGATCAGCTGCACGGATATCGGGCCGGCGCTTCAGCAGCGCGACGCCGTCGCCGACCGGCAGCAGGGCGGTCAGCCGCGGTGGGCGGACGCAGGCATCGACGCCCGGCGGCAGGTTGGCAGGCGTACGTCCCAAGATGGCGGCGAGCTCGAACAGTGCGGCGCGGCGCTGCCCCTCCAACGGCGGAATGGCCGACCGCGTCTGTTCGACCACGCCCTGCGCCCGGACGACCTCGAAGGTGGAGCCCGCCCCGGCCGCCTGGCGCCGGTCCGTAATCTCTGCCTGGCGGCTCACCAGCTCTAGCGACCGGCGCGCTACCGCGATCTGCTCGCCCAGGGTGCAGAGTTGAGCGTAGGCGCGGGCGGCTTCGGCGGCGACGGTCACTCTAACGGCGTCGCGCTGTGCCGCAGTGGCCTCGGTGTCCGCCTCGGCCGCCTCGATCGACCGCCGGACATGGCCGAACAGGTCGATTTCGTAGGACACGTCCAAAAGGTCGTCGAACAGCCAGATCGTGGTCGGCCGATGACCTCCGAGCTCGAGGATTTCGTCGGTCACGGCGTCGCGTCCATAGGTTGCGCTCAGATTGATGTTGGTCCGTGGAAACAGTCCAGCGCGGGCACCCTCGAAGACCGCGCGCGCCGCAGCGAGATTGGCTTCAGCCGCCTTGAGGTCATCGTTGTTCGCGAAGGCCTCACGAATAAGTACGTCGAAGGCCGAGTCGTCGTAGAGCCGCCACCATGCATCCGGCGGGTCGGCGGTCGTCTCGGAGGCGGTGTCAATCGGCACGATTGGCGCCTTGGCGCCATCGGGCGGCGTCGGTGGTTTGTAGTCTGGGCCAAGGGTGCAGGCGCCGAGGTGGGCGGCGAGGACGAGGATACAGGCGATGCGGCCACGCCTCACGGCGCTGCGCTCCGCTTGCGGGCGAAGAGCGGTGTGTGGGAGGCCGCGCCGCGTGGTGGCGGATCGAGCAGCACTAGGACCAGCAACGCGAAGACGACCGCCACGGCAATCGTCACATAGGCGTCGATCACGCTCTGTGTCGTCGCCATCGCGCGCACGACGCGGCTGAGGAGCGCCGCGCCGGCTGTGGCATCGGGCGTGCCTGCGTGTCCCGCGATCGTGGCATAGGCTCCTAGCCGCTGGACTACGTGTACGTCGCCGATCTGGAGATGCTGCCCGATCAGGTTGGACGCGCGCTGCTCGCGCACGCGGGAGAACGTCGCGATGAAAGCCTGCCCGATCTCGCCACCCATCAACCGCGAAACCTGCAGCATCGCGCCGAACGTCAAAGAGTCCTCCGGCCGCAGATAGAGTATTCCGATGAACACAATCCCCGAGAGCGCGAGGCTTTGCCCCAGCGCCTGCATCAGCTGCGATACCAGGAACTCGTCGGATCCCCAGGACGGTGTCAGGCCGTTGGCGACAACCAGGCAGGCGCCGGCGATCAGGCTCAGGCCGAGGACTGGCGCGATCCGCGGATCGGTCCGGCGCAACACGAACGCCGAGATCGGGCAGATGATGAGCTGTGGAATTGCGATCCAGATCAGAGTATCGCCGACCTCAAGCGCACGAAAATTACGCACCGCTTCCAGATATTGCGGAATCAGAAATGCCGTGGAGTTGATCGTGAGCCTCAGAAAGGCGACGTTAATTAGCAGGAAGGGTAGCGGCCCGCCGAGAACAAGCCTGAGGTTGAGCCAGGGATGCGGCGTCAGAACCTCATGCAGGAGAAACGCCGCCAACAGCACCAGGCCGGCAAGCAGCAATCCCCAGATCAATCCGGATCTCAGCCAATCCAGCCGATTGCCCTGGTCGAGCGCGGCATAAATCAGCGCCAGCCCGGCCCCGAAGGTGAGGACGCCGAACATATCCCTGCGGATCGGCGTCAGCTGTACCGACGCCGTCTGGACCCCGAAGTAGAGGCCGGCGGCCATGATCAGCGCGAGCGGCACATTCTGCCAGAAGATCCAGTGCCAGGAAAAATGCTCGACGTACCAGCCCTCGAGCGAGGCCGAGATGTTAAGCGAGAGCTCCAGGTTGAGCGCGTAGAGCGCGATCCCATAGGCCCACAGCCGCATTGGCATGTTGCGCAGAATGAAGCTCAGGGTCAGCGGGATGAAGCAGCCGGAGGCTAGGCCGCCGACGAACTGAAGCACCAGCAGGGTCGGCAGGTTCGGCGTGAACGGAATAACCAGCGAGATCGCGGCGAAGGCAAGGCACGCCACAAGGAGGATGTGCCGCGGTCCGTAGATGCTGCCAGCCCAGACGGCGAAGGGCGCGACCAGCATCTGCGCCGCCGTCTGTGCGGTAGTGATCCATGCCCCTTCGTCGAAGCCGGCATCGAGCGCCCCGCGTATGTCCGCGAGCCCGAAATTGGACAGCCGCCCGGTCAAGGTCGAGATGAACGTACCCATCAGGACGGCGAGCAGCCCCAGCCATGGGATGCCGGCCGGCTGCGGCAGCGCGGCGGGGCCGGTGGGCGGTGGCGGGGCCGGTGGCTCAACGGCGCCCGATCGAACGGCGCCCACGGCTGGATCGGTCGCGCTCACTTCCCGCTACCGTCAGTGGCAGCCTTGTCGTCGTTCGCCTCGATCGTTGGGATGACCGACATGCCCGGCCGCAGTCGGTCGGCCAGCCCGTCGGCGTCGTCGATCGCGATCTTGACCGCGATTCGCTGAACCACCTTGGTGAAATTGCCAGTGGCGTTGTCGGGCGGCAGAAGCGCGAATTCGGAGCCGGATGCGGGCGACAAGGCGATGACGTGGCCGCGCAACATATGACCGGGATAGGTGTCCACGGTCACCGTCGCCCGCTGTCCGACGGCGACATGAGTCAGCTGGGTTTCGCGGTAATTGGCGATCACCCAGACATTTGGCAGAGGAGCCAAGGTTGCCACTTGGCCGCCGATAGCGAGATACTGACCGGGCTTGACCTGACGCTGGCCGATGACGCCATCCTGGGGCGCCACGATCCGGGTATCTCCAAGGTTGATTTCGGCCAGATTCAAATTGGCCTCCTGCGCCGCCACGGTGGCGTGGGCCTGGGCCAGTTGGGCGGTCAGTACGTCGAGCTGCCGGTCCGCGGCCACCGCCTGCGCTATATTTTGATCGAGTTGGGCGGCGAGTTGGGCGCGCGTGGTGTCGACGTGCTCGTTGCTTTCGACCGAAGCCGAACCTGTGTCGACCAGCGTCTTTTGGCGGCGCACGTCCCGACCGGTCTGCTCGAAAGTCGCCGTAGTCGCCGCCACCACCGCGCGCGCCGCGCGGATATTGGCTTCCTGTAGCGCGCGCTGCGCTTCCAGCGTCTGTATTTGAGCCTTGGCGGCGGCAACATTGGCCTCTATCTGGGCGACTGTTGCGCGGTAATCGTCGTCCTCGATTTCGGCCAGCACCTGGCCTGCCTTTACCCGTTCGAAATCCTGCACCGGGACGGCGCGGACATAACCTGAAACCTTGGCGCTGATGGGCGTCAGGTCCGCTTGAAGATAGGCGTCATCCGTTTCCTGGTTACCTGCCCGACCTTCCCAACGGGTCCACTGGGTGGTCACGACGACAACAAGGATGATCGCAACCAGGAAGGCGGCGAGGCGCCACACCACGCCTGGCAGGTGCGGCCGCCAAGCCGAGATACGCTCGAATATCTTCATCCCCGTTGTGTCCGCCACAAGGAATTGCCCCGGACGCGACCGGCCGGCGCGGTCTTCAACATCTGACCTTCTGCAGGTAGCCGGAGGAAGCACACTACACTCGGCATAGCGAGCGCTCCAGAAGGAATAGGCTATTTCGGCCATTTCCAGCTTCAATGCATCTGCATCGCTACAGCCACGGTGACCCGTCTGATCTCACTTCTGCAGCTCGGCAAGATGCCAAGCTCATCAGTTGCCTTCAATCATGTCCGCTTCCTCAAGTTTCGCACTCGGCAACGGACAGTCTCTTAACGGCCAGTTCTGTTGAAAAACTCCGCAAGCTATTTTTGCAGGTAATATATGACGCCCTTGCGAATGGTTGACGCAACGTTGGTTCGAAGGCGCAGCCGCAGGCGAACTATCATTGCTACGGAAATCTGCGGTAAGGCGAAAGAGTTGCCGTCGCGCTTTATTTAATCCAGTGCTGACCGCATGACCCACAGTGATGATAGGCGGGGTGATTGCCGGAATCCTCGTCGCATTCACCAAAATTCCGACAGCCCGGATGTCTAGCTCCGCATCGTGCGTATGCTTTCTCTGACTCATGAAGCGGATCGGCGATATCGAATTCGACACCGCGCCGACTTCCATGGAGTCTCGAACCGGCCATTTGCTCCTCCCCGAAACGCCTCACGAACCATTCTAGAGGCGGCGCCGGATTTCCTCATCAATCGAAGTTACCGCTGGGGGAGGAACACCCGTTACAGGATCGCAATCATCCGGAATTATTTTTGTTCCACAGCCTCACTCCGGTCCTCTCGCTTTCAGCACAGCCAGCACAAAGTTCCTGACCGCTTCCGATTTCGTCGGTCTGGGGTCCTGCCGTTCAGTCCAATTGAGCATCTCGGCTTCAGCTTTAGAAAAACTCGTCGTGACGAGGACGTAACCGATGAAATCTGGATGGAACGCGGCAAACTTGGCGAGGAACGCGAGCTTTGGCGATCGGTCCGCCCTATCCAGCTCATTGGTCCTTATCGAGACAGTGCTCGAAGCCTTGAAGTGATAACGGGGCGTCAAACGGCCCTCGTGAGTTGTGAGGGACCGTTTTTCCGCACGACCTTCCGGTGCGTGTAATCTTTCAAGGAGTTTGATCCCCCGACGGACCTATTTGCGGGAAGATTCTCGAAAATCGCTGATAGAACTCGAAGTTGAGGTTTTGATGACGGAAACTTCGAAAAAAAACGGCGAATAGCGCCAAAAGGAATCGGCAGATGGGAGGGCGTCCGAGCCAGTAGGACGCAGAGCAGAAGAGCGAGCGGCTTATGCTGGTCGCGACCGACCATTTCGTTGAACGCGGTTTCAGCGCTTCACGCGACCGCTTGCGGCTTACTTCGAGAAGCGCAAGCGGGCCGGAGAGGTTCGTGCCATCGACTCGCTAGAGGCTGCATCGATGTGCGTCGACTTGATAGTGGCTGAGATCACCCTCTCGATTTTAACCGACACCAACATCTCTCCAGAACGGGCTGAGGCCTGCGTTGCCAAGATTGCGGATTTCGCGTTGCGGGGAATCCCATTTGCTGATCGTCCAAACGTCCGAACCGGCAATTTCACCGTCGTGGAGCAATGCCGCAGATGCAGAAAAGCGGACCCATTACTGCACGTGGGGGGGCGCTCCGATGTTGTCGTCAGCGTTTATTTTGGAACAGCTACTCCACACCCGAATTGTGTTTGGTAATTTCCGAATTTTGCATATCGCTTCTTTAAATTTATTGCCTGTTTTTTCATGATCATCAGCGCTTCTGGCCGGAAGAGGAAGACTGACTCAGTCCCCCAGATCCCTCAGGTGAATCAC
>JAQGIF010000050.1 GCA_028291345.1 Rhodospirillales bacterium | reverse complement strand
CGACCGTGCTGGTGCTGGATGCGACCACCGGTCAGAACGCCGTGCAGCAAGTCGAAACCTTCCGCAACCTGGTCAAGATAAACGGCCTGGTGGTGACCAAGCTGGATGGTTCCGCCAAGGGCGGCGTGCTCGTGGCGCTGGCCGAGAAGTTCAAGCTGCCCGTCCATGCCATCGGCGTCGGCGAAACCGCACAGGACCTGCAGTCGTTCGATCCACAGGATTTCGCCCGCTCTTTGATGGGGATCGCTGGCGACGATAGTGGGTCCGTCTGAAACCTTACTCGTCTCACAACTTCTTTGCTAACTTGAGGACGACACAAGGTAGGGTTTACCGCAGTGGGAGTAAGGAGCGCCGATGGGTCTCGCCCACTCCGCGCTTCTCTGCGCTCAGGCGGGCTTCAAGTTCAACCGGGAAGAGGCGAATGTCCGGCGGAATGCTGGACAGTCGGCCTGAATGGCTGAATGGGTATAATCGGCTCGAAGATGTCCGCTAAAACCGATCCCCAGTCATCCCCGGCGGGTTGACGCCCGGCGCGAACACTGTCTGGTCCAGCCGCGCCTTATATTCATCCAGCGCCCAGCGCACCGAGGGAAACGCCAACTCTCCCCATGGTATGTCGGCCCAATCGAACAGCGCGACTTCCAGGCTTTCCGGTCCGGCCTCGAAGCCCGGTTCGGCCAGAGTGGCGCGATAGATCAGTTGGACCTGGCTTATTCGCGGCACGGAAAAAACGGCGAGCAGGGAGTTGATCGCAATGCGCGCCCGCGCCTCTTCCCAGGCCTCGCGCATCGCGCCTTCCTCGGGCGTTTCGTTCAGTTCCAGAAAGCCAGCGGGCAGGGTCCAGAATCCTTTGCGTGGGTCTATGGCGCGGCGGCACAGCATGATCCGGTCGCCGACCGAAACGACCGAGCCGGCAACCATCTTCGGGTTCTCATAGGCGATGAAGCCGCAATCTGGACAGGTCAGGCGCTCACGGTCGTCGCCGTCCGGTATTTTGCGAATTCGTGGGCCCTGGTCGGTCATGCGCTATTGGCGTCACTGCATTAGCGGGATAACACCGGGCAGTACCTTGCCTTCCATCCATTCCAGGAAAGCGCCGCCGGCGGTCGAGATATAGGTGAAGTCATTCTCGACTCCCGCTGCGGCAAGGGCCGCGACCGTATCGCCGCCGCCGCCGATGCTGATCAAGGTGCCGTCCTTGGTCAGCGCCGCCACGGCTTTGGCGACCGCGACCGTGCCGCTATCGAAGGGCGGGATCTCGAACGCGCCCATTGGACCGTTCCAGACAATAGTACGGCAGGTCTTCAGCTTCGCCTCGATGTTCGCGACGCTCGCCGGACCGATGTCCAGCATCATGCGGTCGGCGGGGATGTTCTCGATGGTTACGGTCTCGGCGGTCTGGCCGGCACCGAACTGCTCGGCGACCAGCGCATCGACCGGCAACACGATGGTACAGCCCTGCTTCTTGGCCGTTTCCTCGATCGCGCGGGCCTGGTCCAGCATCTCGGCCTCCACTAGCGACTTACCGATCGCCACGCCGCGCGCCGCCAGGAAGGTGTTGGCCATACCGCCGCCCAGGATCAGCAGGTCGACCCTGCCGACCAGGTTGGACAGCAGGTCCAGCTTGGTGGAAATCTTGGCGCCGCCGACGATCGCCGCCACCGGATGTGTCGGGTTGCCCAGCGCCTTGTCCAGCGCCGTCAGTTCCGCCTCCATCCCGCGGCCGGCATAGGCCGGCAACAGGCCCGCAACGCCGGAGATCGAGGCGTGGGCACGGTGCGCGGCGGAGAAGGCATCGTCGACATAGATGTCGCCCAGCCTAGCCAACGCGGCGGTGAAGTCCGGCTCGTTCTTCTCTTCGCCCTTATGGAAGCGCAAATTCTCGAGCAGCAGCACTTCGCCGTCCCTCAGCGCCGCGACGGCGCTCTCGGCGGGCTCGCCGATGCAATCGTCGGCAAAGGCGACCTTCAGCCCCAGCCGCTCGGAGATGGCGGGTACCAGAGGTTCCAAGGACTCTTTCAAGTCGCGGCCTCTGGGACGGCCGAAATGGGACAGCAGGACGACCCGCGCCTTCTTACCCGCCAACTCGCGCACGGTCGCTGCCAGACGGTCAATGCGGGTGGTGTCGGTTACCCGCCCGTCCTGCACCGGCACATTCAAATCGGCGCGTACCAATACCCGTTTGCCGGCGACATCCACGCCGTCCAATGCCCTAATCCCGCTCATCCGGAAACGATCTCCATGCTTGAATTCAGACGCGAGCGCGTCTCTGCTCTGCCTCGGCCTTTTCGGCGAAGCGGTTTGTGGCGTCGATCAGCGCCGAACGAATGCCCGGCTCCAGCGCGGAATGTCCGGCATCGGGCACAACGATATAATCCGCCTCCGGCCAGGCTTTATGCAGCGCCTCGGCAGTGACGATCGGGCACACCATATCATAGCGGCCCTGGACGATCACGGCGGGAATCCCGCGCACCTGTTCCAGGCCGCGCAGCAGGGTGTCCTCCGGTTTGAAGGTATTGTTCGTGAAGAAATGTGCCTCGATCCGCGCCAGCCCGACAGCGTGTCGCTCCTCGCCCGATGTCGAGAGAACCTCAGGGTTGGGCATCAGGGTGGAGCAGGAGCCTTCATAGACGCTCCATGAGCGCGCCGCCGGTACGCGGACCGCCGGGTCCCGGTCGTTCAGCCGCCGGCTATATGCGGCGAGCAGATTGCCGCGCTCATCCTCGGGCAGGAAACCCGCAAAACGCTCCCAGGCTTCGGGGAATACGGTCTTCATGCCGTAGAGGAACCAGTCGATCTCGCTCGGCTGCATAAGGAAGATGCCGCGCAGGAACAACCCCCGTGTGCGGTCGGGATGCGCCTTGGCGTAGGACAGAGCGAGCGTCGAACCCCACGATCCGCCGAACACGAACCAGCGGTCGATCGCCAGATGCTGGCGCAGCTTTTCGATGTCGGCGACCAGATGCGGCGTGTCATTGTCGGTGGTCTCGCCCAACGGGGTTGAACGGCCGGCGCCGCGCTGGTCGAATATGACGACGCGGTAGCGGCGGGGGTCGAAAAAGCGGCGATGGGCCGGCGATGCGCCGGCCCCCGGTCCGCCGTGCAAGAATACCACCGGCAGCCCGTCGGGCGCGCCGCATTCTTCCCAATATAGCTCATGCAGAGGGTCGACCTTAAGCCGCCCTGAACGATAGGGTTCGATCGATGGGAAAAATGGAGTCCGCGTCATGGAGTGCCTGTGCGCCAACGGTCTGGCACCTTAAAGCGCACGCGGCGCTGAGCCAAGCTTTGTCGGAAATGGATAGCGGAGTTCCGCTTCCGCCAGATAGTAGTCCGGAGCGAGTGTCGGTCGACCTGCAGCAATTCTGAAATTCGGCGTAGGGCGCCGCGTTCTGCACCGCCTCGGCGTCGCTCGACGGCACGACGTACCTAGTCATCTTGTAATGTTCGAGTGCAGGCAACGAAGCGTCCTATAATCTTAAAGAGATCAGATATTTTACTACGAAGGATTAACCCAAATGAAACTCCCTTGCTTTGAAATCGACTGATATAAGCATTGCCTCTCGTATAAAAAAACGTGCTTGTACCGGAAGATTCTGGGTGTCGACTTGGCGGATTTCGAGTTTTTGGCCGGCGGTGGCGAAATGGGCGCGCGGATTCGCGCGTATGACTGGAACAGTTCGGTTCTGGGGCCGCCGGAAGACTGGCCACAAAGCCTGCGGGTCCTCGTCAGGCTGAGCCTCAATTCGCGACACCCAATGCTGATCTGGTGGGGTCCCGAACACATCCAATTCTCTAATGACGCGATCACCCCAATGGTGGAGACAGAGCTGCATCCGGCACTCGGGGGTCGTGGCCGTGATTTCCTTAAAGAAAACTGGGGCTTTGTCGGTCCGCAGGTCCAATATGTCATGGCGGGCAAGGGGTCGACATGGGAAGAGGACCGGCTGCTGCCGGTCACCCGTGGCGGCGGGCGGGAAAACGCCTGGTGGTCATATAGTTACGCACCGATCGATAGCGAAGACGGCGTCGGCGGCGTGCTTGTGATCTGTAACGAGGTGACCTCGCAGCATCTGGCGAGGGAAGCCCTCAAGGACCAGACACGGCATCTGATGCGGCTGTTCGAACAAGCCCCGGGTTACGTGGCGGTGTTG
>JAQGIF010000045.1 GCA_028291345.1 Rhodospirillales bacterium | reverse complement strand
CGCTGATGGTGGGTCTAATACTGGTGGCCGATCCGCTGAGCGCGCTGCTTCACGACGAGCAGGGCAATAGTTACGCGGCGGCCGCCTTGCCGCTCAAGCTGCTGGCGGCAGCAGCTCTGCTGCGCGTGGCATCGCAGTTGCTGTCTCCTGTGATGATGGCCTCGGGAGGGCCCGGAACGGCCGCCAAGCTATCGGCGACAACACTTCTTCTGTTGAGCATCGGTATCCTGATCGCCGGGATCAGTTTCGATGCGCAAAGCGGGATCGTTGCTGTATCGGCAGTCTGGCTGGGCGTCTATCCATTGCTACTGGTCTGGGGATGCGTCTATCTGCGACAGCACTGGGGCATTCGCGTTGGAGAACTTGCACCGGCCTTCGCGGCACCGCTCACCGGCATCGGCGCCATGGTTGCGTTCGTCGAGGTCCTACGCCCTCTGACCGGCAGCGATCCCGCGATCCGGATCGGCGTTGTCCTGGCGGCTGTGGGGCTGACTTATGCCGGCCTGTTCCTCCATGGCCGGCATAAGCCTCTCACACCGTGATGCGGTCACTCTGCCGTGGACGCAACCAACGTCGGGTCCGCGATGGTCTGCGTACCGCGATAGCGATCGAACATGCTCATTTGATGCACACAGCTAAGCGTGCAGGTCGGGCTACAGGATTTCTCCGTGTGGAATTCACGGCGGATATCGTCGCGCGTATATTCGAGCAGTGGGATCCCCGGATATCCGCGCTGCTGCGAACACCAATGTACCTTGCCGTCCTCGGCGATGTAGAGATAGCGCGCGCCGGCACGACACTTCCAGTCGTTGGCCTGTCCATGCATCAGGTTCTTTTGAAACAGCCAGTAATTCAGGCTGTGCACCACCGATGGAGAAATCTCCGTCACCTGCTCGTAGGCGTGCATTTGCTCCGGCGTGAGTGGTTTGAGCGTTCCGGTATGGTCGTGCAATACGCCCACTGAATGCTGCAACCCGTATTTCGCCGCGGTTTCTGCGACCGTCACTACATCCTGCGTCCGCTCGCCGGTGATCCCCAGTACGGAATTGACGTTCACCTTGAAACGGGCGTGCTCCGACAGCAGCGCAAGCTTGCCTTTCACCGAAGCCAGGCTCTTCATCGACACCGCGTCGGGCTTGAGATTGTCGATGCTGATCTGCATGCCCTGCAAACCCGCAGCGTTGAACCGCTCGATCCAGTCCCGGGTTAGGCGGAAGCCGTTGGTGATGATGGTCACGATCATTCCATGATCGCGGGCAGCACGGATGACCCGGTCAAGATCCGGATGCAGCAGCGGTTCCCCGCCGGTGAAAGTGATCGACGCGGTCTTTAGAGTAGCCAGGTGATCCACGCGCCCGAGGAGGTCCGCAGTCGGGACCGGCGGCGAAAAATCGTCATATTCATTGCAATAACCGCAGGCCAGATTGCAGCGACGCGTGACCACAACCTGCGCCAGAAGCGGATTATATCGCGACCCGAGGGCGCGCCGCAGAAACCGCGCTCCGGACCGAAGATTTTCGAACCTGGAAACTGGAGGGTTATCGCTCATCCGTATCCTTACGAGGCTTTCGGGCAAAGAACGCGGAACCGAAGGACGGCGCGTTTATGTAGCATTCCTCGGCACTGGAGGAAAGTTGACGGAACAGCTTCATGCTTAGCCAAGGCGTCTGCGCGCCCTACGCCACGGCGGCGGCCACAATCGCAAGCCAGCGACGTCGAGCAGCCATTCTCCGGACAGGGAACGCCAAGCCTCCGAGTCTTCACCGGGAGGCTGGGCATAGACGGTCTCCTGTGCCGGCCAAAAATGCCACCGCGTCCAGGTCCAGGCGCGGTGGCGCCGGTATACGCCCATGAGCCTGCGCGCCGTAACTTTATCAGGCTGAACCGTGCGGCGGCGCGCCCAGCATAGCCGCGGGCCGAGTTGTTGAGCCAGGGCCCAGCTGGCCGTTCCAACATAGTTGGAGAACCAAATCGTATAGCCGAGCTCCACCTGCAGCGCCGCGACGGCGCGATAGACCTGGATATGCTCCGCGTGGCCATATTCTCCCCAGGGATTGTGAGTATAGACGTCGACGCAATGGGCGAGCACCGACCGCAGGGCATCGACCAGTATTGGGTAATTGGCCTCGTAGCGTGCCCGTGCCGCGGCATCGGAAATCTCGATACCTGCCTCGGTCGTCCGCGGATTCGTCCAATCGACCGAAACGCCGCCGCCGCTCTCGGGCAGGTTGAGATCGACAAGGCCGGTCAACGGCAGCGCAGCGACCGCCCGCCGCCGTGCCGCGGATAGTTTGGGCCTTTCGAACAGATCGCTGAAACAGAGCACGACACGATCAGCCGATGCGAGGACCGAGCTTAGCCACAGGCTTTCGTCATCCGGATGGGCGACCACGACAGCCGATCGTGGCTCGCTCATGGCACAGTTGACCTCATCGACAGGACAGCGTCGTAGAAGCCTTCGAGCATTTCGGTTTGCCGCCTGATATCGAACCGCTCTTCGACGAGGGCCCTTGCCTGTGAACCCATCTGGAGACGCATCGCGGAATCATCGAGCAGATCGCCCATGCGGCGCGCGAGAGCATCGGGGGCCTTTTCCGGAGCCAGGAACCCCGTCTGACCGTCGATGATACCCTCCGGTATTCCACCGATACGAGAGCCTACCACTGGCACGCCGGTCGCCGCGGCCTCCAGCATGACCATTCCCAACCCTTCCACGCGTCCGGTGGACGTGCGGACGCTCGGCAATACCAGCATCGCGGCCTTACGCATCCATGCCAGTACTTGGGCATGAGGCAGTGCCCCCAGAAATCGCACGCGATGGCCCAGCCCCAAGGATTTGACGAGTGCCTGAAGCGAGCGTTTCAGCGGCCCATCGCCGATAATCGCCAATTCCACATTGGCAGACCGCCGCGCCAGCTGATCGAATGCGCGGATCAGATATTGGGTGCCCTTCACCTCGACCAGGCGGGCGACATGCAGGATCGTCGATGTCTCCTCGCCGGGGTCGCGCGGCTGGATCGCCTGGCAATCCACGCCGATATAATGAATCCGCGTGCGCGCGTCGGGAAAGCCCATGCCCAGCACCCGGTCGCGAATGAACGCGGAGGCGCAGAGAAACAGATCGCCCTGTCGCGCCAGTTGGCGCCGGAACAGCGGGTAATTCGCCCATGCGGGCGAAGACAACAAGGCCGCGGTCGACAGCGTAGCGTCAAAGCCATGGAACGTGGTGACAAGCGGTACCCCCAGGCGCTTTGCCAAAGGCAGCGCGTAGACCCCCTCGACGCCGAAATGGGCATGGATCAAGGCCGGGTGACGATCTGCCAGCAATCTTTGGTATGGTCCGGGGCGTCGGGTGATCATTTGCCAGCCTATCCGCGCCAGCGGCCACCATCCGCCGAGATCCCGCAGGGCCAATGATTCCGCGCCGTTGGGTGCATCGCCGTAACGCAGCCTTCCCAGATAGATCGGCTTGTACCGCGCCAGCTGCTGCGCCTGGAGGGTGATAAACGGCTCCGAGATTTTGAACAGGTTGTGGCGGAACACCGCAATTTCGCGCGCCTGTCCGCTGTCCCCGCCTGGCATCGGTCTTCCTGTCGTAGCCGAATCCGGCCCATCTCGGTCAAACGAGATTTGCAGTGCAGATATTCGAAGTCAATGCTGGCCAAACTGCCCGCGGAACACGAGGTAAAGGACACTATCTCGCATCCGATACAAAAAGCAGTTTATATCGGACCATAGAATGAGGGATGAAACTTGGGATCAATCGAAAGGGGCGGCGGAATCTGTCCGCAGCCGACGGCGGCTGTGCCGATTCATAGTTGTGCGCTCGCGGCAATGGCCGACATGGCTCTCAACGCGCGGCGCGGCGTGTCTACAGCTTTCAAGATTGCTGCGCTCGGCGGGCTCGCGCTGTCACTCTGGCCGCCAGGGCAAGCGGCCTATGCCGACACAACGCCCTCATGCAATGCCACCGAACCGAATCAGGTGCCGCTCCAAATCAACGTCAGCGGCATGCGTTCGGCCAAGGGCAATATCACCATCACGATCTATCCGGACGAGCCGTCCCATTTTTTGGACGGAAGCTACAAAGTTGTTCGGCAGCAGCTGCCTGTCACTCTGCCGGTAACCAGCGCCTGTTTTATTCTCACTGCGGCCGGCTATTACGCGGTGGCCCTGTTTCATGACGAGAACAACAATCATCACTTGGATACGAATTCGCTCGGCATGCCGACAGAAGGCTATGGCTTCTCAAACAATCCAACCCTGTATTTCGGTCCTCCCGAACTGAAGCAGGTCAGGTTTTCGGTGCATCCGGACAACCCCCCGATCGCAATACGCATGAAATACTACTGATGTTCAAATCCGTTACCAGCTTTTTAGCGCCGGGCCGGAGACCGAGGGATCTGAGCGATATTCAAGCCTGTGCTGGACAGACGGCGATATTTCAGGCACGAGCGATATCAGGCGCGGTATCACGTGCCGTCAGGACCGACGAAGCATAAGATGAACAAGCGCGAGTGTTTGACGCGTGGCACCTATCGGAGGCCCGTTCCGGGCGCTGCCCTCCCGTGACTTTCGCGGTTTACCTGATCCGTGAGATCGGCAGGACGATGGCGGTCATGCTCGGCGTGCTCGTCACTCTGTTCGCCAGCTACAGCGCGAGCGGCTTTCTGGCAGACGCGGTCAACGGGCTGATGCCCGCGGATGTGATTGCCGAACTGATCGCGCTGAAAGTGACTATCTCCCTGGAAGTGCTGATCCCCGTGTCGCTCTATATCTCGGTTCTGCTGGCATTCGGCAGGCTGTACAGCGATTCCGAATTCACGGCGATGTTCGCGCTGGGTGTGACGCCAGCCCGTGTCACGGGCACCGTACTGATGCTGGCGGGATCGCTGGCCGTGCTGGTCGCCATATTGTCGCTGACGGTACGTCCCTGGGCGTATCAGCGTTCGCATGAGCTGACCAAGCGCGCCGAAACGCTGCTCGATGTCGATTATATGGAGGCCGGCACCTTCTATGTCGGGGACCACGGAAACCGCGTGATTTTCGTCGAGCATCGCGATGGGCCGAAAACCCCGGCGGAGAATATATTCGTTCGGACGATGCACGAAGATCATCCCCGGATCATTTATGCGCAACGTGCCCACCAGGGGCCAAAGACGACGGCCGACGACGCGCCGGATGTGTATCTGAACGACGCCCATGTCTATGATTTCCTGCCGGAAGGGCGTCCCGACGACACTGCCATGACGGTGGAGGAAATCACCGTGCCAACCGGCAATCGCAGCGTGCAGTTGCCGGAATATAGTTCGACGGCCGCCAGCACTGCGGCGCTTGCCGCCTCTCATGCGCCCGAAGACGTCGCCGAGCTGCAATGGCGGCTCTCCACGCCTGTGTCGATGCTCCTGCTCGGCCTGCTGGGCGTGCCGCTCAGCCGTGCGAAGCCGAGGCAGAGCAAATATGCGAAGATCGGAACGGCAATACTGGTTTATTCCGCCTATTACCTGCTCTGCAGTTCGGCGCGTACCTGGGTCCAGCATGGCGCGATACACAGCTTCCCGGGGATCTGGTGGGCGCCGGCGCTGCTGTTTTTGGTTTTGGTCGCCGTCACTTCCTGGCCAATCCCGAGATTTAATTTCAAACTCAGGCTTCCGGCGCGGCCCGCCGCCGACCTGCCGGTTTTCCTTACGGAGCTTGACGCTCGGCAGACATGAAACGGCTCGACCGTTATATCGAGGCCTCGACTCTTAAATCGCTGGTTCTGGTTGCCTCGGGCCTGACCGCTTTGTTCAGCCTGCTCGAATTCGTCGACCAGCTTCGCGACGTTGGACAGGGTCACTACCGTGTGACCGACGCCTTCCTCTATGTGCTGCTGACCGTGCCGTCCAGACTGCTGCAGCTGATGCCTGTGTCGCTGCTGCTGGGCAGCCTGTTCGCGCTGGGCAACCTGTCGAACGGCAGCGAGCTTGTTGCGATGCAGTCGATTGGCGTCTCCGAACGCCGGATCGTCGGCTGGGTGCTCAAGCTCGCAGTGCCGATCGTGGTTATCCTGTTTCTGGTCGCAGAATTCGTGATCCCCACGGCCCAACGCATGGCGCAGGGGGAGCGCATGTCCAGGATGTCCACCGAGACGTCGATCAAGGGCGGAAACGGCTTCTGGGCCCAAGGCGACCATCAATATTTGAACGTTCGGTGGGTCGATTACGGCAACGTTCCGAGGGATATCGATATTTACGCCTTCACCGACGACGGAGAGTTGCAAAGCTTTATCCATGCGGACAGCGCCAAGATCGTATCGGCCGACACTTGGCTGCTCAACGGGGTCGTAAGAACCCAACTGCTCACCCCAGAGGCGCAGACCGAGCATCTGGCCACGCTGCCCTGGGCCGCCTTCCTACGCCCACCCCAGGTTCAGCTGCTGATATTGCCGCCTGACAGCATGCCGCCGATCGAACTCTATCGTTATATCCACGAACTGAAACGGCAGAATCATCAGACGGCTCGCCTCGAACAGGCGTTCTGGACCAAGGTCAGCATCCCAATATCCATGGCCGCAATGGTCCTCGTCTCCGCGCCATTCGTTTTCGGCCCACCGCGGGCACGCAGCGCGGGACAGCGGATTGCGATCGGCGCGGGCGTCGGCATCGTATTCTCGCTGACCCAGCAGATCATCAGCCTCGGCAGCCTGCTGCTCGATCTGAGCCCGGCCCTCGCCGCAATGGCGCCATCGGTATTGCTGATGGCTTTTGCGTATTATCTCTCTCGCCGAAGGGCCAGCTAGCGCCCCTTCGGCCCATCCAGGTTTTTGAAGAACAGCGCGCAACGGGCACGTTGCCGGGAAATCAAAAGAACGGAAATCAAGCTGAAAATAACGGTCTCGAACCAGAAGTAATATTGCGGCCCGCCGATCAGCGCGGCGATGAAGATTCCAAGCGTGCGGTAATTGGCTGACATCACGGACCACTGGCGCACGGAAGGCGCGAATAGCGCGCGATAGCGTTCGCGGATCAGCTCCGCGCGCTCGGGCTCCGCTTCCAGTGTCATGGCCAGTCTTTGGCGGAATTCCACCATGATACCGGCTGCATGCAACTGGCAGCGCACATACAGCCGATAGATCATATCCAGCAGCCGCGGCACCATCGAACCATCCGCGTCGCTGGCCGGCAGAGCATCCGGGGCCAAGAGCTCGGCGGATTTACGGTCCCAGCCCCAGAAATTATATTCCTGGCGCTGAAGCTCATACATTGCGGACTGAACAGCGTGGCAAAGCCCCGCGACAATGGCAAGCACCCAGACCCAACTGCCCATCTCCCCGCTAAGAGCGGCCGCCAACCCCGAATAGACGGCGATGAAGGTCACATAGTCGCAGATCCCGTCCAGTATCTTTCCCAGCTGGGATTGCGAATGCGTGAGGCGCGCAAGCTGGCCGTCGACGCCGTCCATCACATGCCATGCAACCATCAGGATGAACCCGGCAATCACGTAGCGCCGGTCTTGATAGTGGTAATAGGCAAAGCCGGCCAATATGCCGAACACCATGCCGGTCAGGGAAATTGCGTTTGGGCTGATGCCCAGCCTGGCAAATAGCGGCGTCAGGCTGCTTGCGGTGGGGTGGATAAGATAGAGATTAGTGATCTCCTCGATCTCGGACGTCCGCCGGATGGGTTCGCTCGTATCCACAAAGGCCCCTAAATTTTTCGATAACCAGTCGCTAAATGCCTTGCGCCGGCTACTGGGAATCGATGATGTAGCCGAGGAGCAAACGAAAGTGGCAGGAAAATCCGATAGAAGCGGCATAAGACCGCTTATTCATTTTCGAACGCAATGGCTCGCGCCGCGTAAAGACGCTCTAGCGTGCCACGTACATTTGACAGTATAAAATCGTATTGTACCGAACTCCGCAGCAACGGGGTTAGCATCGACGGGCGGCAGAAATCGAACTGAAAGAAGCGGTTGGCGGTCGAATGGACATAACGGTCATACAGCAATAGGCTGTTTTGGAGCGCCGGGGATCATTGGAATCAACCCACGCTAAATTGGAGCGGCCCGTAGGAGGCCGGAAATGGACACAGGACAATTGTCACGAGGTAGTTGAGGGGCATGTTGCGAGAGATGACGCCGGCTGCAGCCGGGGGGCTTGAGTTCCGGGCAGCGGATTTTTCTACGTTACCCGAAGCGCTCGATTATGCGGCGGCCGGACGTGCCGGCGCCAGCTTCTACTCGGCTCGTGGCGATTTGCTGGAAGTGCAGCACTATCGGGATTTGCGGGATCAGGCCAAATCGCTGGCGCGGCGGATGATCCGCGCCGGCCTGACGGCAGGGGACCGTGTGGCCCTGGTTGCAGAAACCGACGCCAATTTCCTGCGCGCCTTCTTCGCCTGCCAATATGCCGGCCTCGTTTCCGTACCCCTGCCGCTACCCGCGGCCTTTGGCGGGCGAGCGGCTTATGTCGAACATATCCGCCTGATGCTCGGAGTCGCCAACGCAACCGCAGTACTGTGCCCAGGACCATTCTTGGAAATGGTCCGAGAGGCCGCCGAATCGTTCGATCTGCGGGCAATCGGGACTTTCGATGAGTTCAATGGCGTGCCCGACAGCGGCGTCGATCTGCCGAGAATCGGGCAAGACAATCTGTCCTACCTCCAGTTTTCGTCTGGCAGTACGCGGTCTCCGGCGGGCATCGCCGTGACGCAGCGTGCGCTGATGGCGAATTTGCGCGGCATCACCCATCATGCCCTGCAAATGAGAGAGGGAGATCGCTGCGTTTCCTGGTTGCCATTCTATCATGATATGGGCCTAGTCGGCTTCCTTCTGGCGCCGGTCGCGACGCAGGTGCCGGTGGATTATATCGCGACGCGCGAATTCGCACGCCGCCCCCTCATCTGGCCAACCGTGATCGCGCAGAATGGTGGCACCGTCTCATACAGCCCGTCTTTCGGCTATGATCTGTGCGCGCGGCGGGTAAAGGGCGGATCGGCGGATCATCTCGATCTCTCCAAATGGCGGGTCGCGGGCATCGGTGGCGACATGATCCGTCCCGGGGTGCTCTCCCGCTTCGCCGAGACCTTCGAAACCTGCGGCTTCAAAAAGGAAGCCTTTGTTGCGAGCTACGGCATGGCCGAGGCCACGTTGGGCATCACCTTCGCACCGCTGGACCGGGGGATCGAACTCGACAACATCGATCTCGATCTTTTAGAGCAGGAGGCACGGGCGGTGCCGATCGAAATCGAGAACGACCATAGACGGACGCGCGCCTTCGTGCTTTGCGGTCGGGTTTTGCCCGGTCACGAAATTGAAATCCGGGCTTCCAATGACGTCCCCTTGCCGGACCGGGAGATCGGCCGGATCATGTTTCGAGGCCCAAGCCTCATGCACGAATATTTCGGCAGCCGTGAAGAGACGGCGCGCGTGCTGTCGGTCGATGGCTGGCTCGATACCGGCGACCTCGGCTTCTTCCTGGATGGCGCCCTAGTCGTAACGGGGCGGAGCAAAGACCTGATCCTCGCCAACGGCCGCAATATTTGGCCGCAGGATCTGGAATGGCTGGTCGAGCACGATGTCGACGGCGTTCGCAACGGCGACGTCGCGGCCGTTTCCATCGACGATGCCGAAACTGAGAATGTCGTTCTGCTGGTTCAATGCCGCACCACGAATGAGCTAGCACGGACAAGCTTGCGCCAGGCGGTCGCCGACACGGTTCGGGCGGCAGCCGGCGTCAATTGCACGGTCGTGCTGGTGCCTCACAACTCTCTGCCGCAGACTTCCTCCGGTAAGTTGAGCCGTGCGCGGGCGCGCCAAATGTACCTGGATTCGTTCCGGACGGAGCTGCCCGACGACGAGAGCGCAGCCCACCTTGCATCCTATTCCGCCGTTGTCCCGCTCCGGTCGGCCTGATGGTGGATCGGCTCGCTGCGGTCACTGGCGCAACCGGCTTTCTGGGTCGCTACATCGTCAGTGCCCTGGCGACCACTGGTTGGCAGGTGCGTATCTTGGCGCGCCAGATTCCCAGCGATCAGATTCCTGTCAACAAGGCACTGGAGACCGTCGTTGGCGACATTGGCGACCGGCGCGCACTGCGCGCGCTGGTCGACGGCGCGGACGTCGTCGTCCATGCGGCGGGCCTGATCAAGGCGTCGAACCTTGCCGCCTTTCGCGTCGTCAATGTCGGCGGCACAGCCAATCTCATTGACGCGCTCGATAACTGCAGGCCAGCCAAGCACGTCCTGTTGGTATCTTCGATGGTTGCACGCGAGCCGCAACTCTCGGCCTATGCCGCAACAAAACGGGAAGGCGAAGAGATCGTAACGGCCCTGCGCGCCCACGATTGGACCGTTCTCCGGCCATGCGCGGTCTATGGGCCGTGGGACAGGGAGACACTCGTGATATTCCAGGCTGCCACGCGCCGGATATTGCCTTTGGCTGGCCCGCGAAGGGGCCGGGTCGCTTTGATCCACGCCGCCGACGCAGCCAATGCAGTCGCCAGCCTTTGCGATCGAGGCTCTTCCGGTCGCATTTTCGAACTTACGGACCGACGAGTCGGCGGCTATGCGTGGCCTGAGATCGCCGCCGCCGCCGAAGCAGCGGTCGGGGTAAAGGTTCTGACCTTACCGCTGCCTGGCATCGTCGTTCGTGCCGCGGCCGCCGTGAATATGCTTGCGGCAAGAATAGCCGGACGGGCGCCGATCTTCACCTTGGGAAAGGCACGAGAGATCCTGCATCCGGATTGGGGGTCCTCGGGGGATCGCTTGCCCCCGCCGGACATATGGCAGCCGAAAATCGAGCTGAGCACCGGGTTCCGCGACACCGTGTCCTGGTACAGGGATCGGGGTTGGCTGCCAGCTATAGCCGATGGCCGGCCATGATTTTGTCGACAATGAACAATTGCGTTCCGAACGAAACGTCTGTGGATTATTTGCTTTTTAGGTCGTTGCCTGCAATGAAGGCAGACGGGCGAAAATGGATGCGTCCAGCTGAGGGGTGCCTGTCTTGGCGAACCAAGTAGATAATATCGAAGCAGAAATCGCCGGGGTCCTGGCAGCACGAGTTCCGGCAGGCGCTCAAGTGTCGGCACAAACACAAATTGCACGCGACCTCGGTCTCGACTCCGTTGCCGTCATGGACTTTGTCATGGACATAGAGGACCATTTCGATATTTCGATTCCACTTGACCGTATCGCTGAGGTCAAGACGGTCCAGGATCTAAGCCATGCCGTCGAAGCACTTTTGGAAGATAAGGGTTGATGTCCCTCTTTTCGAAATTCGATGACATTCGAACCGCGTTCAAGGCGCTGACCGATAACGGCCGCAATCCGTTTGACATCCGTTTCGAGAAAATCCTATCCCCGACCGAAGCGATCCTAGACGGTCATCATATCCTGCTCTTCGGAACCAACAACTACCTCGGCCTGACATTCGATCAGACCTGCGTAGAAGCGAGCGCTAACGCAATCTATGAAGCGGGAACCGGCACGACCGGCTCGCGTATCGCGAACGGCACATATGCCGGCCACACCATTCTCGAACAGCGGATCGCCGAGTTCTATGGCCGGCGCAGCGCAATGGTCTTTACGACCGGCTATCAGGCCAACCTGGGGCTGATATCGACCTTGGCAGGGCGGGGCGACCATTTGCTGATCGATGCCGACAGTCATGCCTCGAT
>JAQGIF010000043.1 GCA_028291345.1 Rhodospirillales bacterium | reverse complement strand
GTACCGATATGCGAAGCCGCATCGTCGAGGATCATCGACTGCAGTTTCCGCAAGAGGATAACGCAGCCATGCACGTCGCCGATTGCATAGATCCGGCTGCCGGGGGGCGCGCGCGATGGCTCTGTTTAAGGTTCGGAAGCACGAGGGGGGAACAAGCGCGAGAACACGGACCCTGTGCCCAAAACGGATTTCTGCGTCATAGGAGTCGCAATAGCGGCCAATAATTTCTATTGAACAATTACACAGCCTGTATCGGTGTCGCGGCCGACCAAGGCTCAAGCGGAAAATGTAGCCGCAAAGGTTCAGCGGTACAACCGGTACAACCTGACCTCATATAGAGCATCCTCCTTCGGCGAGTCCTTACCGCGCGCCGTCCCCCGAGGCGCGCATCAGGTGCTGCGCACCCAAATCCGATGTTCGGCCGCAACCGATATGCCGTCCCACCGTTTCGGTTTCATGGCGCAAAATGGTGATCGCTTTTCGAATGCCAGGGAGCCCGCCGGCAGCAAGCCCATAGAGAGCCGCTCGCCCGATGAATACGAAATCGGCACCGAGGCAGAGCGCGGTTACGATATCCGATCCTCGGCGGACACCACTATCCAGCATGACAATCGCCTTGCCGCCGATGGCGGCTTTTATCGCCGAAAACATGTCGACCGCTGCCGGGGCGCGATCGAGTTGGCGGCCACCATGGTTGGAGACGATGATCCCATCGGCGCCCAGATCGACGATACGCAGCGCATCGTCCGGGTGCAGGATGCCCTTCACCACCAAATTGCCTCTCCACAAACGGCGGTAACGTTCGAGGTCGCCCCAAAGGGGATTTCCGGGAAGATGTCCGGTCATAAAGGCCCAGACGGCGCGGGCATCCTCTGGCTTCGCGGCATAGGCAGCGAAATTGCCAAAGCGGGGCATGCCCCCGCTCGCCAGATAGCCGGCCAGCCAGGCGGGATGCAGCAACGCTTCCAGAAACGCCAGGGTTTTGAGGCCGGTGCCGCTGAAGCCATTGCGGATATCCCGCTCCCGCTTGGTGCGCACCTCCGAATCCACGGTCAGCACCAAAGTCTCGATCCCAGCATCGGCCGCGCGCCGGACGATATCTTCATCGATGGCCTTATCCCGTCCGGTATAGAGTTGATACCAGGCATTCCGGGCACAGATCTCGGGCAGTTCCTCGATCGCGGCGTTGCATGTCCCCGACATGATGTAGGGAATATTTTCGGCACGCGCCGCCTCGGCGAGCAACAGGTCTCCGCCAGGCCGGAATAATCCGGCGAAGCCGGTCGGCGCAATGCCGAACGGCGCAGCATAGGTCTTCCCGAAAAGATCGGTCGTCAGATCGAGGTACCCGCAGGGGGTGAAGAATTTCGGGACCAGCTTACGGCGTGCAAAGGCGCGGGTATTTTCATCCAGCCCGATTTCGTCTTCAGCCCCACCCTCGATATAGTCGAACACCACCCTGGGCAGATGGCGTTTCCCCAGGCGTCGCAGGTCGGCGATGTTGATCGCCCGATCGATCTTTCCCCTCACGCTAATTCATGAAGCTGGGATCGGTCTCTTCCATCCAGCGCCGCATCGCCGCCCATTGCAGCCCATTCAGCTCCGACATGCCACCGCTGCGGACAGCCGTTTTCCGGGCAACCTCCGCCGCGGGAAAATTGAGAGGCACGCCGCTCGATTGTGCGGCCAGCTGAACCCGGCAAGCCTGCTCCAACTGATACATGTCCTGGAACGCGTCGGCGACTGTCGGGCCGCAGGTGAGCAGCCCGTGATTGCGCAGAATCATCACGCTCTTGTCCCCTAAGTCGGCTGCGATCCGGTCGCACTCCGCCCGATCCGTCGTGATGCCCTCGAGTTCGTGGTAGGCAATGCGGCCGGTGAACAGCAACGACGTCAGATCGAGAGGCAACAGCCCCTGCGCCTGGCAAGCCACCGCAACGCCGGCGACCGTGTGCGTATGCATCACACACCGGATGTCCTCGCGAACGCGGTGAACGGCGCTATGCACCACGAAACCCGCCTCCCACACCTCCCAGGGCGAGGGCGTCAGCTTATTGCCGTCCAGATCGACCTTGAGCAGGTTCGATGCTGTCACCTCACGATACATCAGTCCGAAGGGATTGATCAGGAAATGCCGCTCAGGTCCCGGAATCCGCAGGGTGATGTGGTTATAGATGAGACTATGCCAGCCAAAATGATCGAACAGGCGATAGGCGCAGGCGAGTTCCACCCTCGCCTCCCACTCAGCCTCGGTGCAATCGATGCGCGCCTGGGTTTGCGTTTTCCGCAGCATGTTTCCTCCTCCGCTTCAGCCTTTCCGGTTTTTCCGGACTATCGGTAAACGCGGATTAGCGTCCCCTTGATGGCCGAGGTCAATGTCCCTTTGCGTCCTATGTCCGCGGTGGCCCTTGGACCGATGGATCCGGAGAAGATTATGCCAGTCCTCACATTTCCTCGCCGGGACGTTTCCTGCATAATGCCTGCGAAACGCTTCATCCGCGCAAGCGCAAGACAATATGCGCCGCGGTCTTCCTGGGAATTCATCATGGACATCCACAATTCGAACAATCCGTCCGGCGACTCAGCGTCGATCTCGGCAGACGGGCCTTATTTCCGCGAAGAACATCAGATGTTCCGCGATCAGCTGCGCCGGTTCGTCGACGAGGAGATAAAGCCCAATGCCGAAGCCTGGGAGGAGGACGGGCTGACACCGCGTTCCGTGCTGCGCCGGATGGGCGAGCTCGGCTTTCTGGGCATCCGCTATTCGGAGGCCTATGGCGGCAGCGCGATGGACACGGTCGCCAGCGCGATTTTAGCCGAAGAACTGGGCAAATCGACTTTCGGCGGCTTCGCCATCACCGTGCTGGTCCATACTGACATGGCCTCGCCGCATCTGCACAATTTCGGGACCGAGGCACAGCTTCAGCGCTGGATGCCCGATCTGATCGCCGGACGTAAAATCTGCGCCGTCGCCGTGACGGAACCCGACGCCGGCTCCGACGTCGCCGCGATCCGCACCCACGCCAAACGCGACGGCGACGACTTCGTGCTGAACGGCACCAAGATGTTCATCACCAACGGCGTTCATGCCGATCTCTATTTTGTTGCCGCCAAGACCGATTCCACGGTCAAAGGGACACGCGGCATTTCGATCTTCGCGGTCGAGAAGGGCACGCCGGGATTTTCAGTCGGCCGAGCGCTGAAGAAACAGGGCTGGCTGTCCTCCGATACCGCCGAATTGATCTTCGACGATTGCCGCGTGCCGGTCGCCAATCTCATCGGCGCGGAAAATCGTGGCTTCTATTCGATCATGCGCAATTTCCAGAACGAACGGCTGGTTCTGGGCGCGCAATGTATCGGCGAGTCTCAAGCGGCGATCGCGCTGACCCTCGATTGGGTGACGCAGCGAAAGGCCTTCGGCGCCCCGCTATGGGAAAAACAGGCGATCCGGCAGAGGCTGGCAATGCTCTCCGCCCGGGTCGAAGCAGCGCGACAGCTCGTCTATCACTCGGCCTGGCTGGACGCGCAGGGGCGCGATTGCGTCAAGGAAGTGTCGATGGTCAAGGCGCTCTGCGGCGAGCTGGTCAATGACGTGATGTATGACTGCCAGCAATTCCATGGCGGCATGGGCTATCTGCGCGAGAGCGCAATTGAGCGTATGGTCCGCGACGCTCGCGTCCAGTCAATCGGCGGCGGCGCGACCGAAGTGATGTTGGAAGAGATCGCCAAGCGGATGGGCAAATAATGCCATCACCCACCCTGCCCGTCCTGCCCACCCGCATCGTTACCCAGGCCGCCGGCTTCCGCGCCAACCGCGAACAATACCAGGCATTGCTCGACCGGCTCCGTGATTCCCTACGCTATGCCGTTGCCGGTGGCGGCGAGGCGCACGTCAAACGCCATCACAAGCGCGGCAAGATGCTGGTGCGCGACCGGATCGATCTGCTGGTTGATCCTTTTACTCCGTTCCTGGAGCTGTCGCCGCTCGCCGCCTGGGGCATGTACGACAATGAGGTCCCCGGCGCCGGCGTGGTCACCGGAATCGCCATCATCCAGGGCGTGCCCTGCATGATCATCGCCAACGATGCCACCGTCAAAGGCGGCTCGTTCTTTCATGAGACGGTAAAGAAGCATGTCCGGGCGCAGGAGATCGCCCGCGAGAACCGCCTGCCCTGCATCTATCTGGTCGATTGCGGTGGTGCCTATCTGCCCGAGCAGGACCGCGTGTTCCCCGACAAGGGCCATTTCGGCAGTACATTCTATAATCAATGCAAGCTATCGGCAGACGGCATCCCGCAAATCTCGGCGGTGTTCGGCGGCTGCACCGCAGGCGGCGCCTATATCCCGGCTTTGTCCGACGAGGTGGTGATGGTGCGCGGCAACGCCCGCATCCATCTGGGCGGCCCGTCGATCGTCGCCGCGGCGATCAATGAGGTGGTCGATGGCGAGACCTTGGGCGGCGCGGAGATGCATAGCCGCGTGTCGGGCGTGTCCGACTATCTGGCCGAGGACGAGCCCTCGGCACTGAAGAAGCTGCGCGACATCATCGGCGGGCTGAATATCGAACGGCCCAACCACGCCGCCACCCGCCCTGCCCGGCCGCCGCTCTATGATGCGGAAGAGATCGCAGGGATCATCGAGGCCAACCCCAAGAACCCCTATGACGTGCGCGAGGTCATTGCCCGCATGGTCGATGGCAGCGAGTTCCAGGAGTTCAAGCCGGATTGGGGCAGCGAGATGGTCTGCGGCACCGCCTATCTGCACGGCTATCCGGTCGGCATCATCGGCAATAACGGGCCAATCTTCTCCGAATCCGCCGTCAAGGGCGCGCATTTCATCGAGCTGTGCGACCAGCGGAACGTCCCGCTGCTGTTCCTTCAGAACATCACCGGATTCATGGTCGGCACCGACGCCGAGCGGGGCGGAATCGCCAAGCATAGCGCCAAGCTGGTCTATGCCGTGGCGGCGGCGCGCGTGCCGCGCTTCACCGTCATCATCGGCGGATCCTACGGTGCAGGCAATTACGGCATGTGCGGCCGCGGATTCGAGCCGCGCTTCCTGTTCTCCTGGCCCAATTCGCGCATCGCCACGATGAGCCCGGATATCGCAACCAACGTGCTGCTGGAACTGCGGCGTACCAGCGTCAAGCGCGATGCCGCCTCGGACGACGAACTGGTCGAGCTGGAACGGCGCACGCGAGCGCAATTCACCGAACAAAGCGACCCCTATTACGCGACCGCCCGGCTGTGGGACGACGGCATCATCGAGCCGGCGCAGACACGCGACATATTGGGCCTAGTCCTGGCGCTCGCCGCCGCCGAGCCGCCGACGACCGGCCGCTCGCACGTCTATCGCATGTGAGCACCCCATGATTCGTAAATTGCTGGTCGCCAATCGCGGCGAAATCGCCTGCCGCATCATGCGCACATGCCGGAAGATGGGCATTCGTACCGTCGCCGTCTATTCCGATGCCGATCGCGATGCGCTGCACGTCGCCACCGCCGACGAAGCGGTCCGCATCGGCCCGGCCGAAGCCTCGGGCAGCTACCTGAACGTCGATGCGATCATGGATGCCGCACGGCAGACGGGCGCAAATGCCATCCATCCTGGCTACGGCTTTCTATCTGAACGTGTTGCGCTGGCCGAACGTTGCGTCGAACTGGGCATCGTCTGGGTCGGTCCCAATCCTGACGCGATCACACGCATGGGATCGAAGATCGAGTCCAAACGCATTGCCGAAGCGGCGGGTGTGCCCTGCGTACCCGGCTATCATGGGTTCGCGCAGGACGATGCCAGCCTGGAAAAGGCGGCGCGTGAGATCGGGTTCCCTATTCTCATCAAAGCCTCTGCGGGCGGCGGCGGCCGCGGCATGAGGGCTGTGCAAAAGGCCGAAGATTTGGCGGGAGCCTTGGCGCTAGCTCGGGCCGAGGCGCAAGCCGGATTCGGCGATCCGTCGCTGCTGATCGAAAAGCTGATCCAGCGGCCGCGCCACATCGAGGTTCAGTTGGCCGGCGACAAGCATGGCAATCTGGTTCATCTGTTCGAGCGCGAATGCTCGATCCAGCGCAATTACCAGAAGCTGATCGAAGAAGCCCCCGCGCCCAACCTGTCGCAGACAATCCGCGACGCTCTGTTCGATGCCGCGACTAAGCTGGGTCGCGCCATCGGATACGACTCCTTAGGCACAGTGGAATTCATCCTCGATGCCGATGGCGGCGGCCCCTGGTTCCTGGAGATGAACACCAGGCTACAGGTCGAACATCCGGTCACCGAATTCGTCACCGGGCTCGATCTAGTCGAGTTGCAAATCAGAGTGGCCGACGGCGAGTTCCTGCCTATTACCCAGGATGCGGTGACGGTAACCGGAACCGCGATCGAAGCGCGCATCAACGCCGAAGACCCCGCCGCCGGCTACCGACCCGCGTTGGGCGAAATCCGTCTGTTCAAGCCACCGAACCAGGATGGCGTGCGGGTTGATACCGGCGTTCGCTCGGGCAGCGTTGTCACGCCTTACTACGACTCGCTGCTCGCCAAGATCATCGCCTACGGGCCAGATCGCGGCGTTGCATCGGCGCGCCTGTCCGCCTCGTTGGGCGAATTCGCCATTCTAGGCATCACGTCGAGCCAGGCCTTTCTGCGTGACATCGTCGATCACCCGCGCTTTCGCGCCGGCGAACTGACCACCCGCTTTATCGGCGAAACTTTCCCCGATGGCTGGGCCGGTCAACCCGATGACGATGATGACTCCGCCGCCGCAGCTGCCGTCTGGGCACTGACCCGCGAGGCGAACAGCGCCGCGCCGAATCTCGGGCCTTGGGCGACCTTGGGCGGTTTTCGCGTTTCCGCCGCTGCGGGTCATGCCGGATGGGTTGCGCTCGCGATCGGCACGCCGTCACGGACCATCGAGGCGGAAATAGCGGGAAAGAAGGGGCGCTACGCATTTCGTCAGGACGGCATTGTCAGATCGCTGGAAATCGCCATCGATGGCGATCGCGCAACGTTGTCGCTGGATGGCTTAATCCGCGAATACAGCTTTGTCGAAAAGGCCGGCACGATCAGCCTGGGGCGCGATGGCAGGGCGGGAGATTTCGGCGTCACACCCCGCATCGAAACTGCGGGCAGCAAAGCCGCGGCAGACGCGGCCGGCGCCGGACGGGTCGCCGCGCCAATGCCGGGCCTGATCAGCCAGCTGAACGTCGTTGCCGGTCAAAGCGTGGCCCTCGGCGACACGGTGATCGTGCTGGAGGCCATGAAGCTGATGTACAGCCTGCCGGCCCAAATCTCGGGCCGCGTCACCGAAATCTTCTGCGCGGCGGGCGACACGGTTCCCAGCGGAGCGCCGCTGGTGGAGATCGAAGCGGAGGGGTAACAACAAGCCAAAACATCGAGACAACAGCACAATACGCGAAACGACACCGATTACGGTGCAGTCGGAATTACGGCTGTCGGCATTAGGGCATTTCTCGGAGCGATTCATCCTGAAATGCGGCTTATCAAGGTTAAGACCTCATGCGTGCGCTTCGCCAACAACACGGATGCGGCCCTGAGCACGATTGCGCGGCTTCGTTCTGATCGTGATTTCCACGTCCTGGCCGAGAGCAGTCAGCAGACGCATAAGGCGCTCGCTGGAGAAGTTCGCAAGCCGACCATTGAGGAGCGCCGACACCTTCGGCTGATCGATGCCCATCAGCCCACCCGCCGTCACTTGGGTCAAACGCTGCCGCTTGATCACCTGCCGGACATGGCTGGCAAGCTGCGCCTTCGTCAGCTCCTTCTCGGCCTCCGGCAAACCCATGTCCGCAAAGACGTTGCCGCTGCCCTCGATCACCGGGATATCGGCTTCTCGCTTTATGACCATTGCTCGTAATCCTCTCTCGCTCGCCTGAGCCGTTGATCGATCAAGTCCAGTTCGGTCCTTGGCGTCGCCGCGCCGCGTTTGGATTTCTTCTGGAAGGCGTGCAGCACATAGACGGCCTTGGCAAAGCGCACGGTATACACGGCCCGGAACGTATCGCCGTCGAAATCATCGACGATCTCCAGCACGCCGGCGTCGCCGAACCCTTTGAGTGGCTTCGCGTAGGGTGCCTTGCGGCCGATCTGCGCTTCCCAAAGCGCACCGCCAACCCGTTGCCGCACATCTTCGGGGAACTCGCTCACGTCGTCCTTGCTGCTGCCGATCCAGCGCACCGGCTTGGGCTAGTCGTCGCTGGTCGCCTTCGCCATGTCCTCAAACCTTTCCCGATATATGTCTGATCAAGCATATATTCAACCGATTCCATCGAACAGGGAAGCGTCGCGCTTCCTGATCTGCCATTGGTGCATGCCAAAGCTTTGGCCGGGCCGCACGAGGCGGGCTGCCAAGGCCAGGAGCCGCACCCTCACGTCGCGGTGGCGCGCAGCGCCAGCCTTGACAACCGACGCGGCCCGGCACGCTTTGCCGCAGGCACCAACGGCTTTTCAGCATTGAACGCTGCCGAACCTGCGGCGGAGGCGCTTCACGTCGGCCAGGGTGGAGCGAAGCTGCGGCCACGGGAATTCTGGATCGTCCGAGCCGGTGGAGCAGAGCTCGACGATCAGCGCGATCTTGATTTCGATGCCCACCAGACTTGTGGCGCGCGCGCGAAAGATGGCCTTGCTCGCCTCGGCCTCCTGGCTCCAGGCTTCGTCCTCCAGCTGCTTAATCTCGTCGAAACCGAGGCTCGCGGCTTCCGCGTCCCAGCGTCCCTGACGAGCTGTAAGATCGGCGTGCAAGGCGGTGCCGATCTCTGGCGGGCAGAAAAGCGTTGCCAGCGCCCGGTCGATCTCCGCGTGGGAATGAGCGCAGATGGCGGCGGGATTGTCGGGCGAGGGTATCCGCACCTGCGGCACGCCGATCTTCCGCATGAGATATGTCTCCATATCCTGCCAGCGGTGACAAAGGCCGGTCGCCCGCGTGTGCAGCCGCTGCCATTCCTGCCAGAGAGGCAAAATCGGGTCAGATGCTCCGGCGGATAGCTGTGAGGAAGATGACACTATCGGGAACAGCGGCGCAGTCGCAGTACCGGTCAGCAGTTTGCGGCGGCTGAGGTAAGACAGTCTCGTGCTATGATCAGAATCAGCCATGAACCATGCTCCTAACCGAGCGAGGGTTGTGGTCAGGCCGGCGGAACGCTCCAACGTTCCGTTCGGCCGCCGTTTTGCCAGGTAATCGTAACCTTGCTACGATAGCACATGGTTTCGGTGTCAGCAATATAAATCGTAACAGTGATACGAAATGGATATGATCCAGTGCAAAATGGCCAGGGCGGCACTCGGATGGGGAGTTCGAGATTTAGCCCGCAAGGCCGGTGTATCTGCGGATACAGTTGCGCGCCTGGAGCGTGGAGAACAGCTGAGAGATCGCACAATCGAAACTCTCAAGGGCGTGTTCGAAGCAGCAGGAATAGAATTCATTCCTGAAAATGGCGGCGGAGCCGGAGTAAGGGTTAAAAAGAAATAAGGGACCTGTTTTAAATAAAGCGCTTTGATAAACGTTATATCTCTTAACGCGCAACTCTACTGGCACAATTCTACTTAACTGTGGATTGTGGTGAATGGGTTGATCCTAGCAACGCAACCCCCTTGTACAGAGCGTTTGTTCCAACGATTGTCACGTTGTCACGGCGGTTTCGTGCCTGATCCTCGTTCATGGTGACATCCAGACTCAAATGAAGCCGCCGTCAGCGGCACGTCGTTCTCCTTGGCGAAGAGCTTCACAATCTTCTCGAATAACCGCCCTTGTAAGGTTTCCGGATCCGATGAGCGATTTGAGAATACTGCCATCTCAAGAACTACCTCGCGGCGTTCCTATATCTGAATCGAGTTAACCGA
>JAQGIF010000035.1 GCA_028291345.1 Rhodospirillales bacterium | reverse complement strand
CACCCGTCGGTGTTGCGTATCGCGTTGCGCGCCAAGGGTACCCGACGGTTCATGCTCGTCACCGATGCAATGCCGAGCGTCGGGCTGGCCGACAAATCCTTCATGCTTCAGGGCCGCCCGATCAAGGTGATTGGTGGCGTCTGCGTCGATCAGGACGGTGTCCTTGCCGGATCGGATCTCGACATGGCGAGCGCGGTCCGTAATACGGTCAATTTGTTGGGCTTGGACCTCGTGGCCGCCGTGCGCATGGCGAGCCACGCGCCCGCGGAATTTTTGGGACTCGGCCACGAACTTGGCCTCATTGCTCCCGGTTATCGCGCCGACCTCGTCCTCGCCGATGACAATTTAACCGTATTCGAGACTTGGATCGCCGGCATCCCCTCCTCATGTGGTGAAGGAAAACACCTTAGTTCTTGATTTTGTCAACGGGCGAGACGATCGCCGTGCCGACTGGCCTGTTCCTATTCCCTAGCGATTTGATCCCAGCGCCGCGACGGCGGGAGCGGCGGACATTTCGCCGTGTTCGAAAACGGTCCGCCGCTGGTCGACGACATGCGGGCGTTTTTCCGGAATTATCGCTAGCGGCCGGTCGGCCGCCTGCTCGTTCGGCGCACCGTAGGCCCGGGGCGAAGATTGGCACCGCGCCCCTGAAGCCTTAGTTCGGCGCAGCGAACGTGTTCCGTAGCCCCCCGACGCAACCCAATACCGGTCACCCACTCGTCAACGAGGCCAGCATACTGCCGCGTACTGAGATGATCGGTATGATCAATCCGGCTCGGAAAGACGAAATCGTCTAACATACCTCCTCGGCGTTCGAGCCACGCGAGGATGCTGCAGCGGGCAGGTTCAAGGAGCTCGAAGTGAACGGGCCGACCGGTCTTCTGCTGAATAACAATTGCTCGTGAGCGAACCCGGCCACCGCTTACGAGATCGCCGATCTTAATTTTAACGACGTCGCACCCGCGAAGCTTGCTGTCGATCGCCAGATCGAACATTGCACGGTCGCGCAGCCGGCGCTCTCGATCCAACCAGAATCGGAAAGCCCAGACTTGCTGCGGCTTCAGAGGCTGTTTGCCGCCAAGCTTTCGGCCTGCGTTCCAAGGCCGCCGATCTTTGGCGGCCGGACCATACTCGGAATGTCCCATAGCCTTTCTCATCCTGGCCAATATTGGCCAGAATGAGAATACGGCTTTGTCACGCTGGACGCTGAAGAGCTGGGCCGAAACAAGGCTGGCCGGGTTTGGAGTGCGCAACGGCAAATAGTGGGCGTTTGTTCATGGAGATTGTCCGCGACAGCCTGCGATCTCTTGGCGTAAGGCCTGAGTCCCGGAGACGGCGACAAATATCCGTCGAGCGGAAATTTGCCCAGATATGCCAATAGCCGTTGAAATCAAAGCAAAAAAAGTGGGAAATGAAAATGTTTATCGCGTTTCGGTCATATCTTTTGAGAGGTACAACCTCTTGATATAACCGGCTCCATTGACGTTTTTTAAAAGTCTTGATTTTGGTAATACCATGGCACTTGTCAGCCATTCATCCTGGCTGACATTCGAAGCCCTTCAACTCGGCGAAATCGAGCCAATCTTGCTTTCGGCTTGTCCATAGCTGGACAGTGGGACGGATAAGCGGCCAACCCGAAGATCCGGGGACAGAGAGAGATGTCGATGCACAACCAATCCCCAACCCGCGCAATCGCCGCGGCGGTTCTCATGCTGCTTGCACCTGCCGCCATGGCGCAGACGCCTCTGGCGCCACGCGACGTGCCCGCGAAAACTATTCCAGTTCCCGACGATGTCAGTCCGCAGCTGCAGGCCATTATCGCACAGCCGCTGCACGACGGCTGGAACACGCCGCCGACCACGCCCGAGGGGTGGAAGCAGCTCGCGGCTTCCGAAGCCGCCGCCGCCGGCGCGGTGGTCGAGCCGATGGCTAAGCGGCTGCACGTCAAGATCGAGCAGGGCATGATCGACGGCGTCAAGGTCTATCGCGTCACGCCCGAGACCATCCCAGCGCGCAACGCCAAGCGCCTGCTCATCCATGTCCATGGCGGCTGCTACGTGCTGAACCCAGGCGAAGCAGCGCTGCCCGAGGCCGTGCTGATGGCGGGCTTCAGCCATATGCGGGTCATCTCCGTCGACTATCGCATGCCGCCTCAGGCCTATTTCCCCGCGGCACTCGACGACGCGATGACCGTCTACACCGCAGCCCTGAAAATGACGAACCCGAAGGATATCGGCGTGTTCGGCAGCTCCGCCGGCGGCGCGCTCACGCTGGAGATGATGCTGCGCGCGAAGCAGGAACACCTGCCGCCGCCGGGCGCCATAGCGCCAGGCACCCCGATGGCGGACGCGACGGAGCACGGCGATTCCTTCCAGACCAATGCCCTGCTCGACAACGTGCTGGTGTCGCCGAGTGGGTTCTGCGACGCTGCGGCGCGCTTCTACGCGAACGGTCACGACATGGTCGACCCGATGCTCTCGCCGGTCAATGGCGATTTCCACGGCTTTCCGCCAACCATCCTGACGACCGGTACGCGCGACCTGCTGCTGAGCAACACGGTCCGCATCCATCAGAAACTGCTCCAGTCCGGGGTTCAGGCGAATCTCCTGGTGTTCGAGGGCATGTCCCACGCGCAGTTCACCCTCGACGACCGCATCCCTGAGGATCGCCAGGCCTTCAAAGAGATCAGCGCCTTCCTGGATCAACATCTGGGTCACTGACGAATGCGCGGCGCGCTCTTCCTGTCAGCGAGGGCCGGTCTTTCCGGCCCTCGCTGATTTTCGGGGCGCACCCGTCGCTTTGTGCCGGACTTGGCAGTTCGTGCAGCACATCTGTACCGGCTAAAGATCCTATGGAGCGTCTGTGAAGACTATACTTAGAAGCTGTAGTCACCAGCCGCTTGCCGAGGAGAACTTCGATGTCGAGCAATCTAGATCGCACGGAAGCGTTATTGCCACTCTAAAGCCAACGTAAGTAAACGACTCGTCCGTATCTAGATGCGCGCGACGTCGGGTCAAGCGGCGCTCCAAGTGCGGGGTGGGAAGCTGGGCGGCCCCAGCTTCCCTAGTGCGATAGGAAACCACGTGCCGATTATCCGAGCCGAGCAAGGGCCTCAGCAACGCCGGCCCCATAGGCAGGGTCGGCTTTGGCGCAATTGCCGATGTGCCGCTCCTGGATGTGCTTCGCTGCGCCGCCGATTTGCCGCGCGGTGTTGTCGAACAGCGCCTGGCGTTGAGCCGCGTTCATCTTCCGGAACAAGTCGCCCGGCTGCTGATAGTGGTCGTCGTCGACCCGGTGGTCCCAGTGGTCGCCTGCGCCATCGATCTCTAGCGGCGGCTCGTTAAGGTCCGGCTGGTCGATCCATTCGTTACGGCTGTTGGGGAAATATGTCGGCGTCCGCCCAAGGTTGCCATCGGTACGCATCGCGCCGTCACGATGGTAGCTGTGGAACGGGCATTGCGGAGCGTTGACCGGGATGTGATTGAAGTTGACACCCAGCCGGTACCGTTGCGTGTCGCCATAGGAGAAAAGCCGTCCTTGCAGCATCTTGTCCGGCGAGAAGCCGATGCCGGGCACGATGTTGGCGGGCGAGAACGCGGCCTGCTCGACTTCGGCGAAGAAGTTCTCGGGATTGCGGTTCAGCTCGTAGTAACCGACCTCGATCAGAGGGTAATCGCCTTTTGGCCAGACCTTGGTGAGGTCGAAGGGGTTGAACGGGAAAGCCTTGGCCTGCTCATCGGTCATCACCTGGATGAACAGCGTCCAGCGGGGGAAGTCGCCGCGCTCGATGCTGTCGAAGAGGTCGCGCTGGTGGGTTTCCCTGTCCTTGCCGACCAAGGCTTCGGCCTGTGCGTCGGTCAGGTTCTCGATGCCCTGCTGGGTGCGGAAGTGGAACTTCACCCAGGTCCGTTCGTTCTGCGCGTTGATCAGGCTGAAGGTGTGACTGCCGAAGCCGTGCATGTGCCGGAACGTGCGCGGGATGCCGCGATCGCTCATCACGATCGTGACCTGGTGCAGAGCTTCGGGCAGCAGGCTCCAGAAATCCCAGTTGTTGTCCGCGCTCCGCATCCCGGTCCGCGGGTCGCGTTTGATCGCATGGTTCAGGTCGGGGAAACGCAGCGGGTCACGGAAAAAGAACACGGGGGTGTTGTTGCCCACCATGTCCCAGTTGCCTTCCTCCGTATAGAACTTCAACGCGTAGCCTCGGATGTCGCGTTCCGCGTCGGCGGCGCCGCGCTCGCCGGCGACGGTTGAGAAGCGGGCGAACATCGGGGTTTGCTTGCCGATTTCGGAGAAGATCTTCGCTTTGGTGTAGCGGGTGATGTCGTGCGTCACAGTGAAGCTCCCGTGCGCGCCCGCGCCCTTAGCGTGCATGCGGCGTTCAGGAATGACCTCCCGGTCGAAGTGGGCGAGCTTCTCGATCAGCCAGATGTCCTGGAGCAGCGCCGGGCCCCGTCGGCCGGCGGTGAGGATGTTCAGGTTGTCCGTAACCGGGGTTCCGGTTGCGTGCGTCAAAGGTTGGGGCTTTTTCTCATCGGACATAGTCGTACTCCTTCGTAATTTGGCCTTGCCCCGCATCGGCGCGCCGACTGAGATTTCGCCACCGTCGATGGTGGGCCGCATAGACAGAGGCGTAGGGGCCGGACGCCTTCACAGACTCCCTCGGGTCTCGAAGCCGTCGCCCGGCCGTGGCTCTGGCCCGTGCGGGTTCAGTAAGCGCCTCCTGCTCGAGCGCCGATGCAATCTCTGGTGCAATCGGATCTAGCGACCCGGGCGTGCCACATACTCAAACGGCGGTCGATATTATGCTTGTCGACGTTTGCTGCGGTTGAAGCGATCTTGCTTCAAACGCTCACCTGACGCGTCGGTGAGGAAATAGACCTCGTCGTCGTCGGCCGCTTGCCAAAGGACAACTAAGGCCGATCAGCATTTAGCATAACGTCTACGATCTCAAGGTCGTGTTCGCCCCGGGTTATTGCGTAACGCCTAAGTTTTTGAGATAGTTGGCGTATTCATTGGGTGAGAAGGCATCGAGGGCATGCAGATATCGTGAAGCGGAGCGGGTTGACGGTTCGCTCCGGGCCCCGGATTTGATCCAGCGGCCCGAATGCGTCAGGGCGTAGGGATCTCCGCCTCACCTGCTGGCGAGGATGTTGGCGGGCCGCGAAGCAGCCGCGGCAGATTCGATCGGGTAAACAGAAATCGACAGTTGGGAGCGGCTATCTGAAAGCCGATCAAGAAAGTCTTGCGCCGGATTCGTCCCGGCGGTCATCGGGGTCTCCTCGACCTGATGCAAAAAGCTCGTCTCGGATGCGCCGGAAAGGCGTGCGATGAATGCCTGGGCCGGATCGTACGGTTCTTACGAATTTGCCTGACCGATTGCGGTGAAGCGGATCGCGAAGGTTGCACCGACACGATCGCGAGAAATGACGTTGAGCGTTACATGGCTGATCCTTTTAGGGTGGAAGTTTAGAATAATGACGAGACTCCTTTGAGTAGCAGGTCAGGCTTCGACCAAGGTGGCATAGGCATCTAGCGTGCGTCCCACGCGATAGGACGATCTCCTCCTCATCGACCCCCAATATTTTGCGCAATCGGCTTTGACGCGCGTCAGCGCGGAAGAAATCAGCGCAAATTTACGGTCATCAAGGCAGGGCCGCGCCTCGCGCCGTAGCGTTCTCGGGCGGTCGTCCCGAGACGGATGATTGCGCCTAAGGGAGCTGACGGTGCTGACCATTCCGAGGACGATGCGCGCGGCGGGCGCGGCGAAGTTGCCAAGACGGGCCGCCTCAGTCTTCGTCTGGGCCTCGGCTGGTCGAGTCGAATTCCTTCCACACCGGTCAGACGCCGGTCCTGCGCTATAACCACCAGCTCATGATGGCGCTGCTGAACGACCGCTTGCCGATTGCGAAAATCGTCAATGCCACAGTCATCAGCCTCGAGGATGCGCCGAAGGGCTACGCCGAATTCGACAAGGGCGTCGCCGCCAAATTCGTGCTAGAGTTATACAGCTTGTTGACGCAGTGTGACGCCCACCTACTTCCCCAACATGCTCGGCGAGTGGTCCGATCAACACGATCTTGCCGAGCAGTCGAAGGTGCCGCAGCTCATTTGGGGCATCGCGTCGACGAGGGTTACTACTCGCAGCCGGGTGCTCCCTTCCGCCTGATGACGCAGGCGCAGCAGCAGGCTCTATTCGACAATATTGCGCGGGCCATGGGTGATTCAGAGCGCCACATCGCCAACTGTGCAAGGCCGATCCAGCCTATGGCGAGGGCGCCAAGAGCTTGGGGCCGCCCGCTGATTCCCGAGGCCGTCCCGGCCGCCGACACCCAGGGCCTCGGGGACGCTGCCAAAGCGTTGCGACGGGCTGCGGGGAAGACGCGCTGTGGGCAAGCGCACCTGCCAAGTCAGCCACGTCTACATAGGAGATCGAGAATGTCCAACCCAATCGCCGGCATTAAAATTCCTGATAGCAAGATGGCGCGTGATCTGACCCAGCTGATCCGCGATACTGAACCGGATCTTCTCTTCCACCATTCCACCCGAGTGTACCTGTTCGGTGCATTGACCGGCCGTCGCAAGGGCTTGAAGTATGACCCCGAGCTGCTCTACGTCGGCGCGATGTTCCACGACATCGGGCTGACCGAAGCCTATCGCGATTCGCCGCTCCGCTTCGAGGTAGATGGAGCGAACGCAGCCCGAGATTTCCTGCGCGCCTACGGCATTCCGGAAGCGTCTATCGAAATTGTCTGGGATGCAATCGCGCTGCATACGACGCCGGGGATTCCGGAGCACAAAAAGCCGGAGGTCGCTCTCGTCACTTCGGGTGTCGAGATGGACGTTCTTGGCATCGCCTATGGACAATTCACGCAGGAGCAGCGTGAGGCCGTTGTCACAGCCCACCCGCGCGGTCCCAGCTTTAAGGAGAACATCATCGACGCCTTTTACGAAGGCATGAAGCATCGGCCGGACAGCACTTTCGGCACCGTCAACGATGATGTGCTGGCGTTCAAGGACGCCAGCTTCCAGCGGACCGACTTTTGCAAAGTGATCCTCGGGTCCGACTGGGCGAGATGACCACGCAAACTGTCCGTTTGTCGCCGGCATTTCACCCACGGTACGTCGAGCATCCGGCTCAAACCATGAGCGGATGCTGAGCTTCATCGCAAATCTTCGGTCGTCAGCCTCACGGAGCGTATGCGGCAGGCAACCGAATCGCTCGGTCAACTGAGCGACCGTCGCGCCGTCCGGCCGTTGAAACAACGCGGCCAGAATTGCACGTTTGGTTTCCGGCTTACTAGGAACCTTGATCACCGCTGGTAGCGGCGTTTCTGCCGTAGGCGCTTTCGTCTTTGTTTGCCGTGAAGTGGTTGCCGCCTTAGCGGCCGAAGACCTTTTGGCGGTCGCGATTTTAGCTGGGCGCGCTTTGGTGGCGACAGCTGGCTTGCTGTTGGCGTTGGCCGGAGAACGGAACGCCTGCTTTTGAGTTCGAAATGCGAGAAGCAGACGCTTGCTAAAGCGGGGTGCGTTTCAGCGCGGGGGTCCTGGCACCGATCGGGACGATAAGAGATTAATTCCATTTAATGGTGAGGGGTCATTAGCCGGCGCCTAATCACATCCAAAGCCGCCCGAGACGGTCTCCACGGCTCCGGCGCGCTCAGCGAAATTTCAAATGCGATTGTACATTCCTGACAGTCATCCGGTTGCGTTTTGCAGATCGATAAGGCCGGAATGGGGATCGCGCCTTGCTCGTCCTCCCTCGCACCCCTGGGGCATCGCGTCGCCCTTGAGGGCGCGCGGCCATATACCAACCTGAAGGCGCATCCAGGGCCATAAGCCGCTGCTGCCCGCGGCATCGCGACGGCTCGACCAAATCCTCAGGAGCGACCGATGATCCGCCTGAACATCAATGGCGAGGACCACAGCGTTGATGTCGATCCCGACATGCCGCTGCTCTGGGTGCTGCGCGACACGCTCGGCCTGACCGGCACGAAATTCGGCTGCGGCATCGCGCAATGCGGCGCCTGCACCGTGCATGTCGATGGCCAGGCGATACGCGCCTGCATCACCCCGGTGAGTTCCATCGGAGATTCCAAGGTCCTGACAATCGAAGGCCTGCAACTTCATGGCGACCATCCGGTGCAGCAGGCCTGGATGGCCCATGACGTGCCGCAATGCGGCTATTGCCAGCCCGGCATGATGATGGCCGCGGCGGCGCTCCTAACGTCGAAGCCGCATCCGACCGATGCCGACATCGATCAGGCGATCACCAATATCTGCCGCTGCGGCACCTATGCGCGCGTCAGGCAGGCGATCCACAGCGCGGCCAAGGCCTGAGCGGGGACGGCATGATGCAGAACACAAAGCTCGATCGCCGCGCTTTCCTCGTCTCCACCGCCTTCGCGACCGGCGGGCTGATGCTGGGCTTCCATTTGCCGGACCGGGCGGCGGCGGAGACCGCTTCCGACGGCGCCGAAGTCAATGCCTGGGTCGTCATCAAACCGGACGATACGGTGATTATCCGCGTCGCCCGGGCCGAGATGGGGCAGGGCATCTTCACAGCGCTGCCCATGCTGGTCGCCGAGGAGCTTGATTGCGACTGGCACAAGGTACGCGCGGAATACGCGTCGCGGTCACCGAGGACAAGGTCGAGCTCTGGGCGCCCACCCAGAACGCCGAGGCAACGCTCCAGCTCGCCGCCAAGGCGGCCAAGGTCGATCCCGGCAAGGTCGAGGTCCATGTGACCCTCCTCGGCGGCGGTTTCGGCCGGCGCGGCGCCCCGGTGGCGCAGAATTTCGTCCCGCAGGCTGTCGCCATCGCCAAGGCGGTCGGCAAGCCGGTCAAGCTGCTCTGGTCGCGCGAGGAGGATGTCCGTTGCGATTTCTACCGGCCGGCCAGCGCCGCCAAATTCACCGCCGGGCTTGATGAGTCCGGGGCGCTCCTGGGTTGGCATCTGCGCCTGGCCGGGCCCTCGATCGCGCATACGTTGGCGCCTGCGATGCTTGAGCATGGCGCCGATGTCAGGATGGGGGAAGGGCTGGTCGACATGCCCTATGGCGTGCCGAATATCCTGATCGACTACGCGATGCGCAACACGCATGTGCCGGTCGGTTACTGGCGTTCGGTCAACCATTCGCAGAACGCCTTCTTCAAGGAGAGCTTCATCGACGAGATGGCGCATGCGGCCGACCAGGACCCCTACCAATTCCGCCGGGCGCTGCTCGCCCACAACCCGCTGCATCTGGCGGTGCTAGACGCCGCAGCCAAGAAGGCGGGCTGGGGCGAGACGCTGCCACCCGGCGTGTTCCGCGGAATTGCGCATAACGAGGCCTATGGCACCATCGTAACGCAGGTCGTCGAGGCCTCAGTCGACGACAGGGGCGCCGTCCATGTCCATCGCGTTGTCTGCGCCATGGACCCGGGCCATGTCGTGAACCCGGACACGATCGAGGCGCAAATTCAGGGCGCGATCGTCTTCGGCCTCACGGCGGCGCTCTATGGCGAAATCACGATCAAGGACGGCCGGGTCGAGCAGGGTAATTTCGACGATTACGAGATGCTCCGGCTTGACGCCATGCCGAAGGTTGAGGTGGTGTTGGTTCCGAGCGGCGCCTTCTGGGGCGGGGTCGGCGAACCCGGCCTGCCGCCGCTCGCGCCGGCGCTGTGCAACGCCCTCTTCGCCGCTACCGGCCAGCGCATCCGCTCGCTGCCGCTCAAGGACCAGAAGCTCCATACGGCCTAAGCGTCGCACCGCCGGTGCCGACAGTGTCGCATCCGTGTCCGCAAGCCCATCGCCGGACGCTCGGGCGCATTGATTAAGGGATTGAAGCCAATGGAGAAGTCACTATGCCCCATCCTGTTCTGACCGCTGAACCCGTCGCCGTGGTCATCGGCGGCGCGGCTGGTATCGGCCCTAGCCGCGGCGCTGCGCTTCGCCAGTCTCGGCCTCAGGGTCGGCATCGCGGATCTCGGCGAGGATCGCCTTGCCCGCGCCGCGGAGACGATCGCCGCGGCCACTCCGGGAGGCGCGGCGATGTCATGGCCATGGCGACGGACGTCAGCCGCGCCGATGATCTTCGACGGCTGGAATCCGCGGTGCACGACCGTTTCGGCGGCGCCGACATATTGATGAACAACGCGGGCGTCCAACCCGGAAGCGTCATGTTCGGGCCGGCCGGGAACTGGGAGCGCGTGCTAGGCGTCAATCTGTGGGGCATGGCGTGTTGCCTCACGTAAATGTTCCCGAGGATTTGGCGGCATTGGTGTGCCGGGCTTCGTATTCACCGAACTCGCTGCCCGAGGACGCACCGAAAAGCGGGCGGCGGCCTGGACGCCGGAGCAGACCGTCGGTTTCATGATGGAGCGGATCGAGGCGGGAGACTTCTATATCCTGTGTCCGGATAACGACGTGCCGAGGTCGCTCGACGAACGGCGCATTCTCTGGGCGGCCGGTGATATCGTCCAGAATCGGCCGGCCCTGTCACGTTGGCATCCGGATTATGCGGAGACCTTCGCCGACCTCGTGAAAGGCGCGCAGCATCGCCCCGGTTCAAGTCCGAACTGCGCCCCTGGTGTTCACGTATAGTGCGTAAAGCGACTGGCCGGCGGCCATGAAGAGGCGATTGTGAGCGGTGCCGCCGAAGCAGAGATTGGCGCATCGCTCGGGCAGAGCGATGCGGCCGATCGCCCTGCCGTCCGGAGCAAAGACCATCACGCCGTTCAGATCCAGCCCAGTGCCCCATCCGGCCCAGAGATTGCCGTCTACGTCGCAGCGAAACCCGTCCGGCGCGCCCCGTTCGCCACCGTCGACGAAGATGCGGCCATTAGCCAGATGACGTCCGTCGCCGGTCAGGTCGTAAACGCGGATGCGTCGGGGGGCGGATCCCGACTCCACAATGTAAAGCCGGGTCTCGTCCGGAGAAAAACAAATGCCATTCGGGTCCGCGATGTCGTCGGCGACGACTTCCGCTTGCCCCGTGGCGGGGTTCAGCCGGTAGACGTTCGTCGGCAATTCGGCTTCGGCTTCGACTCCCTCGTAATTGCCGAGGATGCCGAAAGGCGGATCGGTGAACCAGATGCTGTCGTCGCTCTTGACGACGACGTCGTTCGGAGAATTCAGGCGTTTGCCGTCGAACCTGTCGATCAGCACCGTCAGAGTTCCGTCATACTCGGTTCGAGTTACACGGCGCCCGCCATGCTCGCAGGTAATCAGCCGGCCCTGACGGTCGCGCGTGTTGCCGTTGGCGAAATTGGACGGCTTGCGAAACACTGAAGCCGCGCCCGTCTCCTCGTCCCAGCGGAGGATTCGGTTGTTCGGAATGTCGCTCCATAACAGGAATCGGCCATCACCGAACCAGACCGGTCCCTCGCCGAACCGCATGCCGGTCGCAAGACGTTCGACGGCTGCGTTGCGGAGATGATACCGTCTGAAGCTCGGATCGAGAGCCTCGATCGCCTGATCTGGATATGTTTCGCTCGGCTGCCACATAGGAGCCTCCGTGACTAGAGTTGATAGGCATCGTCAGGGACGCGCACCACCGTACCGGCAGCAAGCATCCCAAACCTGTAACCGCTGATCTCAGGATTAGCTGGAGAGCTATCCTTACCCGGGGGTAGCATCGCCAGCAAAGAAGCAGTCCGGCGGGTCGGTATTGAGCGGTGTCAACCGAGGATCGAAGCGGAACCGCCTCGCGCAATAGGGACAGAGGATCGCGTCCGCCTGGCCCATCTTGATGTAGACATGCGGGTGGTCCGGCGGCGGGGACGCGCCGATCCGTCGCGAGGTGCGCGGCCGCGCCCATCTGTGCCGCCTCGTCCCCGGACCGCTCGCCAGCCCTCACCAGTGGCTGAGCTTCTACGAGCGCTTCTGGACCGATCGTCTGGATGGGCACTGTCACGGGAAGATGATCGGTCGCGATAACGAGAGTTGCGCGCTTCATCAGACCGCGGCGGTGACGCTGTTCCAGGCGTTCGTCGCGTCGGCGCGGAACCGCCGCAGAGTTGATCTTGAGACGAGATGACGCTGAATATTTGAATGTGTTGTAGACTGCGGCGTGGATGAAGAGAAAGCGCTGGGCTGATTGAAGGATGATGTCCGGCGGAAACTGATGGCGAGCGTACGATATCGGTTGCATCGCTTATGATCTCACTCTGCCGATGCCCGCAGACAGCGCCAGCGCGCCGCAAAATCAATTAGTTGACAGCTCTATGTAGCAACGATGCCGAGCTATGGAGGCAAGCAAGGCGGCGAACGTCCATACCGGTCGCTCGTATAGTTAGACCGTGCAGTCCGGTCTTCTCAAAGGTTGGCTGAAACCGCCTTTCCGGGATTACCTCAATAAAATCATCGGCACAGTCAAACGTCTTCGGGTCTCGAGCCTCATTATACGAAACGGTCAGCTCGCGTGTCTTAGCGATCTGAGGCCTTTGAATCGCGCCTTGGCAGACTGACGAACCCGTTACCTGTCAGCCGTGTCGTTTTTTGGTGAGTTTCGTCCCGCTGGAGTTCCGCGCGACAAGAAACACCAACGCTGGCTGGAGGCGTATGTGTAATGGATAAAATCAGACGGAAGAAACCCATGGTTTAGGGGGAGAATCGTAGAGTTCCACCATTTACAGTTTCTGTCGTCTGATGCTTGCCATCAGATAGCTCGCACCGCCCTGTCGGTCACGCTCGCCCGCGAGACCGCGCATTCACATTGAGGAAGGTCAGGGTCGCCCCGCTAAAGGAACCGTCCCGGCACCAATTCGGCAATATCCGCATCAAATACCATGCCGTGCCGTCGTGCTGCTCCAGATATCGCCGAACGGTCGCGCCATTGCCAGTGACACGTTGGAAATCACTCTCGAGGTCACAGTAATCGAGGGTGCAGATGACATCGAGCAAGGACTGGCCGATGTTCTGCGAGGAAACAACGTAAACCCCTAAAGCTTCGGGCGTGAAGTGACGAACCAGCAGGTTTTCATCGACGAATATCGCCGCTATCCCCGTGACCGCGATCAGGTTCTGCAAATCGCCGTTGGCGCGGTCCAGCTCTTTATACTTCACCAGCAGCCGAGCGCTTACAGTCTCCAGCAGTCCATTGAGTGTCTCGATCTGATCGTCGGCGGCTTTATCCTGTTCAACTGCACCCTCATGGTCACTCGCCTCACCTGGGAGTTCATAGAGGCAAGCGACATTCCGTCGCGAGCGGCGAAGCGCCAGAAGATTGCGGGACCGCACGCGGAATTCATGGGGATCAACAGGAGATACCAGGAATTCAGATGTCCCCGCTTCGCATGCCCGATAACGGAACTCCAGGTTTTCATGTGGGGCCACGACGACGGCGGGCACTTCGCTGCATTTCGGCACTTCACGGAATCGACGAATCAATTCGGCGCCGTTGATGTCAAGCATCCGATAATCGGCGATTAAAAGATCGGGCGTATGCTCATGAACATAAGACAACGCCTCAAATGGGTTTGCAAACGCCTTAACGCTAACGTTGGTCTCCAGCGTAGCTGCCAGTTCGGAAATCACCTGTCGGCTCGACTTCTGATCATCGACGATAACGATGCAACTCATTAGACTTCCTCCTCCGTTTGATCTGTGTATCAATCGCCATGTAATCCAAGAACAATTCGAGATGACTAAGTGCGTGTAATCAGAGATTAGTATGTCCCAATTTCTCCTCGCGGTCAGTACAAATAGTCAGCATCTTTCTTACTACGCACGCATAAGGACTTATTCCAATGTCTGATCCTCTGAACGTCTATTGTCGGCAGAGCCCATAGGTATGACGCAAGAAGTTCGGCAGGTAAGGCGGCCAAATCGGAAGCTACTGGACCAGATAGGATCAGACGGAAGGAATCCATGAATTGGGGGAGCATCGCAGATTTCTGCCTTTGTCTCCGGACTCTTCCGTCCGATCCCTACCACTCTCATGGTCATTCTCCCCCTAACGGCCCAGGACGAGAATGGAGGGGAGGATGAGATTGATCACCAGCACGGAGCAGGCTGTGATCCGTTCGATCCTGCTCCAGTAGCGCCAATCCCGCGCAAGATCACGCGCGAAGCGTGAATGTTGGAAGCGGTCGAGCCAAAGGCCTAACTGGTTGACGGCATACATGAGGATCTTCCTTCCTGCCGCGAATAAAAGGTGTCCTGCTCAGATGCGATAATCGTGAAGGCGAATCTATTGGACGATGG
>JAQGIF010000021.1 GCA_028291345.1 Rhodospirillales bacterium | reverse complement strand
ATGGCTGGCTGGTCATCGACGATCTGGTGGATACCGGCGCGACGATGCGAATTGTCCGGACAATGCTTCCCCGCGCCTATGTAGGCGTCCTTTACGCCAAGCCCACCGGCCGGCCCTTCGCCGACACCTTCGTGCGCGAATTCCCGCAGGACAGCTGGATCGATTTCCCCTGGGAAGCCCAGTCGGTCGATTGAATTGTCATAGCCTTGGGCTGCTAACGTTAGAGAGTGTTTCCGGCGGTTTCGCAGACGATGCGCAACTGGAGATTATTTGACCGCAGAGCGCGGAGGAGCGCTGAGTATACAAAGTATTTTTGTTTCCCCTGCGGTCTCGACGCTTCTGGGCGTCCTTCACGGTAAAATCTTTTCATCTTGGGGTTTGGCGTTTGCGTGCCGTCCTATCGCGATGGCCCCGCCAGAGCGAAGTTCCAAATACGGTCGCTGCCGCATCGCAGCGCGGGTCACTTGTCGCTTTTCCGCGAAAGCGCTAACAACGCACAATCCCTAGTTTCCTCCCAATTTTGTTTTCAACAGACGGACTTTCAGATATGGCACGCAAGAAGATCGCCCTCGTCGGCGCCGGCCAAATCGGCGGCACCTTAGCCCTCCTAGCCGGCCTCAAGGAACTCGGCGACATCACGCTCATCGACGTCGTCGAAGGTGTCCCGCAGGGCAAGGCGCTCGATATCGCCGAGGCTTCGCCGGTCGATGGCTTCAACGCCAACTATTTTGGCTCCAACGATTACGCCGACCTCGCGGGCGCCGATGTTGTCATCGTCACCGCCGGTATTCCGCGCAAGCCCGGCATGACCCGCGACGACCTGATCGGCGTCAATACCGGCATCGTGAAGACGGTCGGCGGCGCGATCAAACAGCATTGCCCGAACGCCTTCGTCATCGTCATCACCAACCCGCTCGACGTCATGGTGTGGGTGATGCGCGAAGTATCCGGCCTGCCCGCCGCTAAGGTCGTCGGCATGGCTGGCGTGCTGGACAGCGCGCGCTTCCGTTATTTCCTGTCCGAGGAATTCAAGGTCTCGGTGCAGGACGTCACCGCCTTCGTCCTGGGCGGCCATGGCGACACGATGGTTCCGTCGGTACGCTACTCCACCGTCGCCGGGATTCCCTTGCCCGATTTGGTGAAGATGGGCTGGACGACGCAGGAAAGGCTCGACCAGATCGTTCAGCGTACGCGTGACGGCGGTGCCGAGATCGTGAAGCATCTGAAGACGGGCTCCGCCTTCTATGCGCCCGCCGCTTCGGCGATTGCGATGGCGGAAAGCTATCTGCTCGACCAGAAGCGCGTCCTGCCCTGCGCGGCGATGCTCGACGGCGAGTACGGCGTCTCAGGGGTTTATGTCGGCGTGCCGGTCGTGCTGGGCGCTGGCGGTGTCGAACGGATCGTCCAGATCGAATTGTCGGCAGAGGAGAAATCCCAGTTCGACAAATCCGTCGCGGCGGTCAACGAACAGGTTGGCGTCGCCAAGGGCCTGATGTCTAAGGCCTGATCTTGAGGTAGCTGGAAATGAATGGGCCGCGCGCGTTTGGTTTTGCGTTTTTGCTCTGCCTTTCGCTCGCGGGTTTTTTCCTGCCCGACGCTTCGGCCCAAATGAATGGAGGCCAGATGGGCGGCGGAAACGGTGGTGAGGGCAGCGGGGGAATGCCCGGCCGGCGCGGACAGTCCGGCGGCAACGGCCATAACCGCCAGCCCGTGCCCGACCAGTCCGTGTCGCCCCGGTCGTCCGACCCGGAAGGGCGCGATGCGATCGAACTCTATTCGCGGCTTTGTGTGTCGACCCGCGGCAGTCGCGCGCAAGCGATAGGGATCATCGGCGACGGCGACAGCGCCATCGAAAAGATGACCGAACCGATGCTCAGGGGCCTTGAAAACGGCCAGTCAGGCGGAATCGGATGGATTATTCGCATGCCGCTCGGCGATCGGATTCTTGTCGAATTCGCCGCCGACGGCACCTGCCTCGTGCGTGCGCCCCGCGCCAATACCGGTCAGATCGAGGCCGCGTTTCACGGTTTGCTCGATCAATATGCCGCCAGCGGCCAATTCGACGTCCGCCATGGCGGCGAACAGACTAAGAGTTTCGATACGTCCGGTAGGCCGGAAAATCCTGCGCCTCGGTCTGACGAGCGCCACAGGGATGCGAACAAACTCAAGGTCCACTTTATCTATTACACGATGAAAATGCCCGACACCGGTCGCACGGCGGAACTTGGGCTAGCTACCACCGACTCACGGTCGGTCCAGGTCCAGGCGACCCTGACCTATGCGACGCGCCCCCCGAACGCGGGACAGAACTCAGGACCGAACGCAGGAATTGGAAGGCCTTGACGGTCAGACAGATGCGATAGTCCGACAAATTTCCTGATTGACGGCGAAGTGGGGTGTTTTTGCGATGCAACCAGCCTTACCAGGGTTGCCCTCACCGGCGATAATGTTAGATTGCGCGCGCACCGGGGATTTCCCGGATTTTTTCCACAATTTCCGGCGTTTTTCATGAACGTACACGAATACCAAGCCAAAGCGCTTCTTCAGAAGTATGGCGTTGCGGTGCCGCGCGGCGGCGTCGCTTACACACCGCAGGAGGCTGCCGAGGTGGCGACGTCGCTTGGCGGACCCGTCTGGGTGGTCAAGGCTCAGATCCACGCCGGTGGCCGCGGCAAGGCCGGCGGCGTCAAGGTGGTGAAGTCGCTCGACGAAGTCTTTGCCCGCGCTGAGGACATGCTTGGCAAGGTGCTGGTCACCCACCAGACCGGTCTGGCCGGCCGCGAGGTCAAGCGCGTCTATGTCGAAGAAGGCTGCGACATCAAGCGGGAGCTGTATGTCGGAATGCTGATCGACCGCGCGACGTCGCGGGTCACGATCATGGCCTCGACCGAAGGCGGTATGGATATCGAAGAGGTCGCGGCTCACACGCCGGAAAAGATACTGATGATCGCCATCGACCCGGCGACGGGAATGCAACCCTTTCACGCCCGCAAAGTCGCCTTCAGCCTGGGGCTCGAAGGCAAGCAGGTCAGCGCCGCCGTCAAGTTCCTGACCGCCATGTACAAATCCTTCATCGAGCTGGACGCTTCGATCGTCGAGATCAACCCGCTGGTCGTCACCGGCGCCGGCGATGTCATCGCACTCGATGCCAAGATGAATTTCGACGACAACGCGCTCTACCGCCATCCCGATGTCGCCGCGCTGCGCGACGAGGCCGAGGAAGACCCGATCGAACTCGAAGCAGGCAAGCATGAGCTGAACTACGTTAAGCTCGACGGCAATATCGGCTGCATGGTTAACGGGGCGGGCCTCGCAATGGCGACCATGGATATCATCAAGCTGTATGGCGGCGAGCCGGCCAACTTCCTCGATGTTGGCGGCGGCGCGACGCGCGAGCGTGTGACGACAGCGTTCAAGCTGATCCTGTCCGATCCGAACGTCGAGGGCGTCCTGGTCAACATCTTCGGCGGCATCATGCGCTGCGACGTCATCGCGGAGGGCGTCATTGCCGCTGCACGGGAGGTTTCCTTGCATGTGCCGCTGGTCGTTCGCCTGGAAGGGACGAACGTCGAATTGGGCAAGAAAATACTGGCCGAATCCGGTCTCAAGATCGTCGCCGCGGACAACCTGGCGGATGCCGCGGAAAAGATCGTCAAGCAGGTTAAGGAGGCCGCATAATGGCCGTTCTGGTTAACAAAGACACCAAGGTAATCTGTCAGGGCTTCACCGGTTCGACCGCGACCTTCCATTCCGAACAGGCGATCGCCTACGGCACGAAAATGATGGGCGGCGTGACGCCCGGCAAAGGCGGCGCGACCCATCTCGATCTGCCGGTATTCGACACGGTGGCGCAAGCGGTCGAAAAGACCGGTGCGAATGCCTCGGTCATTTATGTTCCGGCCCCTTTCGCCGCCGACGCGATCCTCGAGGCGATCGATGCCGAAGTTCCGCTGGTGGTTTGCATCACCGAAGGCATTCCGGTCCTCGACATGGTCCGCGTGCGCCGCGCGCTGAACAATTCCAAGACCCGCCTCATCGGGCCGAATTGCCCCGGCGTCATCACGCCGGGCGAATGCAAGATCGGCATCATGCCGGGTCATATCCATCTGCGCGGCAAGATCGGCATTGTGTCGCGCTCCGGCACCTTGACCTATGAGGCGGTTGCCCAGACGACGGTCGCCGGCCTCGGCCAGACGACCTGCATCGGCATCGGCGGCGATCCGGTCAACGGCACAAACTTCGTTGAGTCGCTGGAAATGTTTTTGGCCGACGACGAAACCCAGGGCATCGTGATGATCGGCGAGATCGGCGGCACCGCCGAGGAAGAGGGCGCCGACTTCCTGAAGCATTCCAAGATCAAGAAGCCGACAGTCGGATTTATCGCGGGCGTCACCGCCCCGCCCGGACGCCGCATGGGTCATGCCGGCGCCATCATCTCCGGTGGCCGCGGCACCGCCCCCGCCAAGATGGAAGCGATGCGCTCTGCGGGCATCTGGGTTGCGGATTCTCCCGCTACTCTCGGCAGTACGATGGTGCAAGCTTTAAAGGGTTGATGCCGTTGCCAATCATGATATCAGTGGCCACTTCATCTGAAACCTGAACTACATAAGGGGCCCCAGTCGCTGGCCGGGGTCGGATCATGATTTCTGCTAATTTTCTGTCGGGCGTGGACGGCGGCTATGTTGCCGAACTGTATGCGCGTTTTCTGCATGACCGGGGCGCGGTCGATCCCAGTTGGGCCGAGATTTTTGCCGAACTCGGTGATGACGAGCGGTCGCTGCTCAGTGAACTGAACGGGCCGAGCTGGGCACCCGCCAAAAACATTGATGGGCCGCCAAATGGCACCGCCAACGCGAATGGCGCGGTTGCCAACATTGGCGCCAAGGCCAACGGCGTTGCGACGAATGGCTTGGCGGCCGACAATGTGGCGCCTGGCGGGACCCTCGGCCTGGATCAGCTGAAGGTCGCGGTCCGCGATTCGATCCGCGCCTTGATGCTGATCCGCGCCTATCGGGTCCGCGGCCATCTCCTAGCCACACTGGACCCGCTGGGCCTGGAGCGCCCCCGGATGAATCCGGAGCTGGATCCCAGCACCTATGGCTTCAATGAGTCCGATTGGGACCGGCCGATCTTCATCGACCAGGTGCTGGGGCTGACCAACCCGACCTTGCGCCAGATCATGGAGCGGCTGACGGCCACCTATTGCGGCCATGTCGGCGTTGAATTCATGCATATCCAGGCGCCGGACCAGAAGGCCTGGATCCAGGAGCGCATCGAGAATATCGAGAACCAGACCGAGTTCACCCCCGAGGGCAAGCGCTTCATCCTTCAGCGCCTGACGGCGGCGGAGGGATTCGAGCATTTCCTGCAGCTGAAATATACCGGCACCAAGCGCTTCGGCCTCGATGGTGCCGAGGCGACGATCCCGGCGATCGAGCAGATCATCAAGCGCGGCGGCCAGCTCGGCGTTAAGGAATATGTGCTCGGCATGGCCCATCGCGGCCGACTGAACATCCTGACCAATTTCATGGGCAAGCCGTTCAAGGCGCTGTTCTCGGAATTTCAGGGCAACCCGGCCGGTCCCGAGGACGTGCAGGGTTCGGGCGACGTCAAATACCATCTGGGCACCTCGGCCGACCGCGATTTCAGCGGCAACATCGTCCACCTGTCCCTTACCGCCAACCCGTCCCATCTCGAGGCCGTCAATCCGGTCGTCGAGGGCAAGGTCCGCGCCAAGCAGGCGCATCGCGGCGACATTCCCGACGGTAACCAGGTCGTGGCGCTGCTGGTCCATGGCGACGCGGCGATGGCCGGCCAGGGACTGGTGGCAGAGACGCTGGCGCTCTCCGAACTCAAGGGCTACCGCACCGGCGGCACTGTTCATTTCGTCATCAATAACCAGATCGGCTTTACTACCTCGCCCAGCTTTTCCCGCTCCGGTCCCTATCCGACCGACGTGGCAAAGGCGATCCAGGCGCCGATCTTCCACGTGAATGGCGACGATGCCGAGGCGGTGGTGCATGTCTGCCGGGTCGCGGCGGAATTCCGCCAACGCTTCAAGAAAGACGTCGTCATCGACATGTTCTGTTATCGCCGCTTCGGCCATAACGAGGGCGACGAGCCGGCTTTTACCCAGCCGATGATGTACAAGGCGATCGCCGCACACAAGTCGGTGCGCACGGTCTATGCCGAGAAGCTGATCGCCGAGGGCGTTGTCACAGCCGAAGAAGCCGCTCAGCAGGACCACGATTTCCAGGCCTATCTCGAAAGCGAGTTCGAGGCGAGCAAGAGCTATAAGCCGAACAAGGCGGATTGGCTCGAAGGCGCCTGGGCGGGCCTCGACGCGGCCGGCCAGGACTATTCGCGCGGCGACACCGCCGCGACCGAGGAGCAGCTGCGCCAGGTTGGCGAGGCGCTGGTCCATGTGCCGGAGGGCTTCGTCCTCAACCCCAAGATTACTCGCCAGCTGAAGGCCAAGGAGCAGGCGCTCAAGACCGGCGAGGGGATCGACTGGGCCACCGGCGAGGCGCTGGCCTTCGGCACATTGCTGGTCGAAGGCGTTCCGGTGCGCCTGTCGGGCCAGGATTCGGGGCGCGGTACCTTCAGCCAGCGCCATGCCGTGCTCTACGACCAGGAAACCGAGTCACGCCATATCCCGCTGACCAGTATCAAGGGTGCCACTGCGAATTTCGAAGTCCACGACAGCCCGCTTTCCGAAGCGGCGGTACTGGGTTTCGAATATGGCTACACCCTGGCCGAGCCGCATGCGCTCGTGCTGTGGGAGGCTCAGTTCGGCGATTTCGCCAATGGCGCGCAGGTCATCATCGACCAGTTCATCGCGTCGGGCGAATCCAAGTGGCTGCGCATGTCGGGCCTCGTCATGCTGCTGCCGCACGGTTACGAGGGGCAGGGACCGGAGCATTCGTCCGCGCGTCTGGAGCGTTATCTGCAGATGTCGGCGGAGGACAATTGGCAGGTGGTGAACGTCACTACCCCGGCCAACTATTTCCACGCGCTGCGCCGCCAAGTCGGGCGGAATTTCCGCAAGCCGCTGATCGTGATGACGCCCAAATCGCTGCTGCGGCACAAAATGGCCGTGTCGCCGCTTAAGGAGTTCGGTCCCGGCAGCTCGTTCCATCGCATTCTGCCCGAGGCCGAGAGCCTTTTACACGATCACAAGATCCGCCGTGTCGTGCTGTGCAGCGGCAAGGTTTATTACGACCTGCTGACCGATCGGCAGGCGCGCAAGATCAACGATGTGGCGATCCTGCGGCTGGAACAGCTTTACCCGTTCCCGGACGAGCCGTTGGCCGACCAGCTTGCCAAATACCCGAACGCCGAGATCGTCTGGTGCCAGGAAGAGCCCGAGAATATGGGCTCCTGGTTCTTCGTCGATCGGCGGATCGAGGCGGTGCTGACCAGATTGAAACACAAGGCAGGCCGCCCGCGCTATGTCGGCCGGCCAGAGATGGCCGCGACCGCGACCGGTTTGCTGCGTCGGCATAATCAAGAGCAGGCGACCCTCGTGGAACAAGCGCTCGTCTAACGGATACGTTTCAAGGAAGAATAATGGCTGAGATCAAGGTGCCCACGCTGGGTGAATCGGTGACGGAGGCTACGGTCTCGAAGTGGCTGAAACAGCCCGGCGACGCGGTTGCTGTGGATGAGGCGCTGGTCGAGCTTGAGACGGACAAGGTCACCCTTGAAGTCAACGCTCAGGCCGCCGGTGTGCTGGGCGATCTGGCAGTGGCGGAAGGGGCAACGGTCAATGTGGGCGCCCTGCTGGGCACGATCAACGAGGGCGCAACCGCAGTTGCGAAGCCGGCTGCCTCGGCTACAGCACCTGCTCCGGCGCCAAAATCTGCTGCGGCGACGACGCCCGCTTCAGTGAAGCCGCCGACGGCTCCGCCGTCTGCTGCTTCCACTGCACCGGCGGGTTTCGGCGGCGCCGCCGACACGCTCGCCGCGTCGGGTCCCGCCGCCCGCAAGCTGGTCGAGGACAACAGGCTCGACGCCGCCTCCATTCTGGCGACCGGCAAGGATGGCCGCCTGACCAAGAACGACGTGCTGTCCGCAGTTGGCACGCCGGCCCCCGCCGCTCCTCCCGCTCCGGTGCCAAAGCCCATTCCGCCTTCCGGCCCGCGCCCGCAGGCCGCGCGCGAAGAGCGGGTGAAGATGACCCGCCTGCGTCAGCGCATCGCTGAGCGGCTAAAGGAGGCGCAGAACACCGCCGCCATGCTGACCACCTTCAACGAGGTGGATATGAGCCAGGTGATGGCGATCCGAGCCACGTATAAAGACAGCTTCGAAAAGAAGCATGGCGTGAAGCTCGGCTTCATGTCCTTCTTCGTGAGGGCCGCGATCAGCGCGCTCAAGGAATTCCCCTCGGTCAATGCCGAGATCGACGGCACCGACCTCGTCTATAAGAACTATTACGACATCGGCGTCGCGGTCTCGACCCCGACCGGTCTCATCGTGCCGGTGATCCGCGATGCGGACACCAAGGGCTTCGCCGGCATCGAAAAGACCATCGGCGACCTGGGCAGCCGCGCCCGCGACGGCAAGCTGGCTATCGACGAGCTGCAGGGTGGCACGTTTACCATCACCAATGGCGGCACCTTCGGCTCGCTGATGTCGACCCCGATTCTTAACCCGCCGCAATCGGCCATCCTGGGCATGCACAAGATCCAGGACCGCCCCATGGCAATCGACGGCAAGGTCGAGATCCGGCCGATGATGTATCTGGCCGTATCCTACGACCACCGCATTATCGATGGCCGTGAGGCTGTGTCGTTCCTGGTCCGCATCAAGGATGCGATCGAGGATCCCAAGCGCCTGCTGCTCGACCTTTAAGGAGCTGCCACATGGCCGATTCCACCTATGATTTCGTCGTCATCGGGTCGGGTCCCGGCGGCTATGTCTGCGCCATTCGCGCGGCGCAGCTGGGCTTCAAGACCGCCTGCATCGAGAAAGATCCGACTTTGGGCGGCACGTGCCTCAATGTCGGCTGCATCCCGTCCAAGGCGCTGCTCGCCGCGTCGGAGAAGTATGAGGAAGCGCAAAGCCATCTCGGCGCGTTTGGCGTCGATGTCGGCAATGTCGCGCTCAACCTGCTCGGCATGCTGGCGCATAAGGACAAGGTGGTGAAGGCCAATACTGATGGCGTCGCCTATTTGTTCAAGAAGAATAAGATCGACTGGATCAAAGGCACCGCCGCCTTCACGGGCCCGAACACACTGTCCGTGACCGCTGAGGGTGAGGCCCAGACGATCACCGCCAAGAACATCGTCATCGCAACCGGCTCTGAGGTCACGCCGCTGCTAGGCATCGCGATCGACGAAAAGCGCATCGTATCGTCGACCGGCGCGCTCAAGCTCGATGCAGTCCCCAAGACCATGGTGGTCATCGGCGGCGGCTATATCGGGCTAGAAATGGGCACGGTCTGGCAGCGCCTGGGCGCTAGCGTCACCGTCGTCGAATTCCTGGACCGGATATTGCCGGGCATGGACGGCGAGGTGTCGAAATCGATGCAGCGTATCCTGCAGAAGCAGGGCATGAAATTCCGCCTCGCCACCAAGGTCAGCAGCGCTCAGGCGTCCGAAACTGGCGTGACGCTGACATTGGAGCCCGCCAAAGGCGGCAACGCCGAGACAATGCAGGCCGACATCGTGCTGGTCGCCGTCGGCCGCCGCGCCTTCACAGGTGGGCTGGCACTCGAAAAGGCAGGCGTGAAGCTGGACGATCGCGGCCGCGTCGCGACGAACGGCCATTTCGCCACCAACGTCCCCAGTATCTATGCCATCGGCGACGCCATCGACGGCCCGATGCTTGCGCACAAGGCTGAGGATGAGGGCTCGATCGTCGCGGAGATAATCGCCGGCCAGTCCGGCCATATGGACTATAACCTCGTCCCAGGCGTGGTCTATACTTGGCCGGAAGCTGCCCAGGTCGGCAAGACCGAGGAACAGCTGAAGCAGGAGGGCGCCGCCTATAAGGTCGGCAAATTCCCGTTTTCTGCCAACGGCCGCGCCCGCGCGATGAACATGACCGACGGCTTCGTGAAGATACTGGCCGACGCCAAGACCGATACAGTCCTAGGCGCCCACATCATCGGCCCGGAAGCTGGCACGTTGATCGCTGAGATCGTATTGGCGATGGAATTCGGCGCCTCATCCGAAGATATCGCCCGCACTTGCCACGCCCACCCAACGCTGGAAGAGGCGGTCAAGGAAGCGGCGCTGGGCGTCGACGGGCGGTCGATTCATATCTGACCTTTGGGCTGCCGAATATGATTTATTCGTCCAGCAGGCATGCAGGGTTTCGTCGCCAATTGGGCACGTGGACGATGATTGTCGGTGGTCCCACCTCGTAGATAACGGAAAAGGCCGTAGGGCAGTCCAGAAGCGGACAGGACGATCAGTTTATCGCGTTGTAATGCCCGATCTGAGGCCGGTCGCTCAGCAGCTGAAACACGTCATGCAGCGCTTCGACGAAGCGTAACGCAGAAGCCGGGTCGTGCCAGTCTATTTCATCGGCAGTGTTATCGGTGTCGCGCGTTGTGCTAAGGGCAAGGCGATGCCTGGTGACGTGACTTCAATCTTTGTAGCGAGGTTTCGCGGGCAGTTTCGCCCTCGACCGTGTTCCCTCGGCGGTGACAGCACCACTTCCACACGATAGGTCATCATTTGATTAACGCCAGATTGGCCTAATCGCGCGTATGCATTCAAATTAAGTCGGGCGTTGCCGGCAAAACAGATATAAGTGTTTTCCAAAGCTCTTTTGGGGAGGCTGCACTTCATGACCGAGTCCGAACGTTTCGCTATCGAGCAGGCTTGCGCCCGTCTGGTGACCGCATTTCATGTTCACATCGACGCGTTCGAACATGATGCAGTCCTCGCCCTGTTCGCAGAGGATGCGACCTGGATACACCCGATGGCCGGCAAACTGCAGGGTCATAACGAATTCAAGGCCTATCTCGATTCCAAATCGACCCAGCCGACCGCGATGCATATAACGACCAACATCCTGATCGATGTCATCGACGAGAACCACGCCAAGGGCCGCGCCTATTACTCGTTCTATTACGACGGCGAGGGTCGAAACCCCGCGCCGATCACGGGCCCGATGGCAGTGGGCCAGTATCGGGACGAGTTCGTCCGCACCGGAAAAACCGGCTGGCGTTTCTTCTTTCGCCAGCCGACCAATGTCTTCATGGGCGAATCTTTCGACAATGTAATTGTCCGAAAGAGCGACGAGCGCGCGCGGTCTTAGGCTAGGCATCGCCTCCTCGCAGGCGGGTACAAAGCCGCTTTATTACGAGTGCGGTCGCGCCACTAGCCGCTGTTAAAGTCGCCGCGTGCGCGCGATGCCATGGTACGCAGCGATGGCGAGAACGGCGATGACTGCTCCTCCCAGCGTATCGATCAGGTAATGACCTCCGGCCGACAAGGTGGAAATAACCACCGCAGCGTTATACAGCGCCCCGACAACCAAGCCGAAGCGCATGCCACGAAGCGCCCAGGTAAACAGGACGGCGACGGCAACGTGAAACGAGGGAAAGCTGACCAAGCCTCTCAAGCTTGTCAGGTCGATCACACGCAGCGTTCCGTCGCGCAGACCGAGAAGATCCGTAGCTCCCATCCTCGGCATAAGCGCCGGATGCATCGCTGCGTAATACGGATAGGCGCTTATGGCTGGCACCAGACCGGAGATTGCGAAGGTCATCATGACGGAAATCAGGATCGTGCCGGAAAGTTCGCGGACGCGCGCTTCGTCACGGTAGCACACCGTCAGCGGGACAAGCAGCCACTCGAATAGCCAACCGCCGTACACTAACCGGAGGGCATAATCCAACCATGGCTTTGTCTGGACCCAAAGTACGAATCTGGGCCAGTCGAAGCCAAGTGCGTAATCGGCGGCCGAGAGATAGCGGTCCACAAGCGGGAGATCGGTGCTGAGCACAAGATAGGAGAGCGTGCTACCAACGCCGCCAAGAACGATAAATTGCGCAAACGTGTCGAAAAGGACAAAGAGCCGAATCTGTCTGCGCCAGAAGAGGCATGCCCAAGCAGCCGATGCGATAAGGATGGAGGACAGCACGAGCGGCGCGGTCTCGGTCTTGATCGCGAGATGAAAATTGGTATTGGCGATCCAGAAGCCATCGACCAGCCCGATTGCCAATAGGAGTAGCCATTTTGCGAATGATTCGCGGGTGATCCTCGCGTCTTGCGAGCGCCCCCAATCACTTGGTGTGCCGCTCAGGTCCTCTATGTCCGCATCGGTCTGCGGCGCATTCCTGACCATGCCGCCAAATCTGAAAGCCGGCCGAGCACGATTCGTCGGCTCAGTTGCGCGGTTGGTCATGAAGGGCTCCTTGGTAGACCTTCGATCGTTGCTTAAGTCATGACCAGGCCTCGATTTCCGGGAGCATAGCGCGATTTCGGCGACTAAACTGCGGATCAAGCGCAGTAAGCCTTGTGGCGCAGCAGGAGGAGATCAATTGCGGGCTGCGCCCAACGTCGGACGCGGCCCCGATGTTCAATCCCGCCTGGATCTTCCCGTGCCGCCATCGACGAATAGTTCTATGCCAGGGACAAGGTGGCGGTTGCGATTTCGCTGGATTCGCCAATGCGGCCGATCGGATCAGTGACACGAACAGCTCCTTGACCTCCGCGGCTATGTTGTCGAACATGCCGGTGTCGATCGTGCCGCTCAGTACGTTCACCAGGATCTTCCGGTCTTTCAGATCGACCGTCCAGCTTCGGGCGAAGGAGCGAATGGCCGCCTTGCTCGCGCTGTAGGTGCCGAAGCCCGGCGCCGCTCTTACCGGATCGATGAGGCCCCTGTGCGAGCGGGCACCAAGCATATGGAGCGGATAGGCAGCGTGCCCGACGCAATTAGAGGCTGCGCGGTAAGTACCCGCAGGCAACACCCCTCGGGAATCAGCCTTATCGAGGTTGGAGCTCGGCGACGAGCTTGGCGATAAGCTCTTCCGCCCGGAACGGCTTCTCGCAAACTGTCCAATCCGGCCGGTCCAGCGGAATCGCGCTGCGCCCATAGCCTGAGACAAGCACGAACGGAATCGACCGCGCCGCCAGCACCTCCGCGACGGGATAGATTTTCACCCCGTTGATGTTCACGTCCAGCACGGCAAGGTCAACCGCTTCGTGTTGGGCCGCAGCGAGCGCGCCCTCGATCCGGTCGAACGGGCCGACGACGATACAGCGTTGTTTGGCCAATATCTGCTCGATCATGAGAGAAACGAGCATTTCATCCTCAACGACAAGGACGCGGAGGCCCTCAAGCGCCGCGTCGAACGCCATGGCTAGCTGGGCAATGCAGGATTGGGTGTGCCGCAGTGCAATGGCGCCCGCACGTTGGCCCTCAGGCCTTCCTTGGCGAATATCATCTCGACTTGAGCCGACATATCCTGTTTCAATCCGCGCTCGATCAGTGTCATTCCGAAGCCGTGGTGGGTCGGCGGCGCGACGGGGGGGCCGTCACTCTCGAGCCATTCCACGACTAGGCTGTCGCTCTCAACGCCCTTATCGATATGCCAATTCACCCTGATACTTCCTCCGGGAACCGACAAGGCTCCATATTTGACGGCGTTGGTCGTCAACTCATGCACTGCCATACCAAGCGCCAGCGCGGCGCGAGGTTCCAATGAAACAAGCGGCCCCCTGAGAATTATGTTGTCACGCTCCTTGGATTCGAACGGATTCAATTCCTCCATGATAATCTCGCGAAGCGAGACCGTCTGCCAGCTTTCCCGGCTGAGGAGCGAATATGCCGCAGCGAGGGCGTAGATCCGGCCCAGGAAGACCGTGGAAAATTCTTCTATCGTCTTCGCACTGTGTATTGTCTGGGTCGACAGTGAGATCACGACCGTCAGCATATTCTTGACGCGGTGATTGAGCTCGTCGACCAGCAGCCGCTGGTGCTGTTCGGCATTCACCACGCTGGTGACGTCGACGAACGTCACCAGCGTGCCGTCGACGGTGCTGTCCGGCGCGCGATAGGGCAGAATGCGCATCAGATAATGCGCCGCATTGTCGTCGCGCGCGACCCGGCGCTCCAGCGGTTCGAGCGTCGCGAGGACGCGCTTCACATCCTCCCGCAACTCCGTGTAGCGCAGCCTGCTGACGATGTCGGTCAGCGGCCGCCCCTGATCGCTCGGAATCAGATTATAGATATCGGCGATCGCCGGCGTGAAACCCCGGATGATCAGGTAAGGGTCGAGAAACACTGTTGCGACCTGCGTGCTCTCGAACAAGTTCCGCAGGTCACTGTTCCTGGCGTCCAGCTCGTCGACCTTGACGGCGAGCTGACTGTTGACGGTCTGCAGCTCTTCGTTGATAGACTGGATTTCCTCTTTCGAGGTTTCCAGTTCCTCGTTGGTGGATTGGAGTTCCTCGTTGACGGAGTGCAGCTCCTCGTTGGCACTGCGGAGTTCCTCCAGCGCGGTCTCATGCTCCTCAGTGATGGATTGCAGCTGTTCCTTCGTGTCGTGCAGTTCCGCTTCCAGCTGACGGTCCGCCGCGGGTTCGACCGCATCGTCATCTTGGTTGGGATCGCCGTGGATGCCCGCGTCCGTTTCGATGAAGACGATCAGATAGAGCGCCGGAGAGCCCTTCTCCTCCTCCATCGGCTCCACCGCCAAGGTGATCCGCAGCATCCTGTCGTCGGCGATAGTGATCGGAACTCGAATCTTTTCCACGGGACGTCCCGTATCGATGGCCTTCTTCAACGCCCTGCGCAGGTGGACCCGCAGACCTTGGCGCGCCATCATCATCACATTCTGGCGGGGCGATCCCGGCGCGGCTTCCAGAAATCTCCCGGTGTGACTAGAGAATTGGACGATCTCGCCATCGGCCGTAACCACGACGAATGCCGGTGCGAATTTCTCGAGCACGCGGACACTCGCTTTATTGCTCATTTTGAAAATTCCCGCTCCGGCTGGTTTGATTTTGAACGATGCGCCATGTGCCGTCTGCGGCGGCAGCCCATTCGGCCGGCTTAGTTGGAACGGCGGGCTGGGCGTGTCTCGCCGCCGGAAAATCCTGTGCGACCGGTCGAGAACGGCAAACAGATTTTCGTGGCGGGAGATCGTTTCCGAACTGCCCAGCACGAGAATACCGTTGGTCGTCAGCGAATAATGGAAAGCGGGAATGACCGAACCCTGCAACTCCGTATCCAGATAAATCAGCAGATTCCGGCACGATATCAGGTCGATCCGCGAGAATGGCGGGTCGCGCGTAAGGCTATGCGCCGAAAACGTGCACAGCTCCCGCAGCTCCCTAGTGACGGTGAAGCTGCCGTCCGTACCCTCAGTGAAGAATCGCCGCAGCCGCTCGGCCAACATACCATCGAGCAGCGCCGATGGGTAGCGGCCGGCCCGCGCCGTGGCGATTGCCGGCTCGTCGATGTCGGTCGCGAAGATTTGGATTTTGGGGCCGTTCGGGCCGACCGTGTCGATTTGCTCGCGTAGTAGGATCGCGAGCGAATAGGCCTCTTCTCCGGTTGCACAGGCCGGTACCCACACCCGAACCGTGCTGTCGGGACCTTTCCCCTCGAACAGGCGCGGGAGGACGACCGACTTCAGCGCCGCGAACATCTCGGTGTCCCGAAAAAAGCTCGTGACCCCGATCAGCAGATCCTGGAATAGGGGGATCGCTTCGGAACGATCGCCCTTGAGCCGCTTGACGTAATCGTCGAGCGTCGCAGCGCCCAGAACCTGCATGCGTCGTTGGACGCGGCGCAGAAATGTTTTGTCTTTATAACCACTGAAGTCGTGCCCGATATGCCGATGCAGTTCCTTGCAGATGGTAAGCCGCGCCGCGTTGGTTTCTTCGGCGGACAGGGCGGCCGCCCTGTCCGGCTCGTGGCGCGCCTTCCGCACGCTGATGATCCGGGCGGGAATCGATGCGACCGGCTCAACGATATCGACGGCCCCCGCCATAATCGCGCTTCCGGGCATACCCTCATGCTGCGGCGCCGTCCCGTCGGGCCCCTGCGCCAGGGTCAGGCCGCCAAGCGCCTTGATCGCCTTGAGGCCCAGCGTGCCGTCGCTGCCCGTGCCCGACAGCACGACGCCGATAGCGTCTTCGTTCAGCGCGATCGCCAGCGAATTGAAAAAGACATCGATCGGCGCCGCCGCCCGCGGTTCGGAACGATCGTGTTCAAGAGGATGCAGCCGGCCGTCGCGAACCGTAACGAGGCCGCCCGCCGGCGGCACGTAAACGCAGTTCGCCTCGATCAGGCAAGCTTCCGTCGCCTCGACGATTTTCATCGTCGTCCAACGGCCGAGGATCTCCGGCAGTAGGCTCTTCCGGTCGACCGGAAGATGCAGCACAACCACAAACGCCATCCCGGAATCGGGCGGAGTATGTTCGAAAAATCCCTTGAACGCCTCGATCCCGCCGGCGGATGCGCCAATGCCGACGATCGGAATTCGGGCCTGCGCGGGTTTATTCACGATATGGAACTTGATCGGCTGCCGCTACGCAACATTAGCTATTCCGGTTTCCCGAGCCGCGGCCTCGCTTCCGATGCGAAGCCAAAGCATTCCGCCCGCGTTTAGGCACACGCTATGGGCTATTCGACTATAATCCATTCGCCCCGCAGATCTAGCGAGGCGGGGATAAACCCAACTGCGTCAGGTTATAACCACGGAGTTGGCGGGAAAGTTCACGGGCTCGACCGAATTTTAATGAGGGGACGCGCCGCGCCGCGCCGGTGGCGCCGCGGGCCGGACCGACCGTCCCCAAACGCGCCACCCATGCGGGGCTCGCTTATTTCCGTCGGCTCGCAGGCTGAGCCTTGTTGGCCGCGGCCGTAACCTCCCCCGCTGCCTGCTTCGCCTGATCGGCGGCCTGCGCGGCCGCGGCCGCGGCGTCGGTCGCCTGCTTCACCAGCTGCGCGATATCACCCGTCTTCTGGCTGCTGGCTAACAAACTGGCGACTGCGGCCTTCGTATCATTGGCGGCCGCTTTCGCCTGGGTCGCGGCAGTCTCGGCATTTTCCGCCTTGGATTGGATCTGATCGATCCGTCTGCTGAGGGCGATTGTCTGCATGTTTTCGTAATATCCCAACCCGCCGACGAGGACGAAAACGATCACCAGAATGATCGCGAATCTTCCACTATCCATCTCCGTCTCCTTCCCCTCGCATGAGTCCCGCAGCTTACGTAATCTTCCGCCCGGATTGGAGCACCGCCTGTTTTATGCGGCCGGTATCGAATGAGGCTGGTCGGGCAACGAAGGCGGCTGTTGGCGGGCGTCGCCGAAGAGCGACAGAAGCTCCGCCGTCACGAACTCGACCCAGGGTCGCACCGGCGGGGCTACGAACGCGCTCCGGCCTGGGCTGCCACCGCTGAGTGCCAGGTGACGAATATCCGCGTCCGACACCGTCAATCCGCGAAGGCCGAGTTCGTCCGCCATGCGACGATAGAGGCTTTCGTCAGAGGGTTCGTCGGCGCAGCGTTCACTGAGACTCACCGCGAACAGCCGCCCATCCGCGCCGTGCAGATTCAGCCGCGCGGCAAGGCGAATCCCAAGCCGCTTGTGGCGGCGCGCGCGTTCCCGGAACGCGACCAGCTCCAGCAATGCGTAGTGCGCTTCGATGGCGTGTTCGCGATCGGCAAATGTCGTCATGTTAGGACCCCCAGTTAACAAGGCATTGCCCGCATCGGAACGGCCGGCGAATATGCTTCGCCTCCGGGCGCCGGAACTCCCTCCTGTGGACAAGCAATCCGCCTGCACCGTTCGACAACCGTCTCGTTTACAGGTGGGATTGGGCACACCCGGCTTCAACGCGACCGGCGCGACGGAATCCCTCGGGAAATTTTATGGAACCGCAGTTCTCCCAAGCCGCTCGGGCGATCTTGAACGACAGCGCAATCACCGCGTGGCAACAATGAGATAGGGCGGGGACCTCAATATTGGAATTAGCCGGTGGCCTAGTTATTCACATCGTGCCGCCAGCCAAAGCGCCAGTGACCTTGACGGCATTATCCGCACGCGGGCGACCTATGAGAATCTATCGGCATCGAGAAACACGCCACATTACAGAGGGTTATCGGCTCTGCCCAATTAATAGGCAAAAGCGCGATTCCCCAATGATTTCGCCGCACAGCAGCTCGGTCGCGTCAACCGCGCACAGACTTATCCACAGATTCGGGGGATATCGTGTCTCGCAGTTATCATCCCGCGCCGCGACCGACTTCGGCGGCGGCCGAATTGCCGAAACAAACAGGCGGTGGTGGAGCGGGGGCCTAACGCACCATCAGCCATTCCGGCTGCATGAAATAAAACGCGACCACGCCGGTCACGGCGGCGCCGGCCATCAGCAGGGGATGCTGACTTTCCAGCGAAACAGAATGGCCAAGCCGCCGGTCGCCAGAAGAGCGGCTACCAATCGCCGGTCGCGATGCGGCCTAGCAGTCCGCGGCACTGAGGATCGTTCCGATCGCGGCGGCATAGGCGCCTTTGATGAAAGCCCGGACATTGGCATTTTGCCGATGGCGCGCGAGGATCGGCCCGGCGATCAGCAGATAGCCGAAGGACGTCAGGAAAATGCCGGCCGTCGAGACGGCGGCCCCCAAAAGCCGGCGAGGAGATAGCCGCCGAATGTCGCGGTGATGACGACCGGGCCGGGGCTGATCGTGCCGATCACGACGGCGATCAGAAACCGGCGCTCGTCCAGCCATCCGGTCTGCTCGACAATGCCCTTCTGCAGGAAGGGGCCGATCACAAGGCCGCTGCCCAAAGCACAGCGATCCGGCCTTCAGGAAGAAAACTGGCAGCTTGCCCAGTGTTGAACGGGTGGCCAGGCGGGGAACGGCCGATCTGGACTCGATTTTCCAATGACGATAGACGCCAAGGGTACGTTCGTTGCAACGGTCTTCCGCAGCCCGGACCGGCTGGTGCTGATCGATACCGGAATTGTGGCGATCGGAATCGGCGCGGACTCCTGCGGCAACGCCGCCGACGTGCTCCTGCATACAAGCGTAGCTTTTCTATGTGAGCTGCGGCAGCGGGTGCCATCGATGTGTTCGCTCGTGACAATACAGGCATTCGCCGCGTGGCGCGGATTGCGACAGCGTCGGGCGCCCGGACCGCGCTGTTCGTCCCCGAACGCGACCGGCTATTCGTCGCCAGCAGAGCCGGATTTTTGGGATCTAATGCGTCGATCCTTGCCTTCACGCCATCGCCCGACCGGCTCAGGCCGCCGGCCCCTTTCTGTTCGGGCTGGTGGGCACGGTCCGGACATGCAGGGACCACGATTCTTCAACGCACCGATTCGGACGCCAAGCGTCTATAGTGCCGGAATTATCCGCCGGCGTACCCGCTGTGTCCGGCTCCGGCAATCAGGATGACTCTCGCATGCACCCACGCATCATGCTTTCCCGCTGCACCGTTGGCGCGCTTGTCGGGCTACTTGCGATGACGCCCAGCGGAGTGGCGACGTCAAAGACCCCCCACCACCGCTCGCCGGCCTCGCGCGCCGCGCCGCCCGCCGCCGAAGGTGAGCCGGCGGGCATGGCCGGCATGCTGGCTGCCCATAATCGGGCCCGCCGGGTAGTCGGGGTCCCGGACCTGCAGTGGTCCGGCCGGCTCGCCCAGACAGCCCAGGGATGGGCCGAACATCTGCGTGGGGAGCGTTGCGCCATGCGTCACAGTGGCGCCGGCGGAATCGGCGAAAACCTGGCCTGGGCCGGCGGCCAGCATCTCAGCCCGGCCGATGTAGTGGCGATGTGGTTGCGGGAGGGGCGGGCCTTCAACCCGGACAACGGCGCCTGCGACGCCGGCGCCGTCTGCGGGCATTACACGCAGGTGGTCTGGCGCAATACAAAATTGGTGGGCTGCGGCATGAGCAGCTGCGGCAACTCGGAGATCTGGGTGTGCAACTACTCGCCGCCCGGCAATTATGTGGGCGAGCGGCCATACTGATGCGCGCGATCGTGCATGCGTTGCCGGCGTAACCGGGTTTCGGTGAAAAACTGTTGCTTTAGGACTGGCGGTGTTCCAGGGGACGATATTGGTCGACGAAAACCTGCTCGTCCGCCGCTTTGCCCCGGAAATTGGGGGGTACAGCCTTTCCTCGCAGGATAACGGCCGGTCCCTGCTCGAAGTCGCCAGCGGTCTCACTTATTGCGAGCTTACATGGGCATTTTCACGTCAAGGGCTCAGATTCAACAAATTATAGGTCAACTCCGATAAGCTGTTTCGGTATCCAGTTTGAGCCCGATTTACTGACCTGGCCGTTTCCGCACCAGTTCCAACTCACATTCGGTCGGCGCACTCTGGCAGCCGCACCAATATCCCGCTTTCGGCGGACGGGCTCAGGAGGACGAGACCATTCTTTTGGTCGGCTTGTTGAAGGCCACGCGGA
>JAQGIF010000401.1 GCA_028291345.1 Rhodospirillales bacterium | reverse complement strand
GCGTGTCGCTCTTAATCTTGAGCTCAATCAACTCGAAGTGCCGCTCGCCGCGGCGGTGGACCAAGTCGATCGCGCGCCGCCTATCGCGCGCACCCGCGATCAGGCCCGACGAAACCGGTATCTGGTTCGCCCAGTCAGTTCGTCCAAGCCGATCGCATGCGGCGGCGATCGCGCGCTCTACAACTACTTCGGGGCTCCGGTTATGCATGGAAATTTGAGGCTGAAGGCTCTGCCAGCGCCAGTTTTCGCGCGATCGATCTTTATTGGCGGAAGCGCCGCCGCGCCTATAGTTGCCTTCGATCGTCCGATGTATCGCCTCAACCAACATCGGTCCATTGAATGCGGTAATGCTAGTGGTGAAAATCTGAGGCTTGGTACCCGCCGGGAATGGGGGGAGACGACCCTTTGCGAACCTTCAGCGATAGACGCCACTGCGCTAGTTGCGACGGGAGAAGCGCCGCATCGCGTGCCCTTCGCTGCTCGCCTCGCGGGGAGGACCAGGAAGGGGGCGCGCACTGCCAGTGTCCCCACGCCCGATCGGCCCGCGGATTCTACTTGAACGTCCGTCAGGCCGTGCTATGATTGAGTAGGCACTCAATTTTGGATTGAAATGGCACGTCCTCTCAGCGAAGACAAGCGGACCGCAATCCTCGAGGCGGCTACCGAGGTGGTGGCCATGCTCGGCGTGAGCGCTCCGACCGCGAAGATCGCCAAGGACGCAGGGGTGGCGGACGGAACACTGTTTACTTATTTCGCTAGCAAGGACGAGTTGCTGAACCGGCTATTTCTGGAACTCAAGATGGACCTTCGCGACGCCATGATGACTGGCTACCCCGCCGGCAAGAGCCTCATGGACCGGAATCGCCATGTCTGGGATCGCTTCATCGATTGGGGTTCGGCATATCCCTCGAAGCGGAGAGCGATGAGGCAACTGGCGGTGTCCGACCGCATCACCGAAGAGAGCAAGAGGCTCGTCGGGAATGCCTTCGGGGAGTTCGACGACATAATGCGCGAGTGCGCGTCCAGTGGTGCAATGAGGCTCCAGCCTCCATCGTTCGTATCGGCGATAATGAGTGCGATCGGCGATACGACGATGGATTTCATCGCTCGTGAGCCTAGAGAGGCAAAGCGCTACAAAAAGGCAGGCTTCGATGCGTTCTGGGTGGGAGTCACCGGGTGACTTTTTGTTCCGTAATTGAGCGAGTGCTCGCTCAATTCATAGTCTCGGAGGAACGCTATAGACCCGATATAGGCACAAGGCAGGCACATCGGACAGAAGCCCCAGAACACCGGATGCGGGCCAACGACGACGGCCGGAGGCATCTCCAGAATTAGCCTTGAAGGCGTGGTCGCCGCCCAAGAGAGCGTCTGTAACGGCTCAAGAGGGGGCAAGCGCCCATGCCAACGACCGACGCCTGCTCGTCAAGAGGATTTCGAAATCACAGAAAGGAAAACGCCATGGAATACACAACGCTCGGCAATACAGGTCTCCTAGTTTCTAAACTCTGCTTCGGAACCATGACATTCGGGGACGGCAGAGGGATTTTTAAGGCCATCAGCGGCGTTGGCCAGGTCGGAGCCGATGAACTGGTCAGAACGTCGATCAATGGCGGCATCAACTTCTTTGATACGGCGGACAATTACACCGAAGGTGAGAGCGAGAAGATTCTCGGACAATCACTGAAAAACCTTAGCATTGCGCGGAAGGATGTCGTGATCGCGACGAAGGTCTATAGCCGCGTCGGCCCGGGGCGCAACGATATCGGGGCTTCCCGCGGCCACATTATGGATGGCGTGGAGGCCAGTCTCCGCCGTTTGCAGACCGACCACATCGACCTGTACCAAATCCACGGCAACGATTCCGTTACCCCTGTCGAAGAGACTATTCGCGCTCTCGACACCCTGATGCAGCAGGGAAAGGTCCGCTACATCGGCTGCTCCAACTGGCAGGCATGGAAGATCGCCAAGGCGCTCGGCATCTCCGAGTTCAGGAACCTGGCCCGCTTCGATACCCTTCAGGCTTATTACTCGATCGCCGGCCGCGATCTCGAACGGGAAATCGTTCCTCTGTTGGAAGCCGAAAAGGTCGGCCTGCTCGTGTGGAGTCCGCTTGCCGGCGGCTTACTGTCCGGCAAGTTCAACCGAACGAACCAGAAGGTCACGGATTCGCGCCGCACTGAATACGACTTTCCTATCGTGGACAAAGAGCGGACCTGGAATATCCTCGACGTGATGGCTCCGATCGCGAAAGCACACGGATGCAGTCCCGCGCGTGTCGCGCTGGCATGGCTCTTGGCAAAGCCTGTGGTCACTTCGGTCATCCTTGGCGCGAAACGCCTCGACCAACTCCAGGATAACCTCGCGGCGGCTGAACTCACGCTCACCCAAGACGAGCTTAGGCAGTTGGATGAAGTCAGCGCTCTTCCCCCTGAGTATCCCGGGTGGGTGCTGCCGTTCCAGGGAGCCGACCGTCTGGAGCCAGTTGATCGCTGGGAGCGTTTCCGCGAGGCGAGCAAGCAGCATTGATCGGCCCGACTAGCAGAAGGTCTGCTATCGCCTCGGCGAGCCGGAAGGCCACTCTTGGCGCTTGAAAGCCCATCGCGGTCGGAGAACCAACGGCAGATCTCCACCCCGAGCGGCCGTTGTCTTCGGGTACCAAGCGTCAGATTTTTACCACTAGGGACAGCCGAGCGGTGGTGTAGGCCCGTGATGCCGAGCATTTCTACAATAGCCTGCTCGACACCTTCGATTAGCGACTTAGGCCCAGGCGCCGCAGGGTGCAAGGAGTTGCTCATCTCATAAGGCTCCTCGCGCACTCATTGGGTTATCAACCCGAACAGCGGTATTCACCTTACTGCAGCATCAAACAGTTTCACGTTAATATTTTGAGTTAACCCCGTGAGCAGATGGTCTGGTTGCAGCCAACAGAACTCGGCTGCTTAGCGCCCATTTCAGACGCCCGAAGCGCGGTACCTGCTTCCCAAAAGCAGTCGCTCATTGAGCCAACGTCAGGTTTGGGAAGGATGAAGTTGCTGCTTCAAACCGAGTGCGCGGGCTCAGGCTCCCGAACCCACGCGTCGTCCGGCAGGGACAACGCAACCTCCAAACTGGCAACATAATAACGGCTGGGCTAAAGTTGCCGGCTTGATCGGCGCTGTTATTCCTGCCGCGCCGAACATCGGGATTTCCGGTGGTAAGAATTAAATATCGTGCTTGTATTGCAACGATCGTCGGGAGGCGCTTGATGCTCAGAGCCGCAGCCACCATGCTTGGCTTGCTCCTGTGGATCACGGGGAGCTCTCCGGCTGTCGCCGCCGACCCGCCGCTGCTGAAGACGGATCAGGGCGATTTCATTGCAAAGGATTTCCGCTTCACCTCGGGCGAGACCCTGCCGGAGCTCCGCCTGCACTACACGACGCTGGGGCAGCCGGTGCGCGACAGCAAGGGCCGGGTTACCAACGCGGTATTGATCCTTCACGGCACCGGCGGGAACGGCAACCAGTTCCTGCTGCCGCAATTCGCCGGGGTGCTGTTCGCGCCCGGCGGGCTGCTGGACCCGACCAAATATTTCATCGTGCTGCCCGACGGCATCGGCCATGGGAAATCGTCGAAGCCGAGCGACGGGCTGCACGCGCGTTTCCCCCATTATGACTATGATGACATGGTCGAGGCTCAGTACCGGATGCTGACCCAGGGGCTGAAGATCGACCATCTGCGCCTCATCTTGGGCACGTCGATGGGTTGCATGCATAGCTTTGTCTGGGGCGAGGCGCATCCGGATTTCATGGATGCGCTGATGCCCCTGGCCTGCCTGCCGATCCAGGTCGCCGGGCGCAACCGGCTGTGGCGCCAGATGATCATGGACGGGATCAAGAGCGACCCGGCCTGGATGGGCGGCGACTATAAGGAAGAGCCGCGGGAGGCGCTGACGATCGCCTCCGACATTCAGACCATCGCCGGCAGCGCGCCGCTCCCCATGCAGAAGCGGCTGGCGACCCGCGACGACGCCGATGCCGATCTCGATAAAATTCATCAGCGGGATCTGAAGAACCTGGATGCCAACGACCTGCTGTATCAGGTCGCGGCATCACGCAATTACGATCCATCAGCGAAGCTGGGAACGATCCAGGCGCCGATGATGTGGGTGAACTCGGCGGACGATTTCATCAACCCGCCCGAGCTTGGCATCGCCGAGCGCATGGTCAAGAACATCCCCAATGCAAAGTTCATCTTGATCCCGGCCAGCGAACAGACCCGCGGCCACGGAACGCATACCTCGGCCGAGTTCTGGAAAGACCATCTGGAAGAGCTGCTGAAGGAATCCGATCGCAAGCAGACACCTTGACCGCGCGCAGCATGGTGGCAATGCACCTGAAGTCGCTTCCCTATGCGCGAAATTCGCTGTGCGGGGCGTACCGGTGGCCATGTTCTGGATATGCAATATGAGCAGAAAATAATTCAGTCGGATGCCGAACGAACGGCAGCTTTCCGCGATCTCTGTTTCCAATGCCGCCATTCCCCTATCGGCCCGGCTCGGCTGTGGACCGGATGTTCGGTTTCCCATCGGATCGCCCGAGAGCAGACGGACCGAGATCCACCCAAGGCGGTCATAGGCGTCGTCCGCCGATACGTCCGGTTTGAATGATCCGTGCTCTGCTGCGTAAGTCGACTACCAATATGCCTCAAGACTGCGTTGAATGGCTTGCGGATCTTTAGGAAATTCCCCGCAACCACCGACGGTATAACTTCTTCAGCATCTACGTCTAATGACGCTGGCGTTGTCGTCGAAATGACACTAATCCACTGATTCTTAATACGGATCAGTGGATTTTTGATTCCTGGCCTCCAGTCTAAAGCGGTTTAACCCACCGGGAGAAACCGAAGATCGCTGTCACGCCTCTATCCGATGACGCTCACTGATGTTGGAACTGGGAAACTGTTCGTCAAGCGTTCTTCCCGTCGGAAGCGGCTTCAACGTTAGTAGCTCGCATACGCTTGATTTCGTCGCGAGCCGTTTTCCGGCCGATCGCCGCGGCTACCTGCACTCCAGCCATTCGCCTATCGCGCCGGGATTGAGCTCGGACGCGCCCGCGATGATCTGATCAGGTCAAGCGTGGTACGGGTCGTCCGCGGCGCCAAGGAGCTAGCGGAAGGTTGGCAGCAACGATCCCGCCCATGCGGCTCGGGACGAAGCCTTCAAGGTACCCCTGCCTCACCTCAGAGCGGTTTCATCGAGCGGGACCATTACGAGCGCTGAGGCTTCTGCACCCGACAGGATAGGATCGCAGGCTAGTTCGCGGCGGCGCGGAGCCAATCCGCGACGGCGCGCTGCAAGGCGATTCGATGATCGCTGTAGGCGTGGTCGGTACCCATATGGATCACCCGCACCGTGTCGCCCGCGGCCTGAACCGAGTGGGCAAGTGCCTCTCCCTCCGGCGCGAACCCGTCATCGGCCGTGATCACGAAGACGGGAACGGTCTTCAACGCCGGAACCGCGGCCGCGAAGCTCCACACGTTGCCGTGCGCCAGCAGCTCATTTGCAAGCCCCTCGGGCGTGCATCCCGTCAGCGTCTCCATGCTGTCGCTGTAGTTTTCCGCCACGAATTTGCGCCAGCTCTCGGGGCTTCGTCGCGCCGTCTCGGCCTCTGCCGCGTCGTCCGTGGCCGAGATCAACACCAGCCCAGCGACCCCGCCGGCGCTGGCGGCCGCGTTGACAGCGACGAAGCCGCCCGTGCTGTACCCGACAAGCACGATGCGCCGGGGATCAATCCCAAACTGCGAGGCGGTCCCTGTATCGCGCACGAACTCCAGCGCCGCCACCCCATCCTCCACCAGATGGCTATAGGAATAAGTCCCAGAGCTGCCCCATGAACCGCGATAGTGCAGGGTAAGAACATTCCAGCCCAGCCGTCGCACACCCTGCGCCAGATCGAGATTCTGCTCGTTCCCCGGCAGGCCATGAAAGAAGACCAGGGTCGGATGCGGGCCAGCCCCGGCCGCGAGATACAGAACCCCGTTCATGCGCGCATCATGACTGGGGATATGCACCACCTCCATGCGCGCGGGATGTGCGGTGTCGCGCGGCGGGTCGGTGAACAACGGATCGATCTCCGCGCGAACCATCGCCGGCAGGCCCGCGAATAGGACGGCGCCACAGATCATCGTCGCAAAGCGGATGGAGAGGATGATTTTCTCCCTGGAAGAAAACCAGAGCTGGATCCAAGAAAGGCCGCCGGAGAGCCGGTCGAGATTCACCATAGTCGAACTGTCGTAGCCACTTCAAGCAATGGCCTGAAGGGTAATGCCGTTATTCAGTATGCCGCTTCCCTAGAGGGCCCAAGATGTGATGAGTACGAACGACAACTCCGTGACGCTCTACCCGCCTGCCCCAACTCAAGTCCCGCCCGGACCGGCCGCAACGCGCCCATGGTCGCCCTTCAGCGAGCCGTGATGCTTCCCCGAAAGCGGACGTCCGGAACCTGCGCTCGTTGTAGCGAAACAACACGCGAAAAAAGTTGATAGCGGTCAGTTGCTTCAGAATTTGG
>JAQGIF010000345.1 GCA_028291345.1 Rhodospirillales bacterium | reverse complement strand
GGCTGAAACAGGGCGTCGTTTAGCCATGCCCGCGGATCGTAGCAATCCGCATCTTCCGGGATGATGTTGAAATCGCCGCCAATCACAAAGGGGATTTCGGCATCCATCAGCTTGGCCACATGGCGATTCAGCCGGTCCATCCAGGATAATTTATAGGTGAATTTGTCGGTGCCGATCGGGTTACCGTTCGGCAGGTAGATATTGATAATGTGCAGCCCGTCTATGTCGGCGGCGATGAAGCGGGCATGGTCGTCGCCTTCGCCGTCGGGGAGCACGATCTCCGCCCCCTTGATCGGCAGCTTCGACAGGATGGCGACGCCGTTATAGGATTTCTGGCCGACGAACAGGCACTTATAGCCCAGCGCCTCGAACTCGAAAGACGGGAAGTCGATCGTCTTGATTTCCTGAAAACAGGCAATCTCCGGCCCTTCGGCGGCCAGCCAGTCGCGCACGATCGGCAGCCGGGCCTTGATCGAATTGACGTTCCAGGTCGCGAGCCTCAGCACTTAGATGCTGCGCTCAAGCAATTGCGAAGGATGTGCCGCAGCCGCAGGACGAGGTGGCGTTAGGATTGCGCACCTGAAAATAGGCCCCCATGAGATCGTCAATGAAATCGACCTCGGACCCCGCGATCAGGTCGATCGAGGTTTCGTCGGTGACCAGCACCGATCCGTCGCGCTCGAACGTCAAATCGTCGTCGTTCAGATGGTCATCCAGCTTGAACTCATACTGGAAGCCCGAACAGCCGCCACCATTCACGGTGACCCGGAACATCTGATTGGTGCCGGCTTGCGCGTTGAGCACCTTGATGCGCTTCGCCGCGGATGCCGTCAGAGTGATCTGGCGTGCGGGCGGGGGAGCGGAAGGCTGGGTCGAATCGGTGGCGAGACTGGTCATGATGATCTCCTGCCCCAGAACTTAGTGCGGCGCGGGACGGGGTGCAATGAGGTGGCCATCATTTGAAACTCAGGCAAAGCCAGGACCGCCTTCGCGCTTACGCCCAAGCTCGTCGGCATAACGCCCGACGAAATCGAATGCCGGCGGCATGCGATAGGGAAATCCATTGATCTGTAACAGCCTGGTTAGGATTTTGCGGGCAAACGGAAACAGCAGTTCAGGCGCCTCGATATATAATGCCGCGTCGCGATGTTCCGGCGGAAAGCCGGTCAGATTAAAGACGCCGGCATAGATGAACTCCAGGATGAAGCCAGCGGCTTCGTCGCGCTTCTCCGCCGTGTGAATCACCAGCGCCACCTCGAAGATGTCAGGCTTTATCTGGGCAATTTTGATGCCGAGCGATACCTCGTCGCGGGGCGGCGAATTTAGAGTCCTGTAAAACGGAAGGCGCGGGCTTTCGAACGATAGATCTTTGAGATATTGGCCGGTAACGACCAGTGACGGGCGCGGCGCGGCAGGTGCAGACGGTTCCATCTTAGCGGGCGGCGACAAACGGGGCCGACGCTCCTCCGAACGATCCACGCACCTTGATCAGATAGTCGCGATGATCCGCATGCATGGTCATTGCTGAGGTTTGAATCTGCCGCATCCGACTCAGCAAAGCCTCGCTTCTGGCCACGTCCATGATGGCGTCATAGGGTGTGGCTTTCGGCAGCAAATCCATCCCCGCTAGGATGAAGGTGTAATTGTTATTGTTAAATAGAACCAGCGGGCTGTGGATATCGGAGCCCATCGGAACCCGATGCCGCCAAAGTTCCAGATGGGCCGCCAGCCGATCCGAAATCTTTACGTCATTCGTGTAAGCACGCCAGAAGGGGGTGTCGCGCCGTGGCGAAGTCACATAATGCGCGACAATGAAATCGCGGATGTCGTCATAAGTCGTGCGCATCAGCTCGTTGTAACGGCTGACGAGCGCATCGACCGGACGTTGATAGCCTATATGGTCGATCAGTAGCTTGATCGAGGATTCGATCAGATAAATGCCGGTTGATTCCAGGGGCTCGATAAAGCCCGAAGACAGACCGATCGCGACGCAATTCTTGACCCAGCTATTGGTCCGGCGGCCGACCCGCATCGGCAGGCGTCGCGGCGTAACGGTCTTACGATCGACGCCGTGATGTCGGCAAAGCTCTTCCTCGGCCTTTTCGTCGGAAATGAAGGCGGACGAATAGACATATCCGGTGCCCATTCGGTCGAAGAGGTCGATCTCCCAGATCCAGCCGGCGGGTTTCGCCGCGCTGGTCGTATAGGGCCTGATCCGGTGCTTGGCATCGGTGAAGGGGACCTGAAATGCGACGGCACGGTCGCATAGCAGGTCGTCATAGGGCACGAACGGATCTTTCAGCGTCTTTTCGATAAGCCCCGACGCGAAACCCGAGCAGTCGATGAACAGGTCAGCGCGGATAGTGGCGCCTTCCTTGGTTTGCAGGCTGGAGATGCTGCCGTCTTCGGCCAGAGTGACATCGACGACCGTTCCGGCAGTTCGCTTCACCCCCCGCGATACGGCCAATTCCTGCATATAGGCGGCGAACTTCACCGCGTCCAAATGATAGGCATAGGGAATCGGGGCATCATAGGGCTGCGATGACCATACCTTTGGGCTGCCGCCGGCGTCGCACAAGGCGGGCGTCAGGACGACCGCGCGATCGAACTGTTTTACGTTGCCGCCGTTGTTGCGGACATTCACCCAATGCTGGGCGATGCTGAAGCCATCGCTGAGCGACGGGGGTTCGAACGGGTGCATGAATGCGTTGCCCGGCTCTTTCCAGTCCTGGAACTTGATGCCGTTCTTGAAAGTCGCGTTGGCGCGGACCAGGAATTCGGCTTCCGGAATTCCCATGACGGCCAATGTGCCTCTCAGCGTCGGAACCGTCGCCTCGCCAACGCCGATGATGCCGATATCCTCGGACTCGACCAGTTCGATAGCGATTTTTGCACGGCCCGTGGCCGCAAGCGCCGTCTGCAAATAAAGGGCGGTCATCCAACCGGCGCTGCCGCCGCCCAGGATGGCGATGGAGCGCATTGTTTCAGCCATTTAACGCGCTGCCTGTTTATTGACTTGGTGAATGCTGAACCGTTGGGTCAATCTGGACTTACGAAGATCGAGCGGTTCTGGGACGAATTTGCATTCAACCCAATGAAACACGCTGGCCGGATAGGCGACGAAGCGATTGAACTTTCCGTCGATCTCATGGATTTTTTCCCACGAATCCGTGTGCACCATCGTGTATTCGTCACGGACTTCGCCCGCGGGGGCATTCCTCATGAAGCGTTCATACGCCTCATGGTCTTCCTGCGTGACCACGGCGGCGCGATCGATCACGCGATTGCGCCAGAAGCTGGTTCCGCCCATATCCTTTGGGTTTAGATAGACCAAGCTCAAAACCGGCGTCTGATCGAAATGCGGGTGTTTCTGGAACTTCAGCAAATCCCGGGCTGGGGTCGTTATTAGTGAGAAATCGGTGCGGATATCGTCGATATCGATGTCCAGCGTGCTGACGGATTTCAGCATTTCGGCGACGTAGGCGCGCGCCTCGAGGCTCGCGAACCTTTCAGTGTCGGATTTCAGCGCACCGTCGTCCAGTGGGGCGTGACGTCCCGGATATAGCGCGACGAACTGATCGAATGCGAGGCTGAGCGCATAGTCGCGAACGCCCATCGGGTCGGCGTAGAAGTTATCGATGTAAAGAACCGGAAACAGCCCCGCCGCCATCTCGACCCGGACCTCGGGATAATCGTTCAGTTCAAGCATGCTTCATCTTCCACGCCGGCCAGGGGCCCGCGATCCTCTTATCATCCCGGCTGCTTTTATATGTGTTCCGATCGGGATAAGCGATGGTCGACGCTATTGGCGAGTGGCGGGGCGCTTAATCGAACGAGCACGCAAGGCCAGCAATAGTAGGCTGAACCCGAAGACCGATAGCGTGCTGGGCTCGGGAACCGAGATGCTGTTGTCCAGTGTGACGGTGAGGTCATATTGCGTGATGGTAAACTGACCACTCGCCGCCGCCGTCGAAAAGGACAATGTGCCGCCCTGGCCCAGCAAAGCGAGCGTCGCGGCCGACAAGGCGGTGCTGGCGGACAAGTCGCCGGAAATAAAATCATCGACCGTGCTGGTGTCCGAGTAATAATTATAATAGAGGCTGCCATAGGGGGAGCCGCTATAATAGCCGTTGGTCAACGTATGGCTGGTGCCCAGATTGGTGACCGTGCGGCTGTCTGACTTGGTCAATGTGTCGGCGCCTATGGTTGTTGACGCCGTATCGGTCGTATCGTCGAGGTTTGTGACCGTGTTGTACTGGGTTTCGTTATAGATCGTACCGGTGGCCCCCACGCCTTGATTGTAACCATTATAATAACATGTGTTGCCCCAGCCGCAGTTATAATAATACTGGTATCCTGGAACGTAATAATAATACACGTAATAATAATTACCCGCATATGATTGCTGATATCCTGAGTAGGCCCCAATGATTTGCTGTGATGCGGGGCTGGAATAGCCATAGACTGCGAGCGTTGCTGAAAGAATATTGAGCGGTGTGGAGTAATTCCCGTTCGTCGGCAATAGAGAGCTGATGTCGAACATGCCGGTGAAGGTTCCGCCGGCTGTCAGGGCCTGACTGACATTGATCGTATCGGTGACTGTAATCGGAGACGCGGCCGCGGAGGCGCAGATGATGCCTTGGCCCGCGAAAATGGCCAGCCAGGACGTTCCGGATCGTAGTGCGGCAGTAGTCAAAACATCACCCAGTTTACTCGATTGCATTAAAAATAATCATCAGGTCTTCCGACCTGGCTTAAGCGATTAGGTAATGCAAAATCCATGCCGTTGGTGGTTTATCTGAAATATCCAGGCTTAGTTGCGGGTGAAAATCCGGCCAGTGTAAAAATAGCTGACATTTATATGGACATATTTTTGCTGGTGAAAACATGTGGCTGCCTGTTGTCGGGGTGATCGTGATGGCGATTCTTGCCGTCCTGGGCTTGGCGACTGCGCTGAGCGGGTTTTTCCTCGGCATGGCGCGCGGCCGGAGAGTTGGTGAGCGGGCAGGCTTAACGGGCTATAGCTACAGTATGGGCTGGGCGGTCGGGTCCTTCTTTGTCCCGCTGCTCAACCTTTATCACCCATGGGTAGGGCTCGGGAGATACGCCGGTCGATCTTCATCGCGTTGCAAGCCCGGCAGAGCGGTAAAAGATGGAACCGATTTTGGCGATCTAAGCTATGCCACGGTCGTACTCGGCGTTGTCATCGTCGGCCGAGCGGGGACTTAGGTCATCTTTAATCTATTCGCCATGAGGCCGTCGCCAACGGCGCGGTAGGAGCCTATGCGGAGCTGCACCATATCCGCAGTCAAATCCTCGTGAACATCGTGTTTCTAACGGTGCAGGGAGCGGTCTTTTTGCCGATCTCACGACGCTCGAGCGGCCGCTGCGGCGTCTCTCCGCGCTATCTGCTGAGGGTGCGCTGTTGCCGCCTGGCTAAGCGCATGTAATTATCCTGTATCTGCGGCCTGCGAGAAGCTGCGCGTAGATATTTCCCCTCATTTCCGGCCCGTTGCGGTGACAGGTCCACGCCGCTAGTGTCCGCGATATGATTCAAACGAGGGAAAATCACGTTCTGGCGGCCCAAGCGGCGGGCCGGGCGCCGTATGCGTCCGATCCGGCGCGGTCGCGTGGGCGGCTCTATGCGGAGCCGGAAAGCCTGACCCGGACCGTGTTCCAGCGTGACCGCGACCGGATCATCCATTCCGGGGCGTTCCGCAAGCTGCAATACAAGACCCAGGTCTTCGTCTATCACGAGGGCGATTATTACCGCACGCGACTCACCCATTCGATCGAGGTCGGGCAGATCGCGCGGTCGGTGGCGCGGGTATTGCGGGTCGATGAGGATTTGGCCGAGGCAGTGGCGCTGGCGCACGATCTCGGCCATACGCCGTTCGGCCATGCCGGGGAGCATGCGCTGGATGCCTGCATGCGCGATTATGGCGGCTTCAACCATAACGACCAGGCGCTGCGGATCGTGACGCGGCTCGAGGAACGCTATGCTGCGTTCAACGGCCTGAATCTGTCATGGGAGGCCCTGGATGGGCTGGTCAAGCATAACGGGCCGTTGCTGCCGCTTCCTGACGGCAAGCTTTTGCCGATCACGATCAATGCGTTCCAGCACGAGCTTGACCTGGAACTCTCGACCTTCGCCGGCATCGAGGCGCAGGTCGCAGCGCTGTCGGACGACATCGCCTATAATACCCACGATATAGAGGACGGTATTCGCGCCGGCTTCTTCACCTTGGATGAACTCGCCGACCTGCCCCTGGTGGGGGATATCATTCAGGAAGTGACCGGGCGCTATCCAGACCTCGATTCCGGCCGCGCGATCCACGAGACCACGCGGCGGCTGATCGACCGGCTGGTGCGGGATTTGGTGACCGAGACCGAAATGCGGCTGGCGAAATTGGCGCCCGGTTCGGCGGAAGATATCCGCAAGGCCAAGCTGCCGGTCATAGCCCTGTCCGAGGGTGTCTCGATTGCGGAAAAGGCGCTGCGCCATTTTCTGAACACACGACTTTATCACGATTACCGGGTAAATCGGATGACCAGCAAGGCGCGCCGGATCGTGGCCGATTTGTTCGACCAATTCATGGCCGAGCCCAACACCTTGCCTACCGAGTGGCAGGTGCGGATCGGCGGTGATGATCCGAGCGGTGCGCGACCGCGGGTTATCGCCGACTATATCGCCGGGATGACTGACCGCTTCGCCATCGCCGAACATCAACGTTTCTTCGACTTTCACGAACCGTAAATAATGAACATCTATAAACACTTCTCCGTCGTCGTGCGGAACGTCCTGCAGGATCTGGCGGTGGCGGGCGGTATCCCGGCCGGGCTGGATCTAGCGCGTGTCGCGGTCGAGGCGCCGCGCGAAGCCGCGCATGGCGATCTCGCCACCAACGCCGCGATGGTGCTGGCGAAGGCCGCGGGCATGAAACCACGGGACCTTGCCGAACTGTTGGTGCCGCGCCTCACTGCACATCCCGAGATCGTCAGCGCCGAAATTGCCGGGCCGGGCTTTATTAATCTTCGTCTGACTGAGAGCTTCTGGCGCGACCGGCTGAAGGATGTGCTGGTCGAGGGCGCCACCTACGGTGACAGCGACGAGGGCAAAGGCCGGCGGGTTAATGTCGAATATGTCTCGGCCAACCCCACCGGCCCGCTGACCGCCGGCCATGCGCGGGGCGCCGTTGTCGGCGACGCCATCGCCAACCTGCTGGTCAAGACCGGGCATGATGTATGCCGCGAATATTACATCAACGATGCCGGGGCCCAGGTCGATGTGCTGGCCCGCTCGGCTTTCCTGCGCTACCGCGAGGCGTTGGGCGAGACGATCGCCGAAATTCCGTCCGGGTTCTATCCCGGCGAATATCTGAAAGCGGTGGGGCAGGCGCTCGTTGCCCGCGACGGCGCGAAATGGCGCGATCTGCCGGAGAGCGAATGGCTGCCGGAGCTGCGCGCCTTCGCCGTCGCCCGGATGATGGAATCGATCGAAAGCGATCTCGGCGCACTCGGCGTCAAGATGGACCGCTTCTCCTCCGAGCGCGCGCTCGTCGAGGCGGGGGCGGTCGAGCGCGCCCTGGCGGAGCTTGAGCGGCGAGGCCTGCTCTATACCGGTATCCTCGAGCCGCCGAAGGGCAAACAGCTGGACGATTGGGAGCCGCGCGAGCAGTTGCTGTTCCGCTCGACCGAATTTGGCGACGATGTCGACCGGCCACTGGCCAAAGCCGATGGCAGTTTCACCTATTTCGCCAATGACATCGCCTATCACTTCGACAAATTCAGCCGGCACTATCCGCTGCTGATCGATGTAGTCGGGGCGGACCATGGCGGCTGGGTCAAGCGTATCACGGCGGCGGTGACGGCGGTGACCGACGGGAAGGCGTCGGTCGATATCAAATTGTGCCAACTGGTCAACTTGCTGCAGGAGGGGCAGCCGGTGAAAATGTCCAAGCGGTCTGGCACCTTCGTCACCTTGCGTGACATTATCGACGAAGTCGGGCGCGGCGTCGTGCGCTTCATCATGCTGACCCGGCGCAACGATCAGGCCCTGGATTTCGACTTCGCCAAGGTGACCGAACAGTCGAAAGACAACCCGGTTTTTTATGTGCAATATGCCCATGCGCGCTGCCGTTCGGTCTTGCGATTGGCCGCGGAACAATATTCGGCAGCGATTCTTGCACCCGAGTCGCTGCTCGCCGCCGACACTAATCGGCTCGATTCGCCCGAGGAACTCGATCTAATCCGCCGTATGGCGGCATGGCCCGCCGTCGTGTCCGGCGCGGCAGAAGCCCATGAGCCGCACAGAATCGCGTTCTACCTCTATGACTTAGCAGCTTCCTTTCATCAACTCTGGTCGCGCGGGAAAGACAACGCGACGCTTCGGTTCTTGCTCGAAAGCGACCGTTCGCTGACAATCGCAAGGCTGGCCCTGGTTCAATCTGTGGTGACGGTGATCGCCGGCGGATTGCGGGCCATCGGTGTCGAGCCGGCGGAGGAGTTGCGCTCATGAATTGGGAGCATCGAGGCGAGCTCAGGGCTGACCCTGGGATCGCGCCCGGCAATCGGAACATCGACCCGCCGAAGCGGCGGCGCTCCATCTGGCCGTCGATCGCCGTCGTGGCCGCCTTTGCCGCCTTTGGCGGGGTCATCTGGTTTGCCTATCAGAACGGGCGCGACGCAAGCAGATCCGGGGTGCCGCCCCTGGTCAAGGCCGACGCCGCCCCGGTCAAGGTCAAGCCGGACGATCCAGGCGGCCAGGAAATCCCCTTCCAGGATTCAACTGTCTATGACCGGCTGAACAAGAACGGCCAGAAGCCGGTGGTCGAGAAATTGCTGCCGCCCACCGAAACGCCTGTGTCACGGCCTCCCCCAGCCGACGCTGCTCTCGATCCGCCGTTGGTCGATACACCGTCGATTGCGCCGCAAGGAACTCTGCAGTCCCCAGTTACCCAACTGCCGTCTGTTCAAGGCCTGGGTGGGCCGCTAAAGGGAACGCCAGGGGCGCCGCTACCCGACGCCGGCTCGCCAACGGCCCTGGCGCCACTGCCGGGTGCGATCATTGCCCAGATACCGCCCCCACCAGCGTCACATCCCGCACAGCCCGCCACACCCGTGAAGCCGGCTGCGCCACCTCTTGCGAAACCTGCCACAGTGACGCCGCCGAACAGCATCGCCGCTCTGATCAGTGGGGCGGGGGATGTGGTAGCCGCCCCAAAATCTGCCGCCGCCGGGGCCTCCTATCGCATTCAATTGAGCGCGGTGCGCAACTCCGATGCGGTTGCTGGGGAATGGGCACGGCTCAAGAGCCGGTTCCCCGAACTGGCTTCGCTGAAGAATTCATCCAGCAAAGTTGACGTGGCCGGCAAGGGGACGTTCTACCGCGTAGAGGCCGGACCGCTCGACCAAGCCGCCGCCAAATCGACCTGCGCCCGCCTGCGTGGGCAAGGCCTGGGCTGCATTGTCGTCCAACACTGAGGCCGCGGCGCAGCCTGGGGCAACAGGCAAGCGTCCCGGTGCCATCATTTTTGGCTGTGCCGGCCCGACTCTGAGCGCGGAGGAACGCGGATTCTTCGCGCATGCCGACCCCTACGGCTTTATCCTGTTTCGGCGAAACATTGAGAGCCGGGCTCAAGTCATTGCGCTGGTTGCTAAACTACGCGCCACTGTCGGCCGCGCCGACGCACCGGTCCTGATCGATCAAGAGGGAGGACGTGTTGCGCGGCTGGGCCCACCGCAATGGCCGAAATTGCCGCCCGGGCGGGTAATCGGCCTGCTGGCCGAACGGAACTTGAGCGAAGGCATCGCCGCGGCCCGGGCTATCGGCCGGGTCATCGGGACGATGCTGGCCGACCTTGGCATCGATGTCGCTTGTGCGCCGGTCGCCGACCTGCTGCTGGCCGAAACCCACGATGTCATCGGCGACCGCGCCTTCTCGGCTGACCCGGCGATCGTCGGCGCCCTGGCGGGGGCGATCTGTTCCGGCCTGCGCGATGCCGGGGTCACGCCGATCATCAAACATATCCCCGGCCATGGCCGTGCCACCGCCGACAGTCACCTGGCGCTGCCCCGCATCGACGCTGACCGCCAAACGCTCGAAACCACCGACTTTGCTGCTTTCCGCGCGATCACCGATGCGCCGTGGGCGATGGTGGCGCATTGCGTCTACACCGCCTTCGACGCCGATCGTCCGGCATCGATCTCGCCGGTGGCAATTGCCGAGGCTATCCGCGGCTCGATCGGCTATCCGGGCGTCTTGATCGCCGACGATATCGGCATGAAGGCACTTCAGGGATCGCTGGCCGACAATGCCACGGCGACGCTGGCGGGCTGCGACCTAACATTGCATTGTTCCGGCAATCTCATGGAAATGGAGGAAATTGCGCCCGTAGTTCAGCCGCTGAGCGACCGTGCGATGGCGCGTCTGGCCGCCGGATCGGCCTGGATGCGGCAAGACAAAATCGCCTTCGATAATGCCGCCGCACTCGCCTTGTTGGCAGGATTGGCTGCATTGTGAGCCCCGACGCGGAAATCGACGATTTTGAGGAAGTCGAAGTTGAGATCGACGATGACGGCCAGTTCCTGCTCGATCTCGACGGCTATGGCGGGCCGATCGACGTCCTGCTGACCTTAGCGCGTGACCAGAAGGTGGACCTGACTAAAATCTCGATCCTGGCCCTTGCCGAGCAATATCTGGCTTTCATCGAGCGCGCCCGCAAGTTGCGGCTGGAACTCGCGGCCGACTATCTGGTGATGGCATCGTGGCTCGCCTTCCTCAAATCCAAACTATTGCTGCCCGAGCCGGAGGGCGAGGAGGAATCTTCCGCCGCCGAGATGGCCGATGCACTGGCCTTCCAGATCCGCCGGCTGGAATCGATGCAGACGGCGGGCGCTCGGCTGCAGTCGCAGCCGCAACTCGGACGCGACCTGTTCGCGCGTGGCGCACCAGAGCCCATCATCATCGACCGCAAGGATGTATTCAATCTCGGTCTGTTCGAGCTGCTCGCCACTTATGGTCAGCATCTGAGCCGTCATGAGAGGCAGCTTTATACGATCGAACCCTTCATGCTGCATTCGGTCGAGACTGCGATCGAACGCCTGTCGCAAATGATCGGGCGCCTGCCGGTCTGGACCCTGCTGTCTCAATTTCTGCCGGCTTTCGATCCGGCCCGCGTCGCAGGCGGCGAGCAAAGGCAACTGATCGGGCGTTCCGCAGTGGCTGCGACCTTCGGTGCAACCCTGGAACTCGCCAAGCGGGGCGTGGTCCGGATCAGGCAGGACGGCAATTTCGAACCCATCTATATTCGTTCGGCCAAAACCGACAGGCCACCGGCGTCAGAAGAAGGCCCCACGTGAATACCGAAGATTTTGATGCCATTCGCCTGATCGAGGCGCTTTTGTTCGCCTCAGCCGAGCCGTTGTCGGAAAAGGCGCTGGCCCGGCATTTCACCGAGGGGACCGACGTGGCGGCTTTACTGGCGCGGCTGCAGTCGGATTATGCTGGGCGCGGGGTCAACCTGTTCGAACGCGACGGCACCTGGGCGTTCCGTACCGCCGCCGACCTCGGTGACCGGCTGAGAATCGAAAAATCGCAGGTCCGCAAGCTGTCGCGCGTCGCTGTCGAGACGCTGGCGATCATCGCCTATCACCAGCCGGTCAGTCGGGCCGAGATCGAGACCATCCGTGGCGTGGCGACCGCGCGCGGCACATTGGACGTGCTGATCGAGGCCGGCTGGATCAAGCCGGGCCGCCGCCGCGAAACGCCCGGCCGTCCGGGAACCTGGGTCACGACCGACGGATTCCTCGATCATTTCGGCCTGGGCGGGCTTGCCGATCTGCCCGGCATCGATGAGCTGAAGGCAACCGGGCTGCTCGACAAGCGCCCCGCCATCCAGACGCTGACCGAGTCCGACGAAGATACGGACGATGATGAAGGCGACGACCAGACAGGGTCGCTGTTCTAGGCCGACGAGATCACTATGGTTAGCAATCCCTTCGGCCGCCGCGATCTGATGCTATCGAGCGGCGCTATGCTCGGTATAACCGCGTTGAGCGGATGTGTTGGCGTTAAAGCCCATGCTCCAACGCTGACGCCGGTGCGGGCCAGCGCCGACCGGATTATCAAAATCACCGTATGCACCCGTCCGTTCCGCGCCGACGGTCCGCGCCTGGATGTGGAACAAATCGGCCAAAAGACGATCGTGCATAATTACGGCCACGGCGGCAGCGGTTGGTCGCTCTCCTGGGGCTCCAGCACCATCGCCGTCGGCAAGGCGGTGGCGATGGGCGCGACCAGCATTGCCGTCATCGGCTGCGGCGCCCTGGGACTGACCTCCGCCACCTTGCTGCAGCGTGCCGGCGTTCCCGTCACGATCTATGCCAAGGATCGTCCCCCGGATGTACGCTCGTCCCTGGCGACCGGTCTGTTCACGCCGGATTCGCGAATCTGTCTGGAGGGTCACGACACGCCGGTCTTTCGGCAGATATGGGAGGAGATGTGCCGCATCTCGTTCTCGACCTATCAGAACTTCCTCGGCCTGCCCGGCGATCCTGTCGAATGGATCGACAACTATCATTTATACGATTCAGCGCCACGAGCGGCAGGGCCTGAGCCGGAGAGCACGGTCAAGTTTGCCGCGCTCGAGCGTGAACTGGCGCCCGATCTGGCGCCGCACCCTGTCGAGCTCGGTTCCGACGCTAATCCCTTTCCGGGCCGATACACACGCCGGGCCTCGCTGATGATGTTCAATCTGACTGAATATGCGCACCTGCTAATTTCCGAGTTCCTCGCCAATGGCGGTCATATCGAGACGCGTGAATTCCACAGTCCGGCGGATTTCCAAGCCTTGCCGCAGAACACCTTAATCAATGCGACCGGATACGGCGCGCGGGCGTTGTTCGGCGATCAGACGGTGGTTCCGGTGCGTGGGCAACTGACTCGGTTGATCCCGCAGCCCGACCTGAATTACGGCCTGACCTATCGCGGTGTATCTCTGGTGCCGCGCCGCGACGGGCTGGTCGTCCAGGCTCTCGGCGTGGATGAGGGCCTCGGTTACGGCGACGATTCCACGTCGCCCGATCGCGCCGAGGCCGAGACGGCTGTGACAACAATCGCCAGCGCCTTCGCACCGCCGGGCGGCGTTTAGAAGGCTTCGCGACGCGATCGTCATTGCTTTCACATCGACGCAGGGCCACATACAGGCAGCGTCTCCGATTGCGGGCTGTAATTGCGCCGCATCGGCGGCTTTGCGATACTAGGTTTTACGGCAAATGGGGCGGGTCGCGCGGGCCCTATCTCGGGGAATTGTCCGAACACCGCTTTTTTGAGAGTGTGACGCCATGGGTGGCTTGAGCATTTGGCATCTTCTGATCGTCCTGGCGGTCGTCGTACTTGTGTTCGGCGGCGGCGGAAAGCTGTCGAAGATCATGGGCGACTTCGGGAAGGGCATCAATTCCTTCAAGGCCGGCCTGAAGAGCGAGGAAGAGCGCAAGCGTGAGGAAGACGAGGCGCGCGGCGTGATCGATCAGGCCCGCCCTGTCGGCTCGCAAACTGTCGATAGCGGCATTCGCCACGACGACGTACTTCGGCGCTGAGCCGCTGTTTGTCATTGCGCGGCGCCATCGGCTGGCCGCGTTATTAACCATGCGCTGCGCTTTCTAACTATGCGCTAAAGGGCCATGTTCGGATTCTCCTGGAGTGAAATACTGATTATCGGGGTCGTGGCGCTGGTGTTCATCGGCCCAAATGACCTTCCGCGCGCTATGAAGACCGCCGCGCGCTGGATGTCGGCGGGGCGCAAGCTGGCGCGCGAATTCCAGGGCCATGTCGATGAGTTGGTGCGCGAGGCCGAACTCGACGATCTGCGTGAGCAAGCCCGCAAGCTGGCGATGACCCCTCTGTCGTCGCATATCGAATCGATGGTGGATCCTGATAAGGAAATCGCAAAGGGCCTGGCGCCGCCCGATAACCTTCACGAATTCCTGTCGGGCGTTCCCACCATGACGCCGTCGGAAGAACCGGCTGTCTTGCCGCCGGCAATAGCCGCGCCCGAACCAACCGTCGCCGAAGGGTTCGTTCCCGGTGATGCGCCGACGCCTGATCTCCCGGTTCAGGTCAAAGATGAGCCGCCCGCGCCTCCCAAACAGCCCACACCCAAACCATGACGGACACCGCCGGGGATAATCCCGACGATAAGAAAATGCCCCTTATGGAGCACCTGATCGAGCTGCGCCGCCGGCTCATCTGGTCGCTGGTGGCGTTCGTCGTCTGCTTCATCGTTTGCTTCTACTTCGCCAATCCCATTTTCGATTTCCTAACCAGACCGCTCGCGACGGTTTGGGAGGGACAAGAAGGGCGGCGCCTAATTTATACGGCACTGCAGGAAAAATTCTTCGCCAACGTCAAGGTCGCGATGTTCGGCGGGCTGGTACTTGGCTTCCCGATCATCGCCTCCCAGGTCTGGGGCTTCGTCGCGCCGGGGCTCTATAAGAACGAGAAGGTTGCCTTCCTGCCGTTCCTGATCGCCACGCCGATCATGTTCGCGATGGGCGCATCCTTCGTCTATTATATCTTTGTTCCCAATGCCTTCCGTTTCTTCGCCAGCTTCGAGGAGGTGGCGCACAACGGTGCGCTCGCCATCACGGCCGAGCCGAAGGTCAGCGAATATCTCGACTTGATCATCCAGCTGATATTGGGCTTCGGCATCGTCTTCGAGCTGCCGGTGCTGCTGACCTTGCTCGTCAGCGCCGAATTGCTGGAAACCAAGACGCTGGCCAAGCAGCGGCGCTATGCGATCGTCGCTGGCTTCATCATTTCCGCAATCCTGACCCCACCCGATGCGCTTAGCATGATGATGATGGCGATCCCGCTGGTCGGCCTCTATGAAATTTCCATCATCATCGGTCGCGTTGTCGAGGCCCGCCGCCGCCGCCGCCGCGCGTCCGAGGAAGCTGCGGAAAAAGCCGCAGCTGAAAAGGGTCTCGTCCCGTAGATTTCATCTGATTGGGCGGCTATAGATTTTGTCCCCTTTTAAGAGCGGTTTCTAATGTTCGATTTGCGCGCAATTCGCGACGATCCGGCGAGCTTCGATCGTGGCTGGGCGCGGCGCGGCCTGGAGGCGAAA
>JAQGIF010000333.1 GCA_028291345.1 Rhodospirillales bacterium | reverse complement strand
TGTGGTTCGAGGGCAATTACGGGGATTACGAGGCCGACCGTCATCGCCGCCTCGGCGCCGAGGCCGACCAGCCGCACCGGATCAAATACAAGCCGCTGACACGCTAGTTCCTTGGCCCCTCGTCTCTCACGCCGTCGCCGTCGCTTCAACATAGCGACGATTCTCTGGCGCAGGCGCCTCGTCTTCTGGCTGGGAGCGGTCACCGTCGGTTACGTTGCCGTCGGGTTCGCCGAGGCGACGGATTGGGCCCAGGCTCTGTTCGGCCGAGTCATCACGGATTAGCCCTACCTGGCGCTGATCGTGACCCCGGTCGGCATCGCGCTCTGCACTTTTATCGGACAGCGCTATTTCTCCGGCGCGCAGGGCAGCGGCATTCCCCAAGCGATCGCGGCCCGTTTCATCCAGGATCGTCCAACCTTGGAGAGGCTGCTATCGCTGCGGGTCGCCTTAGGCAAGGTCGCACTGACGGTGCTCGGCCTCGCGGTCGGGGCCTCGATCGGGCGCGAGGTTCCGACGGTTCAGATCGGGGCGTCGACCCTTGTTTGGCTCAGCTATCGCACCGGCATGGGACGGCAGAAGGGACTGATTTTGGCAGGCGGTGCCGCCGGGGTCGCGGCGGCCTTCAACACGCCGCTTGCCGGAGTCGTATTCGCAATCGAGGAAATGACCCGTTCCTTCGAGCGCACGATCGGCAGCCTGGTCTTAATCGCGGTCATTCTCGCCGGCGTCGCCGCTATCTCGGTCATGGGGACCGGATCCTATTTCGGCGAGACCAGCGCCATCCTGAGTCAGGATGAGGCTTTCCGCCTGCACCTGTGCGATCAATAGTCTTCGTAGGCGGCGACACGCACTTCGCCGCCCACCGGAAAAATTGTTGCCGGCTTAGCCCTTCGTGCTGGGCACGACCATGTTCTGGCTCCTCAGCGCGTCGATCAGGGCCTGGATATTGCCGCCGCCGCGCTGGATGACCGCGGAGAATTGCTGTTGGTCGGTGACCGCCATGCTGATGCCGGCGATAACGACGTCGGCGATTTTGAAGGTGCCGCCTTCGGCCCGGACGCGCCACTGGACTGGCACCGGGGGCGCACCGTTGGGGCGGGTGATCTCGCTGCTCACCACCGTGTCGCTGTCGCTGTCTTTCTGCTGCTTCGTCACCTTGAACGTTTCGCCGGAATAATCCTGGAAACGCTTGGCATAGGCGTTGCTGACCTGGGTTTCATACAGCGATAGGAATTCCTTCTGCTGCTCAGGCGTGGCGGCGGCCCACGCGGCGCGCCCGGCGGTGAAGCGACCGATCGCGGTCACGTCGAAATACTGGTTCAGCAGGTTGCGAAATCGTGCCTGCTCCTCCGCCTCGGGAATCTGCTTCCCGGCAAGCTGCGCGATCGCTTTGTTGCCCAGGTCCTGCACGAACTGCCCCGCATCGCTGGTCTGTGCCTGCGCCGCAACGGGCAGCGACGCGGCTAGGATTGCCGGTACGGCAAATGCCGACGTGAAGGCGACTAGAGAGCCGAACAGCGAGTGGCGGGCCGATTTCATGTTAAACCTCTAATAGCGGTGCAAGAGCCAAAAGTATGTAAGCAAGACGTAATCAACAGACAATGTTCGTATAGCCAATCCGGCCACCGTCACCTAACAACGTTTCACTTGGGTGGTTCCAGCGTTACGCGCAATGTGCTCTCGCGGATGGTGCGGCAGGATTGTTTTGCGTACAGGGTTCACGCCGATTGCGGTAAGGCTTAGATAGAAGCGATGCCCGATTCCGATCCCCTGACCACGAATGCGCGTCTTCCCCGGACCGCTCACGAACCGCGCTATCTGGCCGGGCTCAACGCCGTTCAGCGCGAGGCGGTCGAGACGCTCGACGGGCCGGTTCTGGTGCTGGCGGGGGCCGGCACCGGCAAGACGCGCGTGCTTACTACCCGCCTTGTCCATCTGATCGCCACCCGCCGGGCCGGGCCGGCGCAGATTCTGGCCGTCACCTTCACCAACAAGGCGGCGCGCGAAATGCGCGACCGCATCGGCACCCTGCTCGGCGCGCCGGTTGAGGGCTGGTGGCTCGGCACCTTCCACTCCCTGGCGGCCCGGCTGTTGCGCCGCCATGCGGAGGAGGTGGGCATCAAGTCGAACTTCACCATCCTTGATACCGACGACCAGATCAGGCTGATCAAGCAATTGCTGCAGGCCGAGAATATTGACGACAAGCGCTGGCCGGCCCGCGTGGTGCTGGGTGTGATCGAACGCTGGAAGGATCGGGCGCTGACGCCCGACAAGTTGAAAGCCGAAGATGGCGGGGATGTCGCCGGCGGTCGGGTAGTCCAGCTCTATGCCGCGTATCAGGAGCGGCTGAAGACGCTGAACGCCTGCGATTTCGGCGACCTGATGCTTCACAACATCACGGTATTCCAGCGCCGGCCGGATGTGCTGGCCGACTATCATCGCCGCTTCCGCTATCTTCTGGTCGACGAGTATCAGGACACCAATGTCGGCCAGTATCTCTGGCTCAGGCTGCTCGCCCAGGCGTCGCACAATATCTGCTGCGTTGGCGACGACGACCAGTCAATCTATGGCTGGCGTGGGGCCGAGGTCGGCAACATATTGCGCTTCGAGGCCGATTTCCCGGGTGCGAAGGTGATCCGGCTCGAACAGAACTACCGCTCGACGTCGCACATATTGGCCGCGGCGTCGGGTGTGATCGCCCATAATCAGGGCCGATTGGGCAAGACGCTATGGACCGAGGCCGAGGGGGGCGAGAAGGTTAAGGTCGCCGTTCTATCCGACGGCGAGGAAGAGGCGCGCTTCGTCGGCGATGAGATCGAGACCTTGCAGCGCAAGGGGTTCGCGCTGCGCCAGATCGCGGTCCTGGTCCGCGCCGGATTCCAGACGCGCGAATTCGAAGAACGCTTCCTCACGCTGGGCCTGCCTTATCGCGTGGTCGGCGGCCCGCGTTTCTATGAGCGCCTCGAAATCCGCGATGCTCTGGCCTATTTTCGCATCGTCAATCAGCCGGAGGACGATCTGGCCTTCGAGCGCATCATCAACACACCGAAGCGCGGCGTCGGCGACGCGACCTTGCAGGCCTTGCGCCAGGCCTCCCGCGCGCTCGCTATCCCGCTTGCCGAGGCGGCCTGGCGCTTGACCGAAACGGATGAGCTGAAGCCCCGCATGCGCACCGTGATTCGGGAACTGATGCAGGCTATCGCCCGCTGGCGCGCCGAGCTCGATCGCCTCCCGCATACCGAGCTGGCGCGGATGATCCTCGACGAGTCGGGTTATACCGCCATGTGGCAGGCGGACAAGACGCCCGAGGCGCCGGGCCGGCTGGAGAATCTGAAGGAATTGGTTACCGCCATGGCTGATTTCGAAACCATGGGCGGGTTCCTGGAGCATGTCAGCCTGGTCATGGAAACGCAGGATTCCGCCGAGGGGGACATGGCGACTTTGATGACCTTGCACGGTGCCAAGGGGCTGGAATTCGATGTCGTATTCCTGCCCGGCTGGGAGGAAGGGCTGTTCCCCAGCCAGCGGTCGATGGATGAAAACGGTATCGCCGGGTTGGAGGAGGAACGCCGCCTCGCCTATGTAGGCATTACCCGCGCGCGGCAGCGCGCCTTCATCAGCTATGTCCATTCGCGCCGCGTCTATGGCAGCTGGACCTCGACGATCCCGTCGCGTTTCATCGATGAATTGCCGCCGGACAATATCGAGGTGGCGGACGAACCCGCGCCGTTCGCCGATCAAGGCGGCTTTCGCGGCGGCTTTTCGGATTGGGCGCGCGATGCCGGCTATCGCCTGCCCCGGGCCGGTGCGCAGCCGCCTGCCCGCACCTTTCCGATCATCGACGGCCATGCCTTCGAGGTTAAGCCGCGGGCTCGGCCGTCCTCGCCTTTCGCAACCGGCGCCAGGGTTTTCCATCAGAAATTCGGCTATGGCACGGTGATGGCGGTCGACAACGACAAGCTCGAAATCGCGTTCGACCAAGCGGGGTCGAAGAAGGTCATGGACAGCTTCGTCGTCGCGGCGGAAAAGGCTGGATGACGGTGTGAGACTTTGCACTCCAAAGTCTTCCAAAATCGGCCTGCAAATGAGATAGAGCGACGATATGCAACGCGTAATCATCGAGAATGAGGCGGCGCGCCAGAACGCACTGCGCAATCTGCGTCTGCTCGACACCGCGCCGAGCGAAAGCTTCGATCGGATCACTCGTCTCGCCAGCCGTCTGCTTGGCGCGCCAGTTTCCACGATTTCGCTGACCGATAATGATCGCCAATGGTTCAAGTCGCGGTTTGGCGTTGACCTCGCTGAAATTCCGCGCGGCGAGGCGCCGTGCAGTTACGCCATTTATGCCGACGAGGTGTTCGTCGTGCGGGACATGCTAGCGGACGATAGGTTCAAGGATAGCATCCTCGCGAATGCCGGAATTCGCTTCTATGCCGGCGCGCCGCTCATCACGCGGACGGGCTATGCGCTGGGCACGCTCTGCGTCGTCGATGACAAACCCCGGACCGTCACTGATGATGAGCGCCACCTACTCGTCGATCTGGCGGCGATGGTCATGACCCAGATCGAGGTGCAGAACACGATCGGCCGTATTCATCCGACCAGCGGCTATCCCAACGAATATCAGTTTTTCGAAGATCTCGAAGATCTCGCCAGACGCCAGCCCGAGCGGCAGACGGTCGGGCTGCTGATCGAGCTGGCGTCGCCGCAGCAGATCACGCACGGATTGCGCGTTCTGGGCGCGGCCTATGCGGAGGAACTGATCCGCAGCGCAACCGAGGCGATCCGCCGGACGCTCGGCGACGAGATCCAGATCTATCATGTCGGGCCGACCCGTTGTCTCGTCCTGCTGGATCAATCGGCGATTGTAGGGATCGAGGCGCTGGCCGAGAGGCTCGATGGCAGCCTACGCAATACGCTTCTGTTTTGCGGTGTTCCGGTTAATCTGGATCCGGTGATGGGCGTATATGTCTTCGCGCTCTCAGCCGTCGAGAATCCACGCGATATCATGCGTCGCCTGTTCAACGCCGCCGACGATGCGCGCAAAACTGGCCGATGCCTGGCGCTCTACACCGAAATGGGTGATCGCGCCCATGCGCGCAGTTTCCGGCTGATCAACGACATGCGCGATGCACTGACTGGATCCGCCGATTTCAGGCTGCTCTATCAGCCGGTGGTGGATTTCGCATCGGGGCGATGCACCGGCGCCGAGGCGCTCCTGCGGTGGCGCCACAAGACGCTGGGCGACGTGGGCCCGGCGGAGTTCATACCTTTGGCCGAAGGGACGGCCTTGATCCGTCCGCTGACCGCCTGGGTTCTCGATACCGCGATGGGACAGCTCGCGGAATGGGTTAAGACCGGACGGTTCCCAAAAATTTCGATCAACATCTCGATGCGGAACCTCGAAGAGAGCGATTTCGCCGAAACGTTGGCCTCCGTCCTCGATCGGCATGGCGTCGGTGCCGGGATGATCCAGATCGAATTCACTGAGAGCGTGCTCGTCAGCTACAGCGCGCGAGCTCTCGATCAACTCCGCGTGCTCAAGGAGATGGGGGTCGCAATCGCGATTGACGATTTCGGCACGGGCTATAGCGGCCTATCCTACCTGCAACAGCTTCCTGCTACGGTGCTGAAGATCGATCAGTCCTTCATCAAGTCGCTAGCCGTCAGCGAGCATGACCAAAAACTGGTGCATGGCGTGATCGCCATGGCGCACGACTTGGGCTATCGCGTCGTTGCAGAGGGCATCGAGAATCACGAGGCCTATGACATGCTCGCCGCATGGAACTGCGACGAGGCGCAGGGCTATCTCATCGCACCCCCGCTCGCGCCTGTGATGATGGACGAGTGGCTTGAGTCCGCCAAAGGCTAAACGCGGCGCTGGCTTGCCTTGATTGTCGGAATTTAGCGCCTAGCTTTGTAAGCGGGAGGTGCAACTTGGATCCGTCGGTCAAAAACCTGCGCGAGTGGGTCGGACTGTTGTTTTTCCTGTTCTGTGCGCTGGATATTGCCGGCGTCCAGTACGGCATGATGCTGGCTGAGGATGCGCCGCTGCATCCCAATCCCCTGATTGGACAGATCGAGGCTATCGTCCAGGGGCCTCGCGGCGCCTGGTACAATATCTATGTGACGACCCGACAGCTCTGGATTTTCCACGGGCTTCTGGCCGCCGCGGCATTGTCCTTGCTCGCCACGCTTACCCTTATCGTCGCGCATGGCGTGCGGCATGTCCGCGCCACGCGCGACGCCGTCAACCCGTATCGCCGGAAACGCTAATCCTCAGCAACGCTAGACCATCGGAAACGATAGAATCGGCCGCGACCCGATTTGGGCCGGTTGCGGCTCCACCGAGCCCTGCAATGTCTTCGCCATCGCGCCGATGATCAACGTTCCCATGCCCGTTCCTTTTGGCGCGGCATCCTCGGCATAGCCGGCTCCGTTATCCTCGATGGTCAGGACCGCGCGACCGCCGTCCGACAGCTTCAGCCCGATCCGGATCGTCCCGCCTTTTGCCTCGGGGGAAGGCATATTTCAGTGCATTCGATCGAACTGCTGGAAGGTGCCGAAACGCGTCAGCGCGGCTTTCTACTGACCGAGCGGGAGGCGTATCTGGGTCCGTATAATGCCGCCATCGAACGAATACCCGGCCAATTGGACCGGCTTGTAGCGAATCCACCGCACAGTCGATATCGAATGAAGCGGTGGCAATGCGTTCGGTCGGCATGGCCAAGCTCACTGAGCTCAAAAGAACCCTCGGCCTATATGGCGCCGACGCTCGGGCCGCGGCCCTGCAAGAGGTTATGACCGATTCGATCCCGCCGTCGGCAAGGCGGGTTCCGATATCGGGGCGCTCTCGGTACTCATAGATTGAAAAACCGTTAGCGAGCCGTCACTTCCCTGGAGCTCCGTCCGGAGTTTGCGCTCCGCCCTGATAGGTGACGCGCCAGATCATGCCGTTGCCATCTTCGCCGACCAGCAATGCGCCGTCATGGGCCATCGCGACGCCGACCGGCCGGCCCCAGACCGCGCCGTCGCTCGTTACCAGGCCGGTCAGGAAATCCTCGTATTCACCGGTCGGCTGGCCGTTCGTCAGAATCGCGCGCACGACCTTGTATCCGGTTAGGTTGGTTCGGTTCCACGATCCGTGCAAGGTGACGAAGGCGCTGCCGCGATACTCCGCCGGAAATTGCTGCCCGGTATAAAAGCTGATCTGCAGCGGCGCCGAATGAGGCTGGATCAGCACATCGGGCGCGGTGACCCTGTCCGCTAGGTCGGGCCGCTCGCCTTTGAGGCGGGGATCCTCATGGTTGCCGATATAATACCACGGCCAGCCATAGAACCTCCCCTGCTTAACCCGCGTCGCATAATCCGGGGGCAGGTTGTCGCCCAGCGAGTCGCGTTCGTTGGTGACGCACCACAGGTCGCCGGTCTTGGGTTCCACCGCCACACCGGCGCAGTTGCGGATGCCGTTGGCGAAGCTTTTGAGGCCGGCCTTGCCATCAGGGCTGGTGACCAGCACGTCGGCGCGCCACGCCTCGTCGCCCCAGGCCGCGCCCAGGCCGCGCTCCTTCTCGACGGCTGGAATTTGCACTGTCTCTGCCTTGTCGATGTTTTCGCCGACGTTCGAGCGCGATCCGACCGAAATATAGAGACGCCCGCCGTCCGGCGAAAAGGCGATGTCGCGCGTCGAATGGCCGCCGCCGCTGGGAATCTCAGCGATGATCGTCTCGGGCGGGCTGCTCGCCTTCATGTCGCCGTTCTTATAGGGGAAGCGGACGACCGAACCGCTATTCGCGACATAGACGAATTGCGGATCGAGCCCGGCGGGATAAAAAGCGATGCCGAACGGGCCGGACAGACCCGAGGCGAAGATTTCGGTCCGGTTGGGTTTCGACGCTCCATCGGCGGCGCGTAAAACGCTGACTTGGCCGATTGCCGTCTGGGCGATGAAGATGTCGCCGTTCGGCGCGACCCGGATCACCCGCGGTTTTTTCAATTCGGCGAAAGGCTCGACCTTGAAGCCTGCCGGTACAAGCGGCGTGGTTCCAGGGGGAACGGCGGCGATTGACGGAAAGTTGGCTTTGATGTCCGTCCCATAGGGGGCAGGTATATTGCCCGCGGCGATATGGCGGCGGACTCCGGGGGCGTCTTTCGTGAAGTCGCCATAGGCGTCGGCGCCGTTTCGAACGTCCGCCGCCGTCGACGCGGTTGCTCCCGCCAACCCGGTCAGAAGCATGAAGGCGGCGTAAGGCAGTGCGGATTTCGGCATGTCATCCCCCAGATATCCGTTGGGCGGGATCATAGACCCCGCCCAACGTCAATCAACACACCGATTTTGGCGAAAGTTGCGCCGGTTTGGTAGATTTAGCCGCGTGGACCGTTGACGCGCGCCGGGCGATTCCGGTCGCCCTGCGGCGCATTGCGATTGGCTCCCTGAGCCGCGCGATTCTGCCCCGGACCTGCGCCCTGGCGTCCATCCTGCCGATGACCTTCGGGGCGATGTCCCTCCGGGCGCTTATGCTGCGGGCGGCGCTGCGGCTGTGCCGGGCGCTGCGGAGCCGGGGTGGCGATCCGCGGGGTCGCGGTCGGCAGTTCCATGACAGGAACGCGCTGGCCGATCAGCTTTTCGATATCGCGCAGGAAGGCACGTTCTTCCGTGTCGCACAGCGAGATCGCGATGCCGTCCTTACCGGCGCGCGCAGTGCGGCCGATGCGGTGGACATAGCTCTCCGAGACGTTGGGCAGGTCGACATTAATGACATGCGAGATGCCGTCGATATCGATGCCGCGCGCCGCGATGTCGGTCGCGACCAGCACCCGCACCTTGCCGGCGCGGAACGATTCCAGTGCGGCTTGGCGAGCGCCCTGCGACTTGTTGCCATGGATGGCGGCTGACGTAATGCCCGCCGCGTTTAGATGGTCGGTCACCTTGTTCGCGCCGTGCTTGGTACGGGAAAAGGCGATGACGCGAGTCATCGACGGATCGGCCAGGAGATCGACCATGACGTGTCGCTTCTGCGCCATCGGTACATGGATCACATGCTGGCCGATCCGCTCGACCGTCGTCGCCTGCGGCGTGACTTCGACCCGGGTCGGATTGTTCAGCAGCTTGGCGGCCAGATCGGCGATCTCGCGCGGCATGGTGGCCGAGAACAGCAGCGTCTGCCGGCTCTTCGGCAGTGTCGCCACGATCTTACGCACATCGTTGATGAAACCCATGTCCAACATCCGGTCGGCTTCGTCGAGGACGAAGACCGACAGATCGTCAAAGCGGACGTGGCGTTGGTTCATAAGGTCCAGCAGGCGGCCTGGCGTGGCAACCAATATATCCAGCCCGCGCTGCAGGGCATCGACTTGCCGACCCTGTCCGACGCCGCCGAAAATTACGGCATGCTTCAGCTTCAGATGCGCGCCGTAATTCTTGACGCTGTCGTCGATTTGGATCGCCAGTTCGCGGGTCGGAGTCAGGATCAATGCCTTCACCTGGCCCGGGCGGGGCCGGATACCGGCATCGGCCAGCTTTTGCAGGATGGGTAGGGTAAAGGCCGCGGTCTTGCCGGTGCCGGTCTGAGCAATGCCCAGCAGGTCGCGGCCTTCGAGCAAATGCGGAATCGCCTGCGCCTGAATCGGCGTGGGGGTCGAATAGCCCTGGTCGGCGAGCGCCTGCTGCAGTTCGGGACGAAGGGCGAGTTCTGAAAACAAAGAAATAGTCATATGAGTCCGGTTCACGCGCCGGACTCACGGTTCTCCCGCATCTGGCGCGCGCCTAAGGTGCCGTTCCGCGCGCGTGCCGGATGGGCGATTTGTTAGGATGGGTTGTTTCGAAACGCAGCGGAGCGTGGCTCGGAGGCCGAGCGCTGCACCGGTTCGCGCGATCGCGAAACACGGATCGCGGCCGAATCGGCGCGATGCGTTGACGGGTAGATGCGCCTATCCGTTGAATAAATCAAGGTACCTCCGAACCGGCGCAGGGCTGGAAGTGTTTGCAACATGGGTTAGGCCACATGGCGATCTGAGACGGGAGCGGACAGATGAAGATGACGATGGCGGCCGCTACGGCGATGATGGTCCTGGGCTGCGCACAGGTTGCGTTGGCCCAGGAAGGGGAGCGCGGCGGCCTGCGTAGCGCCTGCAGAGCCGATTTCGAGCAATATTGCGCCGGTCTTCCGCAAGGCGACGGCGGTCGTGTGCAGTGTCTGAAGGATCATAAGGCCGACTTGTCGGAAGGTTGCAAGGGCGAACTGATGGCGACCTCGACCGCGCGCGAAGCCTGCACGCTGGACGCGGCGAAATATTGCGCGGAAAGCAAGCCGGGCGGCGACCGTCTGAAATGCATGACGGCCAACAAGGATAAGCTGTCGGAGGGCTGCAAGTCCGTCCTGTCGGGTATAGCGGTCGGCGCCGACTGACACGCCGGCGTGAGCGCTCGTTATTTCCGCCCGCTATTTCCGGCGATTACTTCGATCGGCGCGCGAACGACACGCCATAGGCCTGGGCGCGCAACGCGATGATCGGATCGTCCGAAGGGACGATCCCGGCGGTCACGTTGGTCGGGACGAACAGTAGTTTCTTCTCGTGGCCCAGACTATCCGGGTCGACCGTAGTGATGGCGATCTCACCCAATTCGACCGTCGGCCGCGAATCCGGCCAGACTGCCGTGGCGTCGGTGATTGCGTCGCCGGGCTCGGCCAACTGTACCAGCAGCTTGAATTTGACCGGCGCGGTCTTGACCCGCTCGCGCACCGTGTCGGACAGGAAATTGGGTGGCAGCCTGGCCGCGTCGGCGTCGCTCAAATAGGATTCGCCGGCTTCCGGAATGACGCGATAGCGCCCGAACTTGGACGCACCCTCGGCATTGGTGAATTTGAAGGCGTTCACCCCGAAATAGGCCTGGGTCGCATAGCTGGCCGGGATCGGCTGCGGCACGGATACGGCTTTTGCCGTCACCGGGTGCGCCGCGAGGAACGTCTCCAGCGGCGTCGGCTTCGGGGCGCCGGGACCGCTCGCCGAGACGGCCTTCAGCAGCGCCAGGAAATCCTCGCCGTTGGACACGGGAAAGCCGTTAGTGGAGATAGCGACGATGTCGGTGTCCGATCCGCTCGGCAGGTGGAATTTGATCGCCATGCCGCGCGTGCGATAGGACGGATGGGTGTCTGGCATATCGGGCAGTCCGCCGCCATTCGAGAAGCGCACGATCACCGGAACCGGCGTGCTCTGCAGATGCGCGGCGCTACTCAGCGCCTTCGCTGTCGGGGCCGGCGTGAAGGTGCCTTCGAACACGGCGCCCTTAGCATGGTTTGCCCGAAAGCCGGGATGGGCGCCGAACATCGCGTTGAACTGATCGACCAGCCGAACCGCCAGCGGCGCCTCCTCGGCGCACGCCGCCGGCGCCGCGGCCAGCAGCAAGAGGGTAATCGCTAACAGGGAAAGACCCCCTTTTCCGAAAGGCGTTTGGGACCGCATCGTCCATCTCCAAGGTTCAGTGCGTTGAATCAATGATAACCGCGATACATACGCAAGTCCTGAGGAACCTGCCGTCGCCGAGGGGTTTTACCCCGATGCGCTAGGCGATATAGGCCACGCCCGCGACGATCATGCCGATGGCGGTCAGCGCCAGCGCGGTCAGCCAGATCGATCGTCTGCGGGCCAGTAGAGCGATCGACGCGCCAGCGACGGCGACATGAACGATGCCCTCAGCGATAGTGAGGATATGGTGGCGGGCAAAATGCGTTTCCGCCTTCTCGTTATAGGCAACTACCTGAGCCTCGAACTGTCTGGCCTGAGCCTGGGTGTCCGGCTGTTCCTTGGCGTATTTGTCCGCCTCGCCCTTCAGCCGCGCCACGACATCCGGCGGGGCGGACATCGCCGAGCCCACGTCATAGATATGGCGCTTGATGCTTTCCGCCTGATAGGCGCCCCAGGTGTCCGATGCCTTGGCCTGGGACAGGACGGCATCGTTCTTTTCAACGAATGTATGTGATGCCTCGGTTTCACCGAGCGCCCCGATGAAGGCGGCGATCACGGCCATGACCGCGATCGATAAGGTCACCTGGAGGGTCATCGGATCGCCAGATTCGGCTGCATGCCTGCTGTGCTCCGCATGCTCCATGGCTTCGTTCTGCATATCGGTGAGGTCGGTCATCGCATAACCTGTTGGCTAATATGGGTCCCGGAGAAACTGTCGGTGTGTACTGGGTAGAAGATGAGAGAAGGCGTTCATCGCGTCAAACTGATCGACTGGTCCTACGACTGCCTCGGCGTTCGTATCTATACGCCCTATTCTACAGCCCTATCGGATTACCCCATGGGATTTTTGCCTCCCGCGGGACGTAAATCGGCCCTACGCAAAGGTTTTGTTGCAAGATTGCCGGAACGGGCCTACAAGGGAGATGACTCAAATTCCGTAGGGTCTGCCCCGTTATCACCGCTGCTTCGGCTCGGATGAGCCGGTTCTCCCCACAAGAAATTTGATCCAGTCAGCTGATCGGCTGGTTGCAACTATGCGGGAGACTCTCGAATGCCGTCAGGCACAGTAAAATGGTTCAACGCCACCAAGGGCTATGGCTTCATCCAACCGGATGACGGTTCGAAAGACGTTTTCGTCCATGTTTCCGCCGTCGAGCGCGCCGGCATGCGTTCGCTGATGGAGGGACAGAAGATCACGTTCTCGATCGAACAGGGCCGTGAAGGCAAAAGCTCAGCGGTCGACCTGCAGAGCGCCTGATTTTCGGATCTTTGTTGCCGGTTGCGTCCCCAGCGGATGCAGCCGGTGGCAGCTCTGAGCGCCCGGCTTTTAAGGCTGGGCAGTTAATAAGTTAGCCGGCCTCTTGCCTGGGGCGGTTCTTTCGGCAGCGTCTTGTACGCGCCCTTTTGCGGCTTACTTGTCTTGTTTGCCGCTAACTCCCCATTGCTGCTCATTTTCGCTTCCGGGCGCTGAAATCTGGCGGCTCGGAAAACGCCGTTCGCTCGGCTAGTATCGGGTTAATGCGAAGCAATAATCAGCAGGAGGATACGCGATGTTCGCGGAGCAATACGGGCCGTGGGCCCTCATCGCCGGTGGGTCGGAGGGTGTCGGCGAAAGTTTCGCGCTCAAGCTGGCGGCACAGGGTATTAACCTCGTGCTCGTCGCACGCAAGGCGGAGCCGCTGGAGGCGCTTGCTGGGCAAATCCGAAAAGCCGGCGCCGTCCAGGTGCGGACCCTGGTGCAGGATCTGACTGAGTCCGATATGCTCGAGCGGGTCAAGGCAGCAACCGCCGGTATCAATGTCGGCCTGATGATCTATAACGCGGGCTCGGTTTCGCACTTCTCGCCGTTCCTCGACGACACGGTTGACGAGACGATGCGCATGGTGCGGCTGGGCGTCGTGGCTCCGACGATGCTGGCCCATCATTTTGGCGATGCGATGCGGCGGCGTGAGCGCGGCGGCATCATCCTGGTGGGCTCGATGGCGGGCTATGCCGGCGCGCCGGACGAAATCGTCTATTCGGCGGGAAAGGCATACAGCCGTACCTTGGCCGAGGGGCTGTGGTACGAGCTGAAGCCGCATAATGTGCATGTGCTGGGCTTGATCATGGGGCTGACGCGCACGCCCGCCATGGACCGCCTTGGCCTCAACATGAACAACCCCGAATTTCCGCCCGACGAACCCGATGCGGTTGCCGATGAAGGGTTTGCCCATCTGGCCGAGGGTCCCATATGGAATGTCGGCGGCAAGGCCGAGGCGGCGCGCTTCATGAGCAGCGCACCGCGTGCCGAGGCCGTCGGTTTCATGGCCAAGGGCGCCAAGGATCTGCATGGATAGCAGCAACGAAACCTTCCTTTCCGTCGAATGCTGCGTAGCCGGCGGCGGTCCTGCCGGCATGATGCTGGGATTTTTGTTGGCGCGGGCCGGTGTCTCGGTCGCAGTGTTGGAAAAGCATGCGGACTTCCTGCGGGATTTTCGCGGCGACACGATCCACCCTTCGACGCTGCGCATCATGGACGAGCTGGGTCTGCTGGACGCCCTGCTCGCGCTGCCGCATCAAAAGGCCGAGCAGTTGCGCGGTCAGGTCGGCGAATTTTCCGTGCCGATCGCCGATTTTCGGTCCTTAAGCCGGCGCTGGGGCTTTGTCGTCCTCATGCCGCAATGGGATTTCCTCGATTTCCTGGCAGCCCAGGCGGGCCGGTTCGAGGGCTTCGATCTGCGCATGCGGGCCGAGGTGACCGACCTGATCGAAGAAAATGGCCGGGTCTGCGGCGTGCGCGCGCAAACGCCGGATGGGCCGCTGACGGTCCGTGCTGCGCTTACCGTCGGTTGCGATGGGCGGCATTCGACGGTGCGCGAAAAGGCCGGCTTCACCATTCAGGATCTGGGTGCGCCGATGGACGTGCTGTGGTTTGCTCTGCCGCGCCGCCCTGACGATTCGGTGGAGACGATCGGCCGATTCGATCCCGGCCGGATTTTCGTGATGATCAATCGCGGCAATCATTGGCAGTGCGCGTTCGTCATTCCTAAAGGGTCGTATGCACAAGTGCTGGCCAAGGGCCTGCCGGATTTTCGCGCTACTCTTTTAAAGCTGGCGCCGTTCCTCGCCGATCGCACAAATCAGGTCGCGACTTGGAACGACGTCAAACTGCTGACGGTTTCGGTCGATCGGCTGAACGAATGGGCGCGGCCCGGTCTGCTCTGTATCGGCGATGCTGCGCATGCTATGTCGCCGGTCGGCGGGGTGGGCATCAATCTCGCCATCCAGGATGCGGTGGCCACCGCCAACATCCTGGCCGAAAAACTGCGCGCCGGAGCGGTTAGGCCGGATGACCTGAAGCGGGTTCAATCCCGACGCGCCTTTCCGGCGCATGTCATTCAGTCCGGGCAGATTTTCATACAGCGCCGTGTAATCAAGCGTGTTCTGGCCGGGACAAAACCCATGTCGCCACCGCTGATCATGAAACTGCTGGGGAGATTTCCACTGTTGCGCCAGCTCCCCGCGCGCATCATCGGTATCGGCGTGCGGCCGGAGCATGTGCGGACAGTCGAAATGGCCAGTTCCTGATCCAGCATCTGGCCATTTCTCAGTAGTGACTTACTGCTTGGCGGCGGTGAAGCTGCCGGTGACGCCCTGCACTTCGATGTCGCCCTTCATGGTCTTAGGGTTATCCATCGTGCCTTTGAAGGTCAGTGTCGCCTGGCCGGCATCCCAGTCCCATGTCACATCCTTGCCTGTCACTTTGGCCGGGGTGGCTGCGGCGGCCTGGCCTTCCTTGTTGACGCAGCTCGCGGTGGTCTTGTCGGCCGTGCCGGCGAAGGTGCAGACGGTCTCCAGTGCGTTGCCGACGACGTCCCCGGTGACTTTCCATGCGCCGGTCACGTCATCGGCAAAGGCTGCGCCCGAAAACGAAAGTGCGGCGACGGCCACGGCAAAAAGAGCTGTCTTCATTTCCCGAAATCCCCTCTATGGTCTGATTATTAATGTTGGAACGACGTTACAGTTTGGCTGTCGGCACGGCAACAGCTTGCGCGGCATGCCGGTCCGCGACCATCCATACAGGCGTCAGACCTGGATGAAATCTTCCGGCCCGAAATAGGCCTTCATGCTGGTGATTTTGCCGGCCGCGTTGAAGGTCATGACATCGACGATGCGGATGGTCAGCGGGCCGACCTTCGCCTCGAACGCCATCGCCGCAGCATTGCCGTGCGAACCGCGGATCGGCGCGGACAGCGACAGGATAGCGCCGTTCTTCATCGCATCTTCGTAAAAGGCGCGAATCTCGGCCTTGCCGTTATGGGCCGGGGCGCCCACCGGGTCCTCGACAATGGCATCGTCGGCAAACAGGCCGGTCAGCCCGTCCAGATTACCGGCATTAAAATTGTCCAGATAGGCTTGCAATACGGCCTTCATCGACGCTTCGGATGGCATTCTATTTCCCCTGGGTAAGTTCGTGACAGCTTTAGGCGATGCCCGCGCTGACGAAAAGCCCCACGATGCACAGCGCGCCGATTATGAACAGCAATGTCCGCAGGATCGATCGGTCGGCGACATAGGCGCCCGGTCGGTGAAATAGGTGAATGTGTAGAGGATCCGGGCGGCGACGAAGATGCCGGCCAGAGTTTCGGCCTAAAGGGGCAGCGTATGATTGTCGCGGCTGCCCGCCTTGGCATAGCCGGCGCAGGCATAAGGCAGGAACGCCGTGGCCATCCAATAGGTGAAATACATCCATCCCTACCCGCGATTTTCTTATCGCGGATCATGGGCTAGAAGGCTTAGGGCGTCCAGGCTGGAATCAGGCCTGGCTGTCGCGGATTTGAGTTACAATTTGCGCAACGATCTCGAACGAGCGCAGCCGCGCGGCATGGTCGTAGATCTGGCTGGTCATCATGATCTCGTCGGCCCCGGTCTCGGCGATGAAGGCGGTCAGCGCCCTGCGCACGGCTTCCGGCGAACCGACAATGGCGCGGGAGAGGGCGTGCTGCAGTCCTTCCTTTTCCATCGCGGACCAGCGCCCCTCCATCGTATCGACCGGCGGCGGCAGGGCGGCGGGGCTGCCTCGGCGCAACAAGGTCCATTGCTGCTGCAGCGAGGTGAATAGCCGGGCGGCCTCCGCGTCCGTGTCGGCAGCGCAAATATTCAGCCCCAACATGGCGTAGGGCCGTTCCAGTTGGGCCGACGGCCGGAACCGGCCGCGATAGAGATGGAGCGCCTCCATCATCGCGTCCGGCGCGAAATGCGAGGCGAAGGCGAAGGGCAGTCCCAGATAGGCCGCCAGTTCGGCGCTGAACAGACTGGAGCCCAATAGCCAGATCGGCACATCCAATCCCGCCCCAGGAACGGCGCGGACCAGCTGTCCGGGTTCGGCCGGACGGAAATAGGATTGCAGCTCCAGTACGTCCTGCGGGAAGGTGTCGCCGCCCGACATATTCCGGCGCAGCGCCTGGGCAGTGCGCATATCGGTGCCCGGCGCCCGCCCCAGCCCCAGGTCGATGCGGCCGGGATAGATCGAGGCCAACGTGCCGAACTGCTCGGCGATTACCAGCGGCGCATGGTTCGGCAGCATCACTCCGCCCGATCCGACCCGGATGGTCGAGGTGCCGCCGGCGACATGGCCGATCACGACCGACGTCGCCGCGCTGGCAATACCCGGCATGTTGTGATGCTCCGCCAGCCAATAGCGAAGATAGCCCCAGCGCTCGGCATGGCGGGCAAGATCCAGCGTGTTGCGGAAGGCCTGGGTGGCGTCGCCACCCTGAATGACCGGCGTCGTGTCGAGTACGGAATAGGGAATCATGGAATGCTAGATCGTCCTTTGAGTGTCTTGCCGCAAGGGTGTTATCAAAACGTCCTTCACGCCTGACGCTCTCATATGGAAGTCGGCGGATGTGCCGCATATTCAATATGATGTGGTGATGCCGGAACGTTCCGCGTAAGACTCGGAGGCGGCGTCAAGATATTGTGTTTTGCCGCCTCTAAACTGCCGACGCGAAGTGGAGTCGGCGCCGTTCCGGTCTGACAAACCGAAAACGATCAATATATGGTGCGCGTTCCGCGAACGTTACACGGCCGACTCGGCCGCGGCCACAACATGTGGAGTCATGAAGTTTGCCGTTCAAGCTGAATTCTAAACATCATCGAACGCTGTTTGCTCGCCGGCGGAAACCGTGTTCTCTGATGAGCCGGCGATATTAAGAGGATCCGATGGCCTATTACACCAAGGTGCTGCTGCCCGACGAACAGGTTCGCACTGTCGGCAGACTACATTGGGCGATTTATCTCAAGGCCTGGATATGCCTGCTCCTCGCAACCTTGGCTGGCCTCGATTTTCTGCATCTCAGATCATCCACAGATGCGGCCAACGGCGATTCAGTGTCGATCGTGCTCGAAGCGGTGGCGGCGGCCTTCGTTGTTTTCGGGCTTCTCCTGCTGTTGTCGGCCTGGCTTCGCCGGGTCACCACCGAAATCGTCGTCACCGATCGCCGCATCATCTTCAAGGAAGGCTTTGTGCGGCGGCGGACGATGGAGATGAATATGAACAAGGTTGAAACGGTCGATGTCGTGCAGTCGATCTTGGGGCGCATCTTCAACTACGGCACGATCCTGATCCGTGGCACGGGCTCCAGTTACGAGCCGCTACGCCTGATCGGCAATCCCCTGGCGCTCCGCACCGCGATTGTGGCGCAGTAACGTCGCGGCGAAATCGACGCCCAAGCCGGTAGTTTGGCCGGAATAGTCCGAATGCATGATTTCAACCCGCCGGAAATCTGAATGCGGTTAAATCCTTGACCCCCATATAGTTTTAGCCGAAGATGAATCGGCAATCATTAAAGTACCGCTATAAAGCGGTTAATACATAAATTTTATGAAATGCCCCCAACGGGCATCTGATCAGGGAGGAAACATGTCAGCTCGTTTCAGGCTCGCGCTTTGCGCGACCGCGGCTATCCTCGGCTTTGCCGGCGCGCGCACCACCGTGGCACAGACTGACCAGCCGGCGGCGTCATCCGGCACGAACGGGCTGGAAGAAATCGTTGTGACGGCGCGGCGCAAGGAAGAGCGCGTGCAGACCGTCCCGATCGCGATTACCGCGTTCAGCCAGAAGGACGTGGAAGAAAAGCACATATTGCAGATTTCGGATCTCGCCAAGAATGTGCCGTCGCTCGCGTCGAACCAGAACCAGTCCGACGCCAACGCGTTCTATTCTGGTCAGATCCGGCTTCGCGGCCTGCCGGGATCGGTGATTTATTTCGCGGACGTGCCGTTGGGCAGCGTCGATTACAATCCGACCAACGGCATTACGCACGGTACGTCGACCGGATTTTTCTATGACCTCGACAATGTCGAAGTCATTAAAGGACCGCAGGGCACTCTGTTCGGCAAGAACTCGATCGGCGGCCTGATTTCGCTGGAGCCCAAGAAGCCGACCAACGAATTCGAAGGCTATGCCCAGGTAAAATTCGGCAATTATTCCGACCGAGAGTTCGAGGGCGCCGTCAATATCCCGATTATCGCGGATAAGTTGATGGTCCGTATCGCCGGCCAGTCGCAACAGCGCGACGGCTATACCAAGGACATTTCGAATGGCAAGGATTACGACAACCGGGATTATTATTCCTGGCGCGTCGGTGTTACCTTGCGGCCGACCGAGGATCTCGAGAACTATTTCCTGTATGACGGCTATTACCAGCACACAAACGGATCGGCCACGATACCCACATTCTATAATTTGGGCTTCACATTTGCCCAAATCCCGCTTGCGCCGGGCTTCAGCCTGCCGCTGACCTTGGGTCGGGGCCCGGTTTTGTCCGGCCTTTTCAATCCGGCCACGGCAGGGGCGACCGTCGGGGCAGCAATCGCCGCTGGCGGGTTTTCGTTCTTCCCGAACGCCGGTGCTTTACTCGCCCAGCAGAAAGCGCTCGGCGTTCGCGCGGTTACCGGCCGTTCCACGCCGGGTATCGGCAAGGATTATTTCTATGGCTTCACCAATACGACGACCTGGGATGTCTCCGACAATCTGACGATCAAGAACGTCGCGGCGGCGCGGATATTCAAGCAGCTGACCTCCAACGACGACAACAGCAGTGCGCTGCCGATTCTGAATATCGGCGATCCGATCAACAATAACGGCTGGAACGACAATTCGGTCCAATACACCGAAGAATTCCAGCTGCAGGGACGGGCGTTGAACGAAAAACTGGCCTGGGTACTGGGCGGTTTTCTCGAATTTGACCACCCGCTCGGCTATAACACCGATCCCTCGACGGCGCTTGGCGGCCTCTCTATTTATCATTTCCACGAGACGAACCGCAGTCAGGCGGTCTTCGCTCACGGCATCTATGACCTCGGCGATTATGTATCCGGGCTGCGCCTGACGGCCGGCTATCGCTATACGTTCGATTACCAGTCGTTGCAGGAACATGGGTATAAGAACGTCGACCGCGTGACGCGCAATCCCGACGGTTCGCCGAACAATTGCGCGCCGATCGATTTCTTCGACCGTAACTGCGCCGCCGGTTCGAACGCGCATTTCAGCGCCTATGGCTGGAACGTCAGCCTGGACGAGCAGTTGGATCCCAATACGCTGATCTATGTCCGCGCGGGCAACGCGTACCGTCCAGGCGGCACCAATCCCCAGGTGCCCGCAGCGTTCCAATCCCTGAAGCCCGAACATGTCACCGACGTCGAAATCGGCGCCAAGGTGGACTGGGATCTGATGGGCGCCCATTTCCGGACCAATGGCGACCTGTTTCATACCGACTATAAGGCGATCCAGGTTCAGCAGCTGGTTTCGGTGCCTAATCCGAGCGACCCGAACGGTCCGCCGACCGCGGCGTCTCTCGAGACCAACGCCGCCAGCGCCACGCTCGAGGGTGCCGAGTTGGAAGTGACGGCGATTCCGATCACGGGTGTGGAGATTTCGCCGCACGCCTCCTACCTCTATTCGCACTACGACAAATATCCGGCGGTGTTCACCAATGCCGAAACGCCGCCTTTCTTCTACCTGCCCAAGTGGCAGGTAGGCGTGACAGGCACCTACCACCTGCCGCTGGACTCGTCGATCGGCGACGTCTCCGTGTCGGTCAACTATTCCTTCGAGGGCCATCAATATGTGGCCCCGGCGGTCGATGCGACCGGCAAGTCCGAAATCTTCAATATCATCCCATCTTTCGACAATCTCGATATTCGGGTGGATTGGACTGACATGTTCGGTTACCCGGTCGATGCCGCGTTCTTTATGACAAACGCGCTGGATACGACCCATGTGCAGGCGGTCCTGCCACTCTATACCCAACTAGGCTTCACCGCGCTTGTCTATAACGAACCGCAAATGTTCGGCTTCTCACTGAAATATCGTTTCGGCGGAGAGTCCGAACCTGAATCGGCCACCGCGGCTTACGTGCCGCCGCCGGTCGTCGCCCCCGCGCCGTCGGTGCCGAAGAGCTATCTGGTGTTCTTTGACTTCAACAAGTCGGACCTGACGCCTCAGGCTGTCACCATCGTCGACCAGGCCGCGCATAATGCGGCTCCGGCCAAGATGACCAAGCTGGAAGTGACTG
>JAQGIF010000317.1 GCA_028291345.1 Rhodospirillales bacterium | reverse complement strand
CGCCTCTTCTTTCCACGAGAGTCTATATGTGCCCCTGCACCCGAGACCCTCCGTATCAATGCATATTCGGACCCGACCGCTTTCCTCGGACACCGTCAAGGTCTCGACCTCGGGCGGCTCGTCGTCGTGTTCGATTTGACGGTAGAATTTCAGCTCTTCCAACATGCCATGCCTCCCCTTATTAGAGAAATATTGCTCACGCATCGGGACTAATGGCCATTCCCCTTTTGGGGTACTGATGAATCGTCAGAGCGGCGCCATGCCGCGCGCGGGATAGGCGGCCCCTTGTGCCGCAGCTGGAGGGCGCCGGCCTGACCTGGCGCATCGAGCACAATCGGGGCAGATGGCTGGAATAGTTGGGCGCTGATCACGCTGCGCCAATCGGTGCGAAGTTCTCGAATTGCCTGCATCGAGTATCAGCGACACTCATTCAGTGTTCGCTCTTCTTTTCCCTTGCCTCGCACTAATTCCACGTGATTGTGTTCAAATTTAAATACGTCGTGCCCTAGCTCGTCAATTCCAGCCTGAAGTATGTCTCGAGTGCAACTACTCTTATCCTTACCGATATATCTACTGCCACTGCGGATCGGACGGCGAATGTGCTCCGCCACAGCAAAGCGCGGTAACGTGGCCGTGATACATCCGGATGATTCGGCTCTGATTTTTGATGGCCGGCCGGACGGCTTTATTGTCCGCTTCGGAACAGCTCGACCGTTGGTTGCTTTCAAATAAGACCCTAAACACGGTCGCGGCACTAGACCACATTATATTCCTGTGGTGGCACCCGTGACGCTGGCAGGCTCGATCATCGCGTGATGTTACCGTTTTAGAAAGACCATTGCCGGTAATGCAACGGCCCGGTCGGTGCATTGTAAGTACGCGGCATCAGAAGGCTGACACGCAAAACTGAGGACCCCAGATGCCCTTCAAAGTCCAGGTTGGTCCGCCGCAGATTGCGATCCATCACGATCAGACCATCCTGATCTCGGAAGAGGATGGTCAGGTCGGCTGGCCATCCGATAAGGGCCTCTACTTCCGCGACACGCGGCTAATCAGCGCCTGGTCGATCTATACCAACGGAACGCCCTGGATGCTGCTCAATGGCGGCGCCATCGCCTATTACGCAGCGCGGATATTCCTGACCAATCGGGAATTCCTGACTCAGGACGGGAAAGTGCCAGCGCGCACGCTGTCGCTGGCGGTCAGCCGAGAGATCGATGGCGGCATGCACGAGGACCTGGACATTACTAATTACGGGACGACCCTAGTATCCTTCAGTCTCGAACTGTCCATTCGCTGCGACTTCGCGGATATGTTCGAAGTGAAGTCTGGCGAGATCGTCCGCCGCGGCAAGATCGAGACGCTGTGGGACCAGGACGCACAGACACTGTCCAACAGCTATCGTAACCAGGATTTTGAACGTTCGGTCACGATCAGGACCACGCACGTCAAGGCGTTGTATGCCAATGGGCGCCTGAGCTTCGACGTGGAGCTTGCGCCCGGCAAGAGCTGGCATTGCTGCCTTCACTACGACCTCAGCGATTGCCGGACGCGATTCCCGGCGAAGACTGAGTGCGTGGCGCACGATGCTGAAGGCCGGCACGCTGAAACGCTGCGCGACTGGCAGCAGCGTGTGCTGACGATCTCAACCTCGAACGAGGAATATTACCGCTTCTTCCGACAGGCGATCGAGGATATGGCGGCGCTGCGGCTGCAGCGCGATCGTGACAATCAAATGATCTTCATCCCGGCGGCCGGGCTCCCCTGGTTCATGGCCCCTTTCGGCCGCGACAGCCTAATCGTCGCGCTGCAGAACATCATGACCTATCCCGAATTCGCCCGCGGTACGCTGGCGATCCTTGGCGAGCTCCAGGCCACCGAAACCGACGACTATCGCGACGCCGAACCCGGCAAGATCATGCACGAGCTGCGTTATGGCGAGTTGGCGCATTTCAAGCTGATTCCACACACGCCCTATTTTGGCACCGCCGATGCGACGCCGCTATGGCTGATCACGCTCCATGCCGCGTGGCAGGCAAGCGGCGACCGCGACCTGCTGCGGCAGCATCTGCCGACCGCCGAGGCGTGCCTCGACTGGATCGACAATTACGGCGATCGCGACGGCGATGGCTTCCAGGAGTACGAGACGCGTTCGCCGGCCGGTTACGAGAATATGGGCTGGAAGGATAGCGGCGACGCGGTAATGCATGCCGACGGTTCCAAGGTGGAGGGACCGAAGGCGCTCTGCGAACTCCAAGGGTATGTTTATGATGCCTGGCTGCGGATGGCGCGGATCTACGAGGCGCTGGGTGAGCAGGCAAAGGCGGATAGGCTGCGCGACAAGGCGTCCGTCATGTTCGAGCGGTTCAATAAAGCCTTTTGGGACGAAGAAACTGGGTTCTATGCCTTCGCACTCGACGGCGAAAAAAAACGGGTGATGTCCGTTGCATCCAATCCGGGCCACTGCCTGTGGTCGGGAATCGTACCGCCGGATCGCGCCGCCCGCGTAGTGGCGCGGCTGATGGCCCCCGACATGTGGTCGGGATGGGGTATCCGCACATTGTCATCGAACCACCCGTCCTTCAATCCGCTGGGCTATCAGCTCGGCTCAATCTGGCCGCACGACAATTCGATCATCGCGATGGGGTTCAAGCGCTATGGCTTCACCGACGAGGTCGCTCGGATCGCTCGGGACATCAGTCGCGCAGCAAGCCACTTCCAGGGCAACCAGGTGCCGGAACTGTTCGCCGGAAACCAGCGCGATGGCACGAATTTTCCGGTGCAATATCTGGGAGCAAACGTTCCGCAAGCCTGGGCGGCCGGCTCCGCCTTCGCCCTGCTCCAGGCAATGCTGGGCGTCTTCCTCGATGCCCCGGCTGGCAAGCTTTATATCGACCCAGAACTCCCCGCATGGCTGCCCGATGTCATGCTCTCCAACCTGACCGTGGGAAAGGAGAAATTTGCGATCCGCTTCTGGCGCGACGGAGAGAAAACCCGCCACGAAGTCGTCGAGGGCAAGCCGGCGGCAGTCGAACGCGGCCGATTTTTCGCTCCACTGATGACACGGTGACCGGCGTGCCTAAGTTGATCGCCACAGTCCTCCAACTCTCGCGCGCTGGAGCATGCGCGGCCGGTCCTCCACAGGATACTGCGCCAGTAGCTTATCGTCGCAGGTTAATGAAATACTGGTCAAGGATCGGGACAATGACTCCTCTTCGGAGGTACTGCAAATTCGTCCGAGCACCGGTCACGCAGCCCCGATTGAGCTAATCCGGAGCGGTTGCACGCTGGTATGCGGCAAATTTCGACAGCCCGCAGTTTCAAACTCGCGCGATGTTCGAACGGCCAGGATTGTCTGGAACAGCCAGCGGAGCTGACCCGTTCCCAGGGCGAAGGTCTGCAATTCTGCAGGCTTGCCCACTCCTTGGAGGCGAGAATGGCTAACCAGCAAACAACGAGCGATGTTGAGACTCACCGCATGCCTGCGCATGACCATCGGAAGTCCGCGCGGGAGACCAAAACCGCTGATGGACCGCGGAAAATCGGGGAGACGGCCAATCATACAGTGGAAACGATAAGGTCTGCGACGCGAGATGTTACGGATGATTTGAAGCAAAACGCCGAAAATGTGACCCGCGACGCGGCGAAGGCGGGGATCCTGTATCGTGACACGGCGAGCGAAACCATGGATCGCATGCAAGCTCTCATGTCATCCTTTATCCAGCTTACACGGGGTGCTCAGGAAGTTCAGCACACCTTCTGGGAAGTCACGCAGCAGTCGTTTCGTGCGGCGATAAGCGAGCCCACCGAGTTGGCGCAATGCAGGAGTTTGACGGAATTCGCGGAAAAGCAGCGGA
>JAQGIF010000284.1 GCA_028291345.1 Rhodospirillales bacterium | reverse complement strand
CCGCGGCCGTGACGCGGCGGATGTCGCCATCGCCACGACCTTCGGTCCGAACACGCTGGAGAAATTCACCGTGTGGACGGACGACGTCGCAGAGGACGCGGTGGCGCTGACTGGCTGACCCAACCCGTGGCCGCCAATGTCAAAGTCCGGTTGCAGCCGGCAATCCCGGGCGATAGATATTAAACTCTCCGCTCGACCTGGATTACGCATGAAGCGCTTGCTTAAAAATCTTATCGTGTCCAGCAACATCTTGTCGGCGTTGCATAATCAGCTTCCATCGAGAACATACGATCCATATTTCAAAATCAGGACCGACGGCTATGGCAGAAACAACTATTCCTATATCGTTTATTACGGCGCCCTGACCGCAAAATCTCTCGGGATTTCGAGAATATCCGTTCTGGAGTCGGCGTTTTGCCGGGGGCGCCGGCCTCGTTGCTATGGAAGAATATGCGCTTGAAATCGGTATGGCTCTGTCGATCCAAATCGATGTTCATCGCTTAGATGGTGGAACTGGATTGCCGCCTCCACCGACTTCAGGATGTGCCGCATGTCTGGAGAGAGTCCGACTTTCGGATGGATGTCGATGCGCTGAAACGACGGCTCAGGGCAGCGAAGCTCCAACTCGGCAATCTCGATGACACCATTTAGGCCTTTAGGGCGGCTGAGCGTGCGCCGACAGCGCAATATTATTCGATCTCGATTACTATTCATCAACGATGCAGGGTGCAAAATATTCGACGACGCCAATATTTTGCCTCGCGTCATGTGTTACTTCGACAATAGCTTTATCGCTGCATCTCGGGCGATTGTTCAGTAGGTCTTCACGGTCCGCAACAACATTATCGGTAAGGTCCGTCCGGCCTTGGCGGCGTAGGTCGCGATCTGCGGGTTCTGCTTGAGCATTTCCGGCCAAACCTCGGCGCGCCGTTTGGCGCTGAGTTCTTCGGCACGGACGCGTCGCTTTAGCCGGCCGGCCAGTATGTCGATATCGGGATGGGCCTTAAGATTATAGTACCAGCCGGGCGCCTTGGGCTGACCATTATTGGAGGCGAGGACCAATATGCCTTCCGGTTCCACCGGGTAATATTGCACCGGCGCCAAACGCATGGCGCCGGTTTTCGCGCCGATCGTGTACATCAGCACCATCGGTGCGCCCAGATTGCCGCCGATCCAGCCATGGGTATGGTGGAAGACAAAGCGGTGCGCCTTGGTGAACCACTCGAAATTGGCCATCGATTGTCCTCTTGTTAGAATCGCGCCACAGTATAGCGAATTTTGCGGTGTAGGATGGGTAGAGTGTAGCGAAACCTATCATTCCAAATCATAGATTTCGCTACGCTCGACCCATCCTAGGTGAGGCGATTTCTATGACGGACGTCCCCGGTTTCACCATTGAGCCATTCACCCATGACGGCGTCGAGCGGCTGGTTTTTCGCCGGGGAGAAGGGCCGGCGGTGATCGTCATGCATGAGATACCGGGGATTACGCCGCAGGTTGCAGCCTTCGCCACGCGGGTGGCCGATGCCGGCTTCACGATCTATATGCCGCTGCTGCTCGGCACACCGATGCGCCCTATCAGCGGCGGATATATCGCGAGCTCGCTCTTTCGTGCCTGCATTAGCCGGGAATTCAGGGTGCTGGCGGCCAACCAGTCCAGTCCGGTTATCGATTGGCTGCGGGCGCTGGCCCGGCATGCCCATGTGCGCCATGGCGGTCCCGGCGTCGGGGCGATCGGCATGTGCCTGACCGGCAACTTCGCCCTGGCGATGATGCTCGATTCCCCAACCATGGCGCCGGTCCTGTCGCAACCCTCGCTCCCGTTTCCGGTCAGCAAGGCGGCTAAGGCCGCGCTGCACGCATCGCCCCGCGAATTGGCGGCGGCGCATGACAAGATCGACAATCACGGCGCGCGCATACTCGGGCTGCGCTTCCATGGCGACCCGGGCTGCCCGGCGGAGCGATTCGAACGGCTGCGCCAGGAGTTCGGCGACGGCTTCGAGGGGATCGAGATCGATCCCAAATATGCCAACCCGGCCGGCCGCAATCCGCCGCACAGCGTGGTCACCAATCATCTGATCGACAAGGAAGGTGAGCCCACAAGGGTGGCACTGGACCGTGTACTGTCCTTCTTCAAGGAACAGCTGGCGCCAAGCTGATTGCCCGAGGGCAAGGCGGCGGCTAACCTCCGGCTGAATGCGGATTCAAGCGAATACGGGGAACGCGATGCTGAGCTTACAGGAACTGAACGACGAGCGGGACATTCAGCGGGTCTATTGCAACTATTGCGATATTATCGACGCCAAGGATTTCGATCGGCTGACCGAGGTATTCACCACCGATGCGGTGCAGGATTACCGGTCGACCCTGGGCCCCGACGGGCTGATGCAGGGCACAGAACCGCTGATCGCCGGCGCGCATATCCATATGGGCGTGGGGTCCAATTGCGGCCAGACCCATCACAACGTGGTTAATTTCCGCATCGATGTGAGCGACGATACCGCCAAGGCCAAGGTCCATTACTATGCCGTGCATCTGGGCGTCCGGAAATATCCGGGTGCGATCTATTCGATGTGGGGCGAATATGACGACGATCTGGTGCGCACGGCGGCAGGCTGGCGGGTGAAGAACCGGATGTATCGCTGCTTCCTGACCGAGGGTCCGAATGTGACTTATAAGGACGATTGAGAACGTTGGCGGCGACTGCAAAACAAAACCCCGTGGGCTGGGTGGCCCACGGGGTTTTTCTTGGACTAGCGGGCGCGATCAATGCGCCAGCGGGTCGGGCCTCAGCTGGAAGGAGACTTCCTTGCTGTAGCTGCCTTCGCCGTCTTCCTGGTGCCACGGCACGCCGCTGCTATAGGTCGCGTGCATGGCCTTGCCCTTCCAACCGTCCTTCGGGTCGTCGATCCGGAAGTCCAGCCCACGGGTATAGAAGCCCATCGGGTAAGGGATGCGGAAGGTGACGAACTTGGATTGGCCATCGGGCAAAGCGACGATTGAGTCGGAGTTGGTGGCGGGGAAAAAGTGGGTTTCTTTGCCCAGTCCGACGACGTCATGCATGTCGTCCCATTCCGAATAGACGAAGTCCGAGGTCGCGGCCGTGTCGCCGATCTTAGGACTGGGCAGGTCATAGAAGGTCCAGCCTTCGGGGCATTGTTGCCCGGTCGCGGTCGGGCCATTCGTGACTTTGCACTTGCGGCGGTCGAACGCGCCGACCTGGCCGGACGAGAAGGCCGCCCAGGCGACCCCGGCGGAATCGATGCCGACGCCGCGAATGCCCACCGCCGAATATTTGCCGTCCTTCAGCGGCGGTTCGTAATATTCGGTCTTGCAGGTTTCCGGCGGGTTCTTGCCGGGAATCAGATGGACGAGGCCCGATGGGACATAAGGCACATAGGCGGCTTCCCAGATGCTGCCATCCTTGGCGACGGACATGCCGTAGAGATAGCGGCTGATCTGCGTGTCCTTCCCGGCATTGGCGGTCGCCGCTGCCTGCTTCGCCTTCTCGGCCGCCACCGGACCGACGCCTTCCTCGCCCGACACGTTCTTCAACGCGTCGCCGGGCTGGACCCACTTGGTACGGTCGGGGTCGATCTTTCCGTCGCCTGAGGTATCCAGCACCATCGGGCACCAGCCGGTCGCCTTCTTGGGATCGTGCGTCTCGTCCCAGACCTTGGTGTTGATCCAGGAGATCACCTGGGTGTCGCCGCTGAGATAGAGGATGCTCTCCTTATCGAAGGTGAAGTTCCCGTGATTGCCGCCCGAGCAGAGCGGGATGTTCTCCATCTTCTTGGTGGCGGGATCGTAAAGCACGATCTGCGCCGCCTTCTTTTTATCCGTCAGCGGAAAATATTTCGACGACGCCACTGACCCATCCTTGCAGTAATCCGGTTCAGTGCTGGCAGTCGATACCGTCGGCATCCAGACGCGGCCTTTGCCATCCATTTCGTCAGCATGGATGCGCACCGTATCGTCATGCGCCGCGCCGTCCAGGCCAGGGATCGGGATGGTGGTGGTCTTCAGCGTCTTGGGGTCGAGGATTTCGAGATTGCTGTGCAGCATCCCCATGCCATAGATCGGGCCGCCGGCATTGACGTTCGGATCGCGGTGGTCGCTCGAAATTTGGTCATGGATGAAGCGACCGCCACCCCATTCGGTGATCGTCAGTACGACATTGCGTTCGACGCCCGTCGGCCGGGGCGGCGTCACTTTCGGCGTTGCGCCGCCGGCGATGCTGTCGGTCCATGACGCATACATCTTCAGCGCGCGGTCGCGGCCGAAATGCGCCATGTTGTTCTGCATCGTCTCCGACATGTCCTTGCCGTTGTTATGGATGGCGGGATCGCCATTGGCGCGCACCATCTGGATGCGCTGCGCCCAGCCTTCGAGGCTGTTGCCGGTGGCGGCGAGTTCGCGCGTCGCCTTGTCGCCCAGCTGGTGGCAGAACATGCAATTCTCTTTCATGTTCTCCAGCCAATGCTGCTGGGTCAGCATCGTCGGCGAAATGCCGTTGCCCGATGCGCCGGTGCCGGGGAACTCGCTGGCGGCGGGCGGCTGCAGCATCGCGTACCAATAGGATGCGGGATAATATTCCGCGGCGGCCTTGGCGTCGGGCGCGACGCTGGCGGTCAAATCGACCCGATTGCCCGGCGTGCCCTCGACCGGCTTAGAGTCGACCAGGCCGTATCCGCGAACCCAAAGCTGATATTTCGCCTTCGGCAGGGTGGGCAGGACAAAGCGGCCCTGGTCGTCCGTCACGACGATCTTGATATAGCGGGTTGGCAGGTCCTTGGTTTCAGCGATCACCCACACACCGGCTTCGGCGCCTTTGGCGCTGGTGACCACACCGCCGATATCGTCGGCGACGATTGGAATCGCACTGTCCGCGGCAAAGGCCATCGGTATGGTGATAATGGCGCCGCCCATGCCCAAACAGGCAGACGTAAGAAGAGCGGCAATAACTCGGTTCTTCATGATTTCCTCCCCCGGATGATGTTCGGCGTCATCGGCTCCCGGTAAAGCCGCTTAAAAGGTCCATTTGCGTTGGCCTTTTCGCGCCCTAAGTTACCCCAATGCTGCCAGACATTCCTGGCGGGCTCAATATGCGATCAGCGCAAATTCACCGCGCGAGGAGAGTTTGATGCGAAAGGCTTTAGTCGGGCTTGTCGTGACCTTGTTGGCGACCTCGTCCTTCGTGACGGCTGAGGCTCAAACCGACGCTGCCCAGAAAGCGCCGGTCGTCTGGGATTTGACCGAACTTTATCCAACCGACTCCGTATGGGATGCCGAGAGTAAGGCGGTTGCCGCTGCGCTGCCGGGGCTGGTGGCATATAAGGGTACGCTTGGAAAGGATCCGGCCAGTCTCGCCAAAGCGCTGCGTGCCGTGTCCGACCTGCAAAGGCGCCTGGCGCGGCTGGAAACCTATGCCAGCCTCAAGAGGGACGAGGATACGCGCGTTGCCGCCAACCAGGAGCGGCTGCAGCGGCTCCAGCTGCTGGCGACCGACTTCGGCCGCGCCACCGCCTTCATAAATCCGGAAATAGTGAGCATCGGACAGACCAAGATCGACCAGTTCATTGCCGCCGACCCCGACCTGAAAGTCTTTGCGTTCGGACTGCACGACATTTTGCGGAAGGCGCCGCACACGCTGGGCGAAGAGGGCGAGGGCGTGCTGGCCGGCAGCACCACGGCGACCGCCGCGCCGCAGACGATCTACACGCTGCTGGCCAATTCCGATCTGCCCTGGCCGACCGTGGCGCTATCGGACGGCAGGCAGGTCAGGATCGACAGCCAGGGCTATACCGGCACGCGCGACCTGCCCAATCGCGACGACCGCAAGAAGGTGTTCGAGGCGTTCTTCGGCAAATGGACCGAGTATAAGAGCAGCATCGGGGCGAGCCTGGACGGCAATGTCGAAGGTACGATCTTCAACGCCAAGGCGCGGCATTATCCAACCGCGCTCTCTTATGCGATCGCTGAACATAATATTCCCGACCAAGTCTATCGAACGCTGGTTGATGAGGCGAATAAGGGGCTGCCGACGCTCCACCGCTATTTCGCGCTGCGCAAGAAGATGCTCGGCCTGCCGGACCTTCGTTACTACGACATGTATGTGCCGCTGGTGAAAAGCGACCGGAAATACACGGTCGATGAGGCGGAGGCGATGACGCTGACGGCGGTTGCGCCGTTGGGCCAGGATTATGTGGATATGTTGAAGGCCGGGTTCGCCAAAAGCTGGATGCATGCCCTGCCGCAGCCGGGGAAGAAGTCCGGCGCCTATATGAACCCATCCGCTTATGACGTGCACCCTTATGTGCTGGCAAACTTCACTGGCAATTACGACAGCGTCACCACCATCGCGCATGAATGGGGACACGCGATGCATAGCGTACTGGCGAACAAGGCGCAGCCTTTCGAGACCGCCGATTATCCGATCTTCCTGGCTGAGATCGCCTCGACCAATAACGAGATGTTGCTGCAGGACAATCTGATCGCCAACGCCAAGACCAAGGAGGACAAATTGTTCTTCCTGAACCAAGCAATCGAAACGATCCGCACGACCTTCTTCCGCCAGACCATGTTCGCTGAGTTCGAGCTGAAGGCGCATGAGGCGGCGGAGAAGGGCGAGGCACTGTCGGGGGATTCGCTGACGAAAATTTACCTGGACCTGCTGAAGCGATATCACGGCGACGCTCAGGGTACGGTCAAGATCGATGACCTATATGGGGTCGAATGGGCCTATATCCCGCATTTCTATACCGACTTTTATGTCTATCAGTATGCGACCTGCCTGTCCGCCGCGGCCTATTTCAGCCACGGGATCGAAGGCGGCGACACCAAGCAGCGTGACACCTATCTGAACGTGTTGAAGTCCGGAGGGTCGGACTATCCGTACGATATCCTCAAGAAGGCCGGGCTCGATATGGCGAGCCCCGCGCCCTACCAGGCGATCGTCGCGCGGATGAACATGCTGCTGGATCAGATGGAAAAGTTGACTAACGGGTAGGTTTTTTCAAAAGCAGGGCAAGTTAGCGCAGCGTAACAACCACACTTTTAGACCTGGTCCGTCAGGCCGACTTGCGGGCTCTGCGATAGAGTGGCAATACGGTGGCGACGGTTGCCGGCGGCGGTTTCCTGGGCAATCAGGTCGGGAAGGGCATGGTCAGGCGGACCAGGGCTGCATGGCCCAGATGCTGGATCAAGAGCCCCGCGGACGAAGCGTGTCCTGGCGCAACCCAGATAATGGCCGAGATTATCACGTAACGCCGCGCGACGAGTTCCGCCGCCGCGGCGAGCGTTGCCGCAATGTCGAAAGCGAAGCGATCATCGACGGCCGACGCACAATCGTCACCAATGTGGCGTGCCGCCGGAAAGATGGCAGCTGGTGCCTTCGATAACTGAGGCGATGGACCCTCGCCCAACGGGAGAGGGTGGCGACGAAGTCGGCGGGTGAGGGATGGTACCGCAGGATACTTCAAGTCCCAAATAGCGAAATATCGACGTTGCTTGGCCCTCATCCCGGAGCGGCAAGGAGTCTGGCTGCAATTCGCGAAATTACACTTGCACGCATTTTATTGTCGATATAAATATATCCTTATGTGTGGATATATAAAGTGAACTACGGAAACTTCCTGGAGGCGCTACGCGGGCTGGCGGAGGAGACGCGTCTGCGGCTGGTCGCGTTGCTGGCCGAAAGCGAGCTCAGCGTCACCGACATGGTCGAGATTCTTGGCCAAAGCCAGCCGCGCCTGTCGCGTCATTTGAAACTGCTCTGCGACGCCGGGCTGCTCGAACGCGCGCCGGAAGGCGTGCATGTCTATTTCCGTCTGGCGTCGGGCGAGGCCGCGGGGCATCTGGCGCGCGGCCTGCTTGCCTTTCTGGACAAGGACGATCCCGTGCGTGCGCTGGATCGCCAGCGCCTCGCGGCGATCCAGCGGAGCCGGGCGGTCAGCGCCGAAACCTATTTCCAGCGCCATGCCGCCGAGTGGGATGCGATCCGCTCGCTGCATATCCCTGAGGCTGAGGTCGAACGGGCAATCCACAGACTACTGCCCCGGCGCAAGGTCGGCGATCTGCTGGATCTCGGCACCGGCACCGGGCGGATGCTCCAGCTTTGCGCAGCCAGCGCCGAACGCGCCGTTGGGATCGATATGTCACGCGAAATGCTGGCAGTGGCCCGGGCCAATCTGGACGGACCGGACTATCGGCATTGCGCGCTGCGCCGCGCGCCGGCCGAGAAGCTGCCCTTCGCCAATGCCAGCTTCGATGTCGTGCTGTCGCACATGGTGCTACATTTTCTGTCCGACCCCGAACTCGCCGTCCAGGAGGCGGCGCGGGTGCTGCGGCCGCGCGGTCGGCTGATCCTGGTCGATTTTGCCCCGCATGACGCGACGGTGCTTGGCCCCGATCATGCCCATCGGTGGGCGGGGTTTTCTGACGAAACCGTCAATGGCTGGATGAGGGAGGCGGGGCTTGTCGCCGGCCGTCCGGTAAGCTTGCCCGCCCCATCAAGCTTGTCGGAGGGCGCGCTGACCGTCAAACTATGGCGTGGCGAACGGCCCGACCCGACCGAAGCCCATATACCGGCCCATCGCGCCGATCCGAATTTTGAGTTGTTCCAATGACCGACCCTACCTTGCAGCCGCTAGCCCAATCGTCGGGCGGTGATTTCCAGCCATCGGTGGACGGTTCGGGTATCTCCGTCAGCTTCGAATTCTTCCCGCCGAAGAGCGAAGCGATGGAACAGCAACTCTGGCATGCCGTGAAAACGCTGGCGCCCATTGTTCCGTCCTTTATGTCCGTAACTTATGGGGCAGGCGGATCGACGCGAGAACGCACCCATGCCGTGGTCAGCCGCATCCAGAATGAGGTCGGTCTACCGGCCGCGGCCCATCTGACCTGCGTGAACGCGACCCGCGATGAGATCGACGTCATTGCCGACGCCTATTGGCAGGCCGGCATCCGCCATATCGTGGCTCTGCGAGGCGATCCCCCGGGCGGCATCGACGGCGATTATGTGCCGACTCCCGGTGGCTACGCCTATGCCAATGATCTGGTGGCTGGTCTTCATGCCATTCACCCGTTCGAGATCAGCGTCGCGGCCTATCCCGAATGTCATCCGCAGGCGGGAAGCCCCGATGCCGACCTCGATGCGCTGAAGCGCAAGATCGATGCGGGCGCTAGGCGAGCGATCACACAATTCTTTTTTGATTCAACAAAATACGCAGATTTCCTCGAACGTGGAGAGAGGGCTGGCATCACGGTTCCGATTGTTCCCGGCATCCTGCCGCTGACCAATTTTAGCCGGGCCGCCGAGATGGCGAAATCCTGCGGCGCGCATATTCCCGATGCAGTTCGGGCTCAGTTCGACGGGCTGGGCGACGATGCCGCGCTCAAGCATGCGGTCGCGACGAAGGTGGCGTTGGCGCAATGCCGCGACCTCTATGCGTTGGGCGTGCGGCATTTCCATTTCTACACGCTGAACCGGGCCGAGCTCGTGCTCAACATATGCCGTGCGCTTGGCGTCGGTGATCAGAGTCATATTTCAAAGCAGGATCAGTATCTTGGCTAAACTTCTTGAAGCGCTTGCCGAACGAGTTCTGCTATGCGACGGCGGCACCGGCAGCCGGGTCCAGGCGATGGATCTGGATGTCGAGCGCGATTATTGGGGACAGGAGAACTGCACAGAGGTCCTGAACCTATCGCGCCCCGATATCGTCCATGAGATTCATCGCGGCTACCTCGAGGCCGGCTCCGACATCATCCAGACCAACAGCTTCGGCGGGTCGCCGATCACCTTGGCTGAATTCGAGGGGCTGGAGGACAGGGCGCTGGAAATCAACCGCCGCGCCGGCGAGCTGGCGCGCGAGGCGATCGAGAAGTTCGGGCACGGGAAAGAGCGCTTCGTGCTGGGCTCAATCGGGCCGGGCACCAAGCTGCCCAGCCTCGGTCATATTACCTATGATCGGCTGGAGGCCGGGCTGATCGTCCAGGCCCGCGGGCTAGTGGCGGGCGCCGTCGACGGCATATTGATCGAAACCTGCCAGGATACCTTGCAGATCAAAGCTGCGGTCAATGCCGCCAAGATCGCGCGGAAGGAAGCCGGCACGGATACACCCATTTTTGTTCAGGTGACGGTTGAAACCACCGGCACCTTGCTGGTCGGGCCGGATATCGCCGCCGCGGCGACCGTGATCGACGCGCTGGACGTGCCATTGATGGGGTTGAACTGTGCCACCGGCCCCCAGGAAATGGCCGAACATGTGAAGTTCCTCTCGGACAATTGGGAGGGATTGATTTCGGTCCAACCCAATGCCGGCCTGCCCGAACTGGTCGACGGCCAGACCAAATATCCACTGTCGCCAGAGGAAATGGCGATGTGGCTGGAACGCTTCATCGCCGAGGACGGGGTCAATCTGATCGGCGGCTGCTGCGGTACGACACCGGCCCATATCGCTGCGTTGGACGGAGTGTTACGCAAGCTCGCCAAAAATGGGCAGCGGCCCGCGCCGAAGAAGCGCAACTCAGTGTGGATTCCGTCGGTCGCTTCGCTCTACGGCCAAGTCTCGCTGCGCCAGGAGAATGCCTACTTCTCGATCGGCGAGCGCTGCAACGCCAACGGCAGCAAGAAATGGCGGCAATTACAGGAGGCGCATGATTGGGACGGCTGCGTCGACATGGCGAAGGAGCAGGTGAAGGAGGGCTCGAACGCGCTGGACGTCTGCACTGCCTTCGTCGGCCGCGACGAGACCGGCGAGATGGATGCGGTGGTTACCCGCCTGACCGGCGCCGTGACCGCGCCCCTGGTGATCGATTCGACCGAGACACCGGTGATCGAGGCGGCGCTCAAACTCTATGGCGGCAAGCCGATCATCAATTCGATCAACTTCGAAGATGGTGAGAAGCACGCCGAGGATCGCCTTGTTCTGGCCAAGAAATTCGGATGCGCCCTCATCGCGTTGACGATCGACGAGCAGGGCATGTCGAAGACGGCCGAGCACAAGCTCGCCATCGCCCGCCGACTGGTCGATTTCGCCTGCAATAAGCACGGCCTGCCGCAATCCGATCTGATGATCGACCCGCTGACCTTCACTATCGCGACGGGCAACGAGGACGACCGCAAGCTTGGTCTGGAAACGATCGAGGGTATCCGCCTGATCCGCCAGGAATTCCCGGATGTACAGATCATACTGGGCCTGTCGAACATCTCGTTCGGCCTGAACCCGGCCGCGCGGCATGTGCTGAACTCGGTGTTCCTCGACCATGCGGTCAAGGCCGGCATGACCGGCGCGATCGTCCATGTGTCGAAGATCGCGCCGCTGCATCTGATTCCGCCGGAAGAGATCGAGATCATGGAAGATTTGATCTTCGACCGCAGGCGCGAAGGCTACGATCCGCTGCACGCCCTGCTGGCGCATTTCGCAGACCGCAAGGCCGCGGCTTCGGAAAAACGGGCCCGGCCCGAGACTGTCGAGGAGCGTCTGAAGCTGCGCATCGTCGAGGGCGACCGCAAGGGGCTGGAAGACGAGCTGGCGGACGCGATGAAGACCCATCCGCCGCTGGACATCATCAACACCATCCTGCTGGACGGCATGAAGGTGGTGGGCGAACTATTCGGTTCGGGCAAGATGCAGTTGCCGTTCGTCCTGCAATCGGCCGAGACGATGAAGGCCTCCGTCGCCTATCTCGAACCCTTCATGGAGAAGGTCGAGGGCCAGGAAAAGGGCACCATCGTGCTCGCCACCGTGAAGGGCGACGTTCACGATATCGGTAAGAATCTGGTCGATATCATTTTGACAAATAACGGCTATCGCGTCGTCAATCTCGGCATCAAGCAGCCGCTCGCGAACATCCTGGCGGCTGCGCGCGAACATAAGGCCGACGCCATCGGCATGTCCGGACTGCTGGTCAAGTCCACCGTGGTGATGCGAGAGAATTTGGCCGAGCTGACCCGCGAGGGGATCGATATCCCCATCTTCCTTGGCGGCGCGGCGCTGACCCGCAACTATGTCGAGGATGATTGCGTCGAATCCTACGGCAGCGGCCGCGTCGCCTATGCCCGCGATGCATTTGACGGACTGTCGCTGATGGACAAGGTCAAGACCAACGGCTTCGACGAATATCTGGCTGCGATCCAGAAGCGCCGGGTCGGCAAGCCGTCAAACCAGAAACGAAAGCTGGGCGTTGCCACCGACGCTGCGCCGCCGGTCGACCGCGAATATGCCAAAGTTCGCCGCACCAACCTAGTACAGGGCGTCGCGGTTCCCAGCCCGCCATTCTGGGGCACGCGCCTGATCGAGCACGTCGATCCGCGGGCGCTGGTGCCTTACGTGAACGAACGCTCGCTGTTCCAATTCCAATGGGGTTTCCGCAAGGCCGGCCGCAGTCTGGAGGAATTCCTCGCCTGGGCGCGGAGCGAGTTGCGCCCAGTCATGCGCCGGATGCTCGATATCTGCGACCAGCAGCAGATCCTCCAGCCGCAGGCGGCCTATGGTTATTGGAAGGCAGCCGGAGAGGGCGACGACCTAGTCGTATTCGAGGAAGACGGCCAGACCGAAATCACCCGCTTCACACTCCCACGGCAGGCAAGAGCCGACGGCGAATGCATCGCCGATTTCTTCCGCGACATCGATTCAGCCGGGCGCGACGTTGTCGCTTTCCAGGTCGTGACGATGGGTCCGAAGGCCAGCGACACGGCACGGGAGTGGTTCGAGGAAAACCGCTACCAGGATTACCTGTACCTGCACGGGCTGGGCGTGGAGATGGCCGAAGCGATGGCCGAATTCGTCCATAAACGCATTCGCTCCGAACTCGGCTTCGCTGAGGAGGATGCGCGCGACATGGATGCGCTGCTCGGCCAAAGCTATCACGGCAGCCGCTACAGCTTCGGCTACCCGGCCTGTCCCAGGCTGGAGGATCAGGTTCCGATCTTCAAGATTCTGGATGCGGAACGGATCGGCGTAGCCTTATCCGATGAGTTCCAGATTCACCCGGAACAGTCGACATCGGCCCTGGTAGTGCATCATCCGAAAGCGAAATACTTCAGCGTTTAGGGTGTTTTTCATAATCCCTCACCCCTGAGGAAGAGGGCAGCCAAGCCTTACCGAGCGCAAGCGAGCTTAGCGGCGGCTGGGGCGAGGGGGCATTCCATGCCCTCAAAGCCCTTGCACGCTCACCTTCCCACCGCTGCGCGGGCCCCTTTCTTTCCCGCTTTGCAGTAGGAGAACTTGCCTCGGTGCCGCGAAAATCGCACACCAAAATCAATGATTTGTTGCTAAGATTCGGCTAACGTAAAAAAACTGTTCACTTGGGGCGGCAGCCAAGTGCGCGAAAAGCGATGAGGGAGCTAAGCGCTATGCTTGTGACACGGCGAAATTTGGTTGTGGCGGGGGGATTGGGCGCCTTCGCCATGGCGGCGGCGGGTGCCGCCGGCGCAGCAGATGCGCCGCCGGCCGAAGGCACCCCCGGCGCCCCGCCGAACCTCAATATGCCCAGCGCCGCCAGTGCCGGCACCATCGAAAAAACCAACATCCAGCTAGTCAAGGAGTTCTGCAAAGCCTGGGGCGACGATCCGCCCGATGCGGAACAACTGGTCAATCATTATCTGGCGGACGACTGCCTGGTCCGGTTCGGCGAGACGGTCGATCCGGTGACCGGCCATGAGCCCGCGATTGCTCTGTTCCAGACCTTCCTCAATAATGGGGAGCGGTATGACCTTAAGATATTGGAAACTTTCGCGCGCGGTCCGCTGGTCGTAAACTCCAGGATTGACAGCACGGTCAAAGGTAAGCGGACGACCAATCCGACGAAGGTGTTCGGCGTGTTCGTGGTCAAGAACGGGAAAATCAAGGAATGGAGCGACTATGTCTGAGGAGGACGTGGCCGCGCGTTAGCGGGAAAATGCAATGCAGACTTTGATCGACAAGGACGCCATTCGCGACCTGGTGCTGTGTTATTCTCGATCGGTCGATCGCCAGGATTTTGCCTTCCTACGCACGCTCTACACGCCTGACGCGATGGAGGATAATCACGGCGGCGGCTATACCGGCCCGGCCGAAGGCTATGTCGATTGGCTGATGACCGTGATGCCGCGCCTTGGGATCACCACCCACGCCGTGCAAAATCATCTCATCGCCGTTGAAGGTGGGACCCGCGCGCAAGGCGAGGTTTATGTCACCGCCTACCATACCCTGCCGGCCGAAGGCGGCGGGTGGAACGACCTGGTCCACGGCATGCGCTATCTCGATCATTACGCCAAGGTCGATGGGCGTTGGCTATTCGCGCGGCGGACCGTGTCAGTGGACTGGAAACAGATGGCTCCGTCGTCCTGGACCAAGGACTTGCCGGACACTACCGGCTGCCTGTTCGGTAGCCATGACGCTGCCGACCCGTCCTACGCGGTTCTCGAGCATCCGTTTTTTGCCCGACATAAATGATCCGGGCTCGATGAGCGGGGCCGTAAACTGACCGCTGGATCGTACTCTTCGCCCTGACCAGCCTGCTCATCATCAGCCTGCTGACCTGGTTCATCCTGCCGGCCGTGCGCGAGGCGGAACGCTGGAGCAGCGCGTTGCTGGAGCGCGAGACGCAGCTCTCCAAACAGGGGTGGAGCTCGCCACCGCGCGACCGGGCGGAAACCACCAACCGCGCCGCGGCGATTTCCTGGCCAATATAGCCATGAGCTGCAGACGCCGCCCGGCCGCGCCGATGAAGACGGCATCGTTTTGCGGGTGATTGATACCGGAATTGGCATGACCGCCGACGAAGCGGTGATGGCGATGCAGCCCTTCCGCCAGATCGGCAGCTCGCTGTCGCGCCGCTATCAAGGCACCGAGCTGGGGCTGCCATTGACGAACCCGTTGGTCGATCTCCATGGTGGCGCGATGGATATCAAAAGCACGCCCGGCGAAGGGACGACGGTTACCGTCTGGTTGCCGAAACGGCGTAAGCTTCCGGTCGAATGCGTTGCGGTGGAGTAGACCTGACATCTTGCCCTGGTCGCGCAAACGGCAAGTCGCGTGCTTGCTAATCATTAGCTAGCTACCTATCTTATGGCCTGCCGCTGGTCTCTGTCGGGAAGTATTCATGCGTCTGTTTCTAGGCTCTTCTCTCATCGTACTGATGAGCGTTTCCGGCTGTACGGTCGGCCCCAATTTTACCGCATCGACAGCTGAAACGCCCAAGGGGTGGGTCGCCCAGCCCCCGAAGGAAGGCCAGCCCGACAGCAGGATCACATCCGAGTCCGCCGACGCCACCAACTGGTGGAGCCGGTTCAACGATGCGGAACTAACCTCGCTAATCGAGCGGGCGCGCGACTCCAATCCCGACCTCCAGCAGGCGGCGCTGCGCATCGAAGAAGCGCGCGCTCAGCTTCAGGCGGTCGGTGCGCGCAATCTTCCGACGGTGGGGCTGGATAGTTCGTATGCGCGAACACGGCTGTCTCCCAATGGAGCACTGAGCATCTTCGGCAGTCCGACGGGCGGCGGGCAGACGGCCTCCCAGGCCGCGGCGAACGGCATACCGTCTTCGGCTGTGCCTTTTGCAATTCCGCCTTTCGATCTTTTTCAAACCGGCTTCGACGCGTCGTGGGAGATCGATCTGTTCGGTCGTGTCCGCCGTTCGGTGGAATCGGCCGAAGCCCAAGCCCAGGCGGTGGCTGAAGCACGAAACGACGCCCTCGTATCGGTTTATGCCGAAGTCGCGCGGAGCTATATCCAGCTACGCGGCGTCCAGCGTCTGATCGCGATCACCCAGGACAATCTGAAGGCCCAGCAGGACGCCTATAACCTGACGCACGCCCAGGCGCAGGGCGGCGAAACGAGCAATCTCGATGTCGAAAGCGCATCGGCCGAGGTCGCGACGACCGCCGCGCAGCTGCCGGCGCTAGAAGACCAGGAGGCGCACGTCATTAACGCACTGAGCCTGTTGCTGGCGCTTGAGCCGGGTGCCCTGCAGCAGGAACTCGGGAAGCCCAAGGCGCTGCCGTCCAATCCGCCGCAAGTGCCGATCGGCATGCCGTCGGACCTCGCCCGTCGCCGCCCCGATATCCGGCGTGCAGAGGCCGAGCTCCACGCCGCGACGGCCAATATCGGCGTCGCGACCGCCGATCTGTATCCGCGCCTGACGATGACCGGTTCCATCGGCCTGCAGGCGCTTCGCTTCAACAAGCTCGGCGCCTGGGCCAGCAAATTCTATAATTTCGGTCCATCGCTGCAGATTCCGGTCTTCAACGGTGTGACCTATGCCAATATCTCGGTTCAGGAGGTGCGCCAGAAGGAAGCCGCGCTGACCTATAAGACCACGGTGCTGAGTGCGCTGCACGATGTAGAGAACGCGGTATCGTCCTACGAGGCGGAGCAGGTTCGCCTCCGCGCGCTGCAGCGTGCGGCGGAAGCCAACCAGCATTCGCTGTTGCTGGCGCAGCAGCGCTATCGGGCGGGTCTCTCGAACTTCCTCGACGTCCTCGATGCCGAGCGACGGCTATATGCCTCGCAGACAGAGGTCGCCCGCAGTTCGGTGACGATCTCCACCAACCTGATCGCCATCTACAAGGCTCTCGGCGGCGGCTGGACGGAAACTGGCGATGCTCCGGAAAGCGCTGGCCTGGCGCCCGTGCAGTCCGTCGCGGCAAAATAGACGGTTAGCTCATGGTCAAACTGAACCGGATCTATACTCGCACCGGCGACAAAGGACAGACCGGGCTGGGCGACGGCCGGCGCGTGGCGAAGGATTCGCTGCGGGTCGGCGCCATGGGCACCGTGGACGAGGCGAATGGCGTCATCGGCATCGCCCGCCTGCACGCCGCGGGGCTGGATGAAACCGAACCGAACGCCGCCTTGATGCGCATTCAGAACGATCTGTTCGACCTCGGCGCCGATGTCTGCGTTCCCGGGGAGGATGCCGATGGCGCGGTGCGCCTGCGGGTGACGGCCGCCCAGGTAAAGCGCCTGGAAAAAGAGATCGATGCGATGAATGCCGACCTGGCGCCGCTGACGTCCTTCGTGCTGCCCGGCGGCGCTCCGGCAGCCGCCTATCTCCACTTGGCGCGCAGCGTAGTCCGCAGAGCGGAACGCGAATGCTGGACCCTGGCAGGTGAGGAGCATGTCAATCCGGTTGTGCTGCAATATCTGAACCGCCTCAGCGATCATCTGTTCGTGCTGGCACGGTGGATCAATGCCAAAACCGCGGTCGGCGACGTGCTGTGGAAACCGGGCGGCGAACGCTAAACACCGCCTCAAATAGCCGGAGGGAAGTTGATGTTCGATAAAAGCCAAGGCACAAGCCTTCGTTGACAGCTATGGCCACGCCTCGAACGCCAACGACCCGGCCCCCTGGCCACGCATTACAATGAGCCCTTTACCTGGTTCTCTCTGGGTCATACGGGCGGCTTCGCGACGAAGGACGAAGCATTGGCGCCGATGGTCCCATGGATGGCGCGGTTCGACCATTACGGGTTGAGCGACAACCGTCTGGCGGAATCGGCGCTGGTCCCGGTCTCCGACACATTCTGCCTATGCCATCTGACGCCCGAGATTTCTCCTAAGGACGGCACGGCACCGTTCCGCTTCCTGAATATCTATGGACTGCGGCAGGACGACAGAAGGCAGCGTTTCGACTTCGCGATTTCCGATAATGAGATCGCCGCTCTGGTGGCACGCCATCCCGACTTTAGCGCATATAGGGGCTAGTCGCCGGCTGCGGCCGCTCTGCCTGCTGCCGCCGGCGCCGCGGGCACCCGCAGGAACAGCACCAGCGGGATGATCGCTACGCAGAGTATCCCCAGCAGCCAGAAGATATTGATGAAGGCGACCATCGCCGCTTGCTGGGTGATGCCGAGATTGAGTATCCGCATGCCGGCTGCGCCCGACAGGCCGTGCGGCATGGCCATATGCTGGAACCGGGTGAAGAATTGGGCCAGATGGCTGTGATTGGCCTGGGTCGATTCGACAAGCTGGGAGGCGGCGACCGAAACTCCGATCGCGCTGCCAATATTGCGCGCCAGGTTATAAAATCCTGCCGCCTCGGTGCGCAGTTCGGTGCTCAAGGTCGCGAACGCGATCGTCGTGATCGGCACGTTGATGAGGCCGCTGCCGGCGCCCTGGATTAATCCCATGATGATGATGTCGCGCGGGCTGGTCATCAGGTTCCAGCCTGACATCGAGTAGAGCGAGGCCCCGCTGATGAACAGTCCGAAGCCGATCATCTGCTTTGGCCCCACCCATTTGCGGATCCGTCCACTCAGCATAATCGCGGCGATCGTGCCGACTCCACGCGGCGCCATGATTAGTCCGGCGGTCAGGACCGGATATCCGAATTCCTGCTGAAGCATCTGCGGCGTCAGCACCATCGAGCCGTAATAGACAATGAAGATCAGCGTCATGATGACGGTCGAAACGACATAGGTCCGGTCCTGGAATAGCCTGACATCGAGAAATGGCCGGCTGGTCGTGCTGCTATGGACCACGAACATATAGAGGGCGAAGATCGTGAGCGCGGCCTCGGCCTGGATTTCCGTCGATTGGAACCAGCCGCGCTGCTCGCCGCGATCGAGGACGAGCTGCAAGCACATGACAGCGAGGCTGAGGAAACCGAAGCCGAACCAGTCGAGCTTTCGTGTCGCATTGCTGACAGTCTCGGGCACAAACGCCAGCGCGCCGAAAATCGCGACGATGCCCAGCGGCACATTGATATAGAAGCACCAGCGCCAGCTATATTCGTCGGTCAGGTAGCCGCCGAGGACAGGGCCCAGGATCGGCGCGATCATGACGCCCATGCTGAATATGCCCATGGCCCGCGCCATCTCGCTGCGCGGATAGGTGTCGAGCATGATCGCCTGCGACAACGGTACAAGCGCCGCGCCGAACAGCCCCTGCAGGATGCGGAACAGCACGATCTCCGGCAGCGTATTCGCCAGGCCGCACAAGGCGGAGGTGACGGTGAATCCGCTCAAGGCGACGGCAAACAGGCGGGTGCGGCCGAACCGCGACGCTAGCCAGCCGGTCACCGGCGTACTGATCGCGGCGGCGACGATATAGGAGGTCAGAACCCAGGCGATCTCATCCTGGGTGGCGCCCAGGCTGCCCTGCATATGGGGCAGGGCGACGTTGGCGATCGTCGTATCCAAAAGCTGCATCGTCACGGCGGCCATGACGATCAGGGTGATCATGACTTTGTTCGGCTCCGCGGTGGCGGGCCGAACGAAATCGGTCACGGTCATTTAGCCATGATCATTGAGCGCCGGTCATTTAGCTGACGCCGATTCCGATGCTGACGAGGCGCGCAGGAAGCTCGGCATGTGATGATAAACACCGGTATCGATCTCGACATTGACCGAGAGGCCGGCACGCAGCGGCGGATCGTCGGGATGCAGTTCCGGCGTCAGCTTCAGCGGCAGGCGCTGTACGATCTTGACCCAGTTGCCCGTGGCGTTTTCCGCCGGCAGAACGGACAATTCCGAGCCCGTGGCCGGGCTGAAGCTTTGGACATGTGCCTTGAAGGTGTGGCCCGGATAGGCGTCGACGGTGAAGGTCGCCGGCTGCCCGTCGCGCACATGGGTGAGGTCGGTCTCACGGACATTCGCCTCGACCCAAGTATCGTCGCTGACGACCTGCGGGAACAGATTCTGGCCGGCGGCGACATATTCCCCGTTACGGACGGTCACCGCGCCGACCCGTCCGTCGGCGGCGGCCCTGATGGTCGCGTGCTCCAGATTGTAGGCAGCGGTGTCGCGGGCCGCGAGGGCGGAGAGGTAGCTGGGCAGCTGGGTGTCCGGCGTGTCGATACTGCCGCCCAATTGGGCCAAATCGGCCTGGATCTGCTGCGCGAGGCTCGCGGCCTTGGCCTGTGCGGAAATCAGGTCGCGCTGCGCCTTGTCGTTGAAGCTGCGGGCGACGGCACCGCTGGAAACTAGTGGCTTCTGCCGGTCGAACTCACGCTGGTTATAGGCGGTGTCGGCATTGGCCTGGACCAGATCCTGTTGACGGCTGCGCACCTGCGCGCGCAGCCGGTCAGCATTCAGTATCGACTGAGCGAGATCCGCTTCCGCTGAGGCGAGGCGGAGCCTGTAGGGGGCGGGGTCGATCTGCACCAGCACATCGCCTCTTTTCACGGTTTGGTTATCGTTGACCGGCACGGCGACGACCTGCCCAGGAACGGTCGCCGTCACCGACAGCATACGCGATTTGATATAGGCATCGTCGGTCGAAACGATCCGCCCGCTGAAGAGATAATAAATACTGCCGGCCAGAACGAGGACGATGGGGCCGAGCAGCAGGAGTATACGGCGCCAGGTCATGCGGCGTTTCATAGAATCCGGAATTAGGTTCGTGACCGGCGCCGGTGCGATAGGGGTCGAGCGTTCGAGCTGAGCTTGGGTCATGGCGTTTCCAGCAGGCGGATCAATCGGGATTTTATCGTCGCTAACAGGACGACGAGCTGCTCCCGTTCGGATTGGGAAAGGTCTATCAACATATCGTCGCGCAGTTTCTGGCCGATCACACCGACCTCGTCCATGATGGCGGCGGCTTTTTCGGTCATGGAAACCAATTTTACCCGCCGGTCGTGCGCTTCCGACTTCCGCTCGATCCAGCCCGCGGCCTCGAGCCGGTCGATCAGCCGTGCGACGGTGGCGGTTTCGACTTCCATGATTTCGGCGAGCGCGGCCTGGGTGAGCGGGCCCATGCGGCGAAGATTGCCCAGCGCCTGCCATTGCACCCGCGTCAAGCCGATCGCGCTCAGCCGTCGGTCGGCAAGCTTGCGAATCAGGCGCGACGCATCGGCGAGGAGCCAGCTTATGGCGGACATATCGGTGTTGCTGCGCATAGCGCTAAGATAGGTAGCTAGCTGATTATTAGCAAGCACCCGATCGGCGGCACGGTCCGATATTCAAAGGGCCGGGACGATATTCAAACGAACGGCTTCGAGCCCTGTTGGACACGCGTATATTTTACCGCCTCCGCTATGACGTTGCTGAGGAGGTAGGCGGCATAGCATCCGAACGTTACCAAAAGCCCAAAAGCAACATCCGGTGCCGCCGATCCCCGGTGCTGTTTAAACGCAGATCGACCGCCACGAATGCCGTGATGATCATGGACACGGCCCATCCCGCGAGAAAAAGAATAGCCGCGATCATAAGGGCGCTGCTGAGCGGTGTTCGTTTAAATGCGTCCACGCAGTCTCCCGTCATTTGGTGTAGGGAAGCGTAGCGCAATCTGTGGGTTTGATGTCGGAATCTCCGATGGACGGACGAGGCTATTGCCGTGGACGTTTCATCGGTGCGCCTTGGCTGTGCCGTGTTCCTGGCGGCACCGCGGCGGCGTTCGTGCTGGCTTCCCGTTCCAGATTGGCGCAATCGGCGTTTTTGGTGTCGCCGGCATCGATAAATCCGAGAATCGCGGCAACCGGCGTCAGAAGGGCGCCGAGTGCGGCGGCCGCACCGCCTCGCGCATAGGCTTCCGCTCCCAGGCTTACGCTTGGCTTCTTGAAGCTCCCCTTGATTTCGATCGGTCCGCCGAGCGCGATGGGGGTCGCATTTTTCGGGTCGCCGTGAATTTCAAGATCGAGATGTTCGTCCTTGAGGCTGATCGTGCCCTTGCCGGTGGTGAGCGCGGCGTCGGTGTCGAGGACGAGGGTCCGGGCCTTCATGATACCATCGTTCACTTCGAAATCGGCGACAACGCAATGTAGGGGGACTTGTTTGGAACCTGAGATCAGCACGCCCAGCGCCCTGGCAATGTCCAATCCCAGTAAATTCGCGATGAGGTCGCTGACCGTGCCGTTATCGACGATGGCGCTTACCTGACCATTTGCCGTGCTGAGAGACTTGCGCACCGAATTGCCGATGCCGTGCAGCCGGATGCGGCCGTTGATGACGCCGCTCCCCCCGTCCGGGAAACCGGCCTTCTTGAAGAACTGCTCGACCTGGAACTGGCTGAGCTTGACGTCGTAATCGGTCACAACGGAATCGTTACGGGCGTCGATGACGATATTCGAATCGGTGAATCCGCCAGCGACCCCGACCTTGAGCGGCGTCAGGCTCAGTAGTGCATTGTCGAGCTTCATGCGCATGTCGAGGTTGTCGAGCGGCAGATTTTGCGCATCGATATGTATGCCCTTGAAAGTGACGTCGGCATCGACGTTGCGCACCTCATCGAGATTGAGCGGGGCATCCGGCAGCACGCGGCCGGTTTCTTCCATCTTCCGGGCAAGGGCTTTTTGCGTGTCCGAGACCGGCCGTCCGGCTTCTATCGAGCCCGGCGCGCCGACCAGCAGGCCGAGATCGGCGAAATTGAGGTTCTTGGATTCGAGGTTGCCGCCGACGAATATCCGCTTCCGGTTCTCAGTCTCGAAGCGCAGCGAGCCTTGCAGATCGCTTTTGCCGACGGTGCCGGCGAAGTTCTTGATCAGCCAGGCCTTGCCGTCGCGGTCCAGCGTCCCGGTCAGATGATACGGTGGCGTCGATGGCGCCGGAATGCCGAAGAACGGATAGAGTTCTTCGGCATTGTCGCCGTCCGCCGTCAGTTTAAGGTTCATGTCCGTCAGCTTGAACGGATTCGTCACCGTGCCGACGATCGTAACCTTGGTCTTGCCGACGGATGCCGCGGCATCGACGTCGTATGGTCTTGTGGATTCACGCAGGTCGTTCAGCGACCCGCCCTTGAGGCGGATAGTGAAAGGCGCCGCGCGATAAGTGCCTTTTCCTTCGAGGGTAAAACTGCTCTCTCCGTTGCCGCCGGTCGCTGCGATCGTCTTGACCGTGCCCTGGATCGTCACTTTCCGGGCGACATCGCGATAGGTCAGCTTGCCGTTCTCGACCGTTAGCCTCCCGATAATGGGCACGTCGCTGCGTCCGCTCGGGCCGCGGGCCTCGGCTGTTATGTCCCAGTTTGCCTTGCCGTCGGGGTTGCGCAAAAGATCGAGCACCGGATGGTTAACGTCGATCAGCGGGAAATTGAGCTTACCATGGAGCAAGCTTCTGAGATCGATCTCGATCGCGATGCTGTCGATCAGCGCGACCTTGGGGGCGGCGGTGAAGTTGGGTTCCTCGATCCGGATCTGATTGAGCGTGATATGCGGCACCAAGGATTTCGTGCCGGCGATCGGCCCGTCGATATAGACATGCTTGCCGGTCAATGCTGACAGGCGTGATTGCACCGGTCCTCTAAGCCAACTCCACTGGAAGAAGATGACGACCAACACGATGGCGAGGCCGAGGACACCCAGCACGCCCAATATCCAACCAACGGCTTTATTCATCCCAGCTTTTCCCAGTGCGGCTCGGCGTTCTTACATGGAAAACCGCAAGGCGCGCCCGTTCGTTCCCCAGGTGTGCGCTTACTTGCCTGGCTGCGTCCCCGGCCAGGCCATGATTGGCACGGAACTGACGCTGTTCTTGGGCGACCCGTCGATCAATTTGTCGCTATAGGCAAGATATACCAGGGTGTTGCGCTTCTGATCGAGGAAGCGCACGACGCGTAGGCGCTTGAAGAGCAGGGAGCGCTTTTCGCTGAAGACCTGATCGCCATTCTCGAACTTCGACTTGATGGTGATCGGCCCGACCTGGCGGCAGGCGATCGCGGCATCCGACGTGTCTTCCGCCAATCCCAGGCCGCCCTTGATCCCGCCGGTGCGGGCGCCCGACAGATAGCAGGCGACACCCTCGATGTCCGGATCGTCAAAGGCCTGGACAACGATCTTGTTGTCGGGGCCGAGCACTTTGAAGGTTGTATTGACGCTGCCGATATCCTCCCCCCGAGCTGAAACGGCGGACGTCAGCAGCAGCGCCAGCAAGGTCAGGCTTTTGCGGGTAATGATTGTACCTCCGGGTTAGGGGGCGGCGGTGCCTTCGAGACCCGCGCCATCAGCGCCGCATTGAACTCGCCGCCGAATATGAAGATGATGGCGCTGACATAAAAAAACATCAGCGTGACGATCACGCCGCCCAAACTGCCATAAGTCGCGGTGTAATTCGCGAATCTGCCGAAATAGAGGGGCAGCGCGCTCGCGGCGATAATCCAGATGATCGTGGTCGTCAGCGCACCGGGCAAGATTTGCCTGATACACATTTTACAGTTCGGCAGGACGCGGTGCAGGCCGATTATGCCCAATGCCAAGCTGATCATTGCAAAAGCATATCGCGCCAGATGCCATAGACTCTGGTCTTTTGGATTCAGAAAGGTGAACCGGGCGACTATCCCCCAAACCCAGGGGCCGAGAATGATCGCGACCGACGTCAGGATAAGGATCACTGATCCTACCATAACAATCAGGAAATCCTGCACCTTGCGCCACCAGAAGGATCGCGTCTCTTCGACGCCGTAGGCCAGATCGAGCGCGAGCCGGAGAGCGGAAACCGCCGATGAGGCGGAATAAAGCGATAGCGCCAGCCCGATCGTCAAAAGGCTGCCGCTGCGGTTCTGGATCACCTCCAGGATCGCCGGCTGGAGCGTCTTCATCACGTCGGGTGGGGCGAACAGCGAGACGGTGTTCAGGAAATCCTCGCCCGTGCGCGTGTTGCCGAAGAAGCCTGCGACGGAAACCAGGAAAATCATGAAGGGAAATAATGAGAGCATAACCGTAAAGGCGATATAGCCGGCGATCTCGATCCCATTTCGATTGGCCAGCCCGTCGAGCGATTTCCAGACAAGCGCCAGAGGCGTTGGAAGCTTCATTTCGCCGCCTTCGCCTCGGGTGGATCGCCTGCGAGGCGGCGCTGAAGAAATGCCAGAACGACAACCTCCTCAGGCGACAGATGGGGAAGCTCGTCCGTCAACTTGGCTTCGATATCCTTCTTCAAGCCAATGGCGAGGCTACCTTCGAGATAGGCATCGAATATCTCGGGGTGAACATAGCATTTCCTGCAGATGGAAACGGTGTTCCCTAGCCTGCCGGCGACCTGCTCGATCGCACGGGTGATGTTTCTTTTGGCCGCTGCCTCGGAGTCGAAAGCCTCGAATTCCTGCAGTGCCAACGCGGCCAAGACGGTGCCGGCCCAGGTGCGAAAATCCTTCGCGGTGAAGTCCGCGCCGGTTATTTCCTTCAGATATTCGTTGACATCGTCCGAGGTGATGCTGTGACGCTCGCCATCGGGCCCCAAATATTGGAATAGTTCGTAGCCGGGCAGGTCGCGGCAGCGTTTAACCAGCCGGGCCATGGTGCGGTCTTTCAAATCGAGGCGGCGCATCTTGCCGCTTTTGGCGCGAAATTCGAAATGGACGGTATCGCCCGCGACCGTGACATGGCGGGTGCGCAGCGTCGTCAGGCCGAAACTGGCATTATGCCTGGCATATTCCCGGTTGCCGATCCGGATCAGCGTGGTTTCGAGCAGGCGCACGATGGTTGCGAGTATTTTTTCGCGGGGCATTCCTTCGTGTTTCAGGTCCTGGGCCACCCGTGCACGGATGACCGGCAGGGCCCGGCCGAAGGCGATCATCCTGTTGTATTTTGTCTCGTCCCGCAGGGCCCGCCAATCCGGGTGATAGCGGTATTGTTTGCGGCCTTTAACGTCGACGCCCGTGGCCTGGAGATGCCCGTTCGCGGCGGCGCAAATCCAGACGTTGTTCCAAGCTGGCGGAATGGCCAGTTTCCGGATGCGCGCCAACGTCGCGGGATCGGTGATCGTTTGCGCCTTAGCGTCGCGATAGAAAAAGGATCGGCCGGCGCGGCAGCGTAAAATGCCCGGCTTGCTATCGGTCACGTAACGCAAGCCCACCTGCTTCGCGGCCGCCGCGGCGTCGATGACCGCACTGGATTCGGCGATGGCTCGTTCTGTCAGATTCGCGTCCGGCATAGCTTCTGTCGCGTGTTGAAGAAAGCGCGCAATATTCAACACGATGGGTGTTTGTTTGTTGCCTGAGGCCCAGATGATTTGCAGATAGCCTTGATTGGGGCATATTTTGCCGGTGTGCTGGGAAATGCGGATGTAATGGCAAGCGCCACCAATGGATCATCGCCGAATTCAGCGGCCTCGGTCGTGCCCGCGATCGATTCCGATGCGGGCGTGATCGCCCAGATTCGTCGCGGTTTGGAAGCCTTTGAGTTCGAACCGTTTTTTCAGCCGATCGTCAAGCTTGCCGATTCCTCCCTGGTGGGATTCGAAGCGCTCGCGCGGTGGCGTCATCCGCAACGCGGGTTGGTCGAACCCGCGGATTTCGTGGGCATAGCCGAGGCCAGCGGCCTGATTCGCGCGATCGATTCGGTGATTCTGGATCGTGCCTGGCAAGCGTTCGAGGAGGCGCTGGAAGCCCACCCGATGCCGGGGCCGCCGATGCTGCTCAGCGTCAACCTCTCGGCGGCGAACCTGCTCGACACGGCAATTCTGGACCGGATCGAGGCTCTCCTCGCCAGCGGACGGGGCCGCCTGACGCAGCTGCAATTCGAAATCACCGAGACACTGCTGATCAAGGATAAGGATGCAGCCGCCGAAATACTGACGCGGCTCAAGGATATGGGCGTGTCCTTCGCGCTGGACGATTTCGGCACGGGCTATTCCAGTCTGGTCTATCTTCATCATCTGCCGATCGACTGTATCAAGATCGACCGCTCCTTTTCCGAGGCGATCTTGCGCTCGCCGCGCAGCCGGGCGATCGTGCGTTCGATCATCGGGCTGGCGCGCTCCATGGAATTGCGCGCGGTCGCGGAGGGTGTCGAGGAGAAGGACGTCGCCGACGAGCTGCTGGCCCTGGATTGCAAATACGGCCAAGGCCTCTATTTCGGCCCGCCGGCTCCCGCCGGCGAGCTGGTCGACTGCTTGGAGCAGGAATGCGCCCGCAGAGCCTCGCCTTCGCGCGTTTAGTCCTCGAGCCGCGCAAGGATCGTATCGACATGGCGCGTGTAATAGCCGTAGTCGAAAATCGCATCGAGATGCTCGGACGCCAATAGAGCGGTGACCTGCGGGTTCTGACTGAGCAGGGCGCGGAAATCGTCCTTGCGCTCGTCCCACACTCGCATCGCCGTGGTTTGCACCGTACGATAAGAATCCTCACGGCTCATCCCGGCCTGCGTCAGCGCCAATAGCACACGCTGGGAGAAGACCAGTCCCTGAAGCGCGTCGAGGTTCTTCCGCATGTTTTCCGGATGGACGACCAGCCTGTCGACCAGCCCCGCCAGCCGCATCAGCCCGAAATCGAGCGCAATTGTCGCGTCGGGGCCGATGACGCGTTCGACCGACGAGTGCGAGATATCGCGCTCATGCCACAGCGTGACGTTTTCAAGCGCTGGCGTCACATATCCCCGGACGAGCCGTGCCAGTCCGGTGATGTTTTCGGACAGCACCGGGTTACGCTTATGCGGCATCGCGGACGAGCCTTTCTGGCCCGGTGCGAAATATTCCTCGGCTTCGAGGACTTCCGAGCGCTGAAGATGGCGTATTTCAGTTGCGAGATTTTCCATCGATGCGGCGATGACGCCCAAAGTCGCGAAAAACTGCGCATGCCTGTCGCGGGGAATGACCTGGGTCGAAACCGGCTCCGGCGTCAGGCCCAACATCTTCGCGACATGGGCCTCAACCCGGGGATCGACCGTGGCATAGGTACCGACGGGACCAGAGATCGCACAGGTCGCGATCTCTGCGCGGGCGGCGACCAGCCGTTCGCGGTTGCGCTTGAACGCCGCCCAATGGCCGGCGAGCTTCAGCCCGAACGTCGTCGGCTCGGCATGAATGCCGTGGCTGCGCCCGATCGTCAGCGTACGGGCATGCTCCAGCGCACGGCGGCGGATCGCGGCGATGACTGCGTCGAGATCCTTCAGCAGCAGGTCGGATGCCTGGGCCAATTGCACGGCGAACGCAGTGTCCAGCACGTCGGACGATGTCATGCCCTGATGCAGGAAGCGGGCTTCGGGTCCGACATGCTCGCTGACATTGGTAAGGAAAGCGATGACGTCGTGCTTGGTTTCGCGCTCGATTTCGTCGATCCGGTCGGGTTCGAACGCCCCGCGTTCCCAGATCGCCTTCGCCGCCTCCTTCGGAATCGTGCCAAGTTCGGCCATCGCATCGCAGGCGTGGGCCTCGATTTCGAACCAGATCCGGAAACGGTTCTGCGGTTCCCAGATATCGGCCATCTCGGCGCGGCTATAGCGAGGGATCATGCGTGTCTCTGTTGGTTTTCATAGGCAAATGAAACCGAAGGCATCGGCCATCGGCGGTGGCTTCGGTCTTGAAAATCTAAGGCAATCCGAGTCGGCCGGGGCTCAGCCCCCGTCTGAGGTCGGCAGGCGTTCGACCGAACGCGGAACGTGTATCTCGGCAACTGTATGTGCATGGCAGAGATAGCGCACATGGCCGCTGCCGCGAACCTCGGCAATCAGGTTCTCGGTCGCATTGACTTCGGCATCGCCGACGCCGTTCATCTGGATGACCATGTTCTTAGCTTCAAGCTTGGTCAGAGACAGCTTGCTCGGGCCGTTACGGGTCAGTTCGGCGGACGCGCCCGCGCCTGTCGCGGAAAGATGAATGGGCCCATTCGCCCTGATCGAAGTCGGATCGCGCAGGCCAGCCAGCGTTACCTTGCCGGCGCCCTCGACCGGCATCGCATGCTGCGGCGCGGTCACCTGCAGGCGCAGGCCGCCTCTTTGTCCGCCGACGACCAGCTTGCCGCCGGGGACTGTGGTCTCGAGATGCTTGCTGCCGCTGGCAGCCGTGATGGCCAGCGACTGCGTATCGCAGCTGGTCATGTCGGCATCGGTAGCGCCTTCTAGAGCTATGCTGTCGAAGGGAGTGACCGATCGTTTTTCGGGGCTCGAGGATACGACGATGCTATCCTCGTCGTCGGTCGTCGCATCGTCGGCTGCCGTCGTATCATGGTGAAGGTGACACGAAAGATGGATCTTTTGCAGAAAGCCGAACGGAGCCTGTTCGCCGAATGCGGCGTAGGTCACAAGCGCTGCTATGCCCGCAATGATCAATGGTATCCGTCCAGCGCCCGATCGCACTTTCCACCCTCCGGTCTCGATTCACCCGGAGATTAGCACGTTGCCGGCGGTGCCGGGAGAGCCGCCTAACTATCTTTCGGTTTCAGCTTCAGCGATGCCGAATTCATACAGTAGCGCAGGCCGGTGGGGGCGGGACCATCCTCGAAGACGTGGCCGAGATGCGAGCCGCAGCGGGCACACATCGCCTCGGTCCGCACCATGCCATGGCTGCGGTCGGTTTCGACCGCAACGGCCTCGTCCGCGACCGGGGCGTAGAAACTGGGCCAACCGGAACCTGACTCGTATTTCGTGCCGGCGTCGAACAACTCATGCCCGCAAGCCGCGCAAACATAGGTGCCTGGCTCCTCGGTCTTGTAATAATGACCGGTAAAAGCCGGCTCAGTGCCCTTTTCCCGCAGGATCCGGTATTCCTCGGGTGAGAGCAGCTTGCGCCACTCTTGGTCGGTTCGTTCGATTTTTTCGCTCATGCCGACAAGATAGGTACGCGGCTCGGCACTGTAAACGGTATAGGGCGCTCGCCGTCGCGATACTCTGGCTTTCATAGTCTTTGGCGGTCATCGCAATCACTTCCCGGTGAAGGCCGGCAGGTCGTCGCATTTACGGTCCGCGGCTTGGTTAATTCGCTCTGAAGCCGTCGGTTGCCACGCCAGCGACATGTTTCCCCTTCAGATCGGTTTCCCTTCAGATTGGCTGCCATGATATTTCTTTCCTGAGCTATCATGTCGATTCAACGTTGTTATTTGTCCTGATGCGATGATTTGGGCGCCAAATCCGATGTCTAGGGGTGAAACGCATCGCGCCTGTCGGGGTTCCTTTCCGATATGCCGGCTCCAATCGCCTTAGGGTCGCCGCCGTTAATTATGTGCAGTTAAAGTTCACCCCATGATTCGATATCTCGCGTTCCTCGGCGCTCTGCTGTTTTCCGTCACTCCTGCGATCGCACCGGCCCATGCCCAGCTGGCGGCGGGGGAAGCCGCGGCCGCTGCGCAGAAACCGCCGCCGCCACCGGCGGCCGATCCGGCGCAGGTCAAAGAGCTCATTCAGACCCTGAATGACCCGGTCGCGCGTGAGAAGCTGATCCAGCAATTGAACCTGCTGACCCAGCAGCAGGCAGCGCAGAAGCAGGCGGAAAGCGAGCCAGTGGGCTCCAGGGTATTGAAATTCCTCTCTGCGGAGGTCGCCAAGGCGGGAACCGAATTCGGCGCGCTGGGCCGCGCCTTCGTCGGCTTGCCCGCGGCCGAGCGCTGGTTCGAGCGCCAGTTGTCCAATCCCGCCACACGGGCGCGCTGGGTCGAACTGGCCTCCTCGCTGGTGATGGTGCTCGCGGCAGGGGCGGCGGCGTTCGGACTGGCCTATCTGGCGATCCGCGCCCCGCGCCGTTCGATCGAACTGCACCGCATCGAAGGCACGCTCAACCGATTTCTCTTCAGCGTGCTGCGTCTGGTTTTGAGGCTGATTCCGATCGGAATCTTCGGGGTCGTCAGTTACTCGCTGCTGTCGGTTATCAATCCGCCGGCCCTGGTCAGCCTGGCGACCCTTACAATCATCAATGCCGCGATTCTCCTGATGGTGGTGATCGCGGTTTCGCGTTTTCTGCTGGCGCCGCGTGTGCGGAGCCTGCGGCTGATCCCAATGAGCGACAACGCTGCCCAGTTCCTGCACTGGTGGATAAGTTGGATCGGCGGAATTGTGGCGTTTGGCTGGTTTGGAATTTCAGCGCTGCAGCTGCTCGGCCTGCCGCGCGTCGCCGCCCATGCCGCCTTGAAGCTCGTCGGACTGACGGTGGTGGTAATCCTCATCGGTCTCGTGATCGGGAAACGGCGCGAAGTCGCTCGATGGATCCGCGGCGACCACGATTCGACGGTACCCGGAAGGATCGGCTCATCCGCCTTCTGGTCGATACGGCGGCGCCTGGCCGAAATCTGGCATTTGCTGGTAATCGCCTATCTGATCGCGATCTTCGCGATCTGGGCGTTCGATCTGGAGGGCGGCTTCGACTTCGTTCTGCGCGGCACGGGAATTTCGATCCTGGTGATCGGCGGCGCGCGGCTGCTCGGAATGATCGTCGAGCGCGCAGTGGCGCGCGGCGCGGCTCTGTCGAGCGGCGCCAGCGGCCGCTTTCCCCGCCTGCAGGAGCGGGCCAATACCTATCTGCCGGTCGTCCGCGCCACCACTTCGGTGATCATATGGCTGGTTGCACTGATCATCCTCGCCGATGTATGGGGCATCGATGCGCTGGGCTGGTTCGCGACCCCGGACGGGCGCGCGACGATGACGAAGCTGTTTTCCATCACCTTCGTCGTCGTCAGCGCGCTAGTCGCCTGGGAGTTCGTGTCGGCGATTATCGAGAGCTATTTGATGGGCGCGGTCCGCGACGGCACGCCGATCGAGCGCAGCCAGCGGGTGCGCACACTGCTGCCCCTGCTGCGCAACGCCTTCCTGATCTTCCTGACCGTAGTCGTCATACTGATCGTCCTGTCGGAGATCGGACTCAATATCGCGCCGCTGCTGGCGGGCGCGGGGGTGGTCGGGCTGGCGATCGGCTTCGGCGCACAAACCCTGGTGAAGGACGTCATCACCGGTGTGTTCATCCTGTTCGAGAACACGATCGCGGTCGGCGATGTCGTCGACGTCGGCGGTGGCCATTCCGGCCTTGTGGAGCATTTCTCGATCCGCACGATCAAGCTGCGCGACGCGTCCGGCGGGGTGCATACGGTGCCGTTCAGCGCCGTGACGTCGGTCAACAACATGACCAAGGATTTCGCCTATTACGTCTTCAATATCAAAGTCGACTATGCCCAGGACACCGACCGGGTGGTCGATGTCGTTACCCAGTTGGGCAAGGAACTGCAGAGCGACCTGGCGTTCTCCGACCTGATTCTTGCGCCGATCGAGATCATCGGTGTTGATGCCTTCGGCAACGACGCTGTGGTGCTGCAGGCTCGCTTCAAGACCAGGCCGATCAAACAGTGGACCGTCGGACGCGAATTCAACCGTCGCATGAAGAAACGCTTCGACGAACTAGAAATCCCACTGACTTTCCCGCAAAGTGTGGTGGTTCTGCCGGGCGGGAAGCGCACGCAGCTAGCCGATCCGAACGGCACGAATCCGGCGCCCGCCGCCGCTTGAAGGTACTTGGCCGCATAGGCCTATGTTCAACCCAGCGCTTCCATCAGCGTCTCAACATCCTCTGCGTCGACGATCATCGTCGCGACCTGGTAGTCGAACCCGACGCGACCTAAGGCGGCGAGGTCGCGCTGGCGATTTTCGGCGCGGCCGGTCTGGCGAAAAGGGCCGAGCCGGCGGCGCTGGGCGAAGCGCAGGGCGGCAGCTGGGTCGCCCGCCTCTTGGCTCAAGGCGGATGCCGTTTCTGCAACGATTTCAGCCGGTACGCCCTTGGCGTTCAGATTCTGGACGATCAGTCTGGCGGAGCTTCCGCGGCGGCGCAGCTTGCGGACTTGGGCGTCGGCATAGTGCGCATCGTTGACCGCGCCGCTCTGCGCATAGCGGGCAACCAGCCCATCGACGATCGGCTTCAGCGGTTCCGGATCGTCGCCGTAAAAGGCGGCGGAGCGCGCCACCTTACGCATCAGCACGCGACGCAGATTGCCGGAGGATGAGGCATAGCGGCTGAGATAGAACAGGGCAGCCTCGGCCAGCTTGGATTCGCTCATGCGGGCGGGGGGGCGGGGTTGGGAACGTGCCATCCAGGCAAGGTGCTCGTGCAAGGCTGGATTGCCAAGGCCGGATTGCAGGCGCGCCTCCGCGAACCTATACAGGAGTTATGGATTCCCTACTGCCATCGCATATCGCAACGGTCCAGGTGACCGCCCCACCGGCCGCCCGCATCATGGGCCGGGTCAACTGGATCGGCCTCTGGACGCTCTTGATGAAAGAGATCCGGCGGTTCGTGAAGGTCTATATGCAAACCGTCGCCGCCCCGGTGGTGACGACCTTGCTGTTCTATGTGGTGTTCTCGCTGGCGATGAGCCCCGGCGGCGCCGGAAGTCCGCCGCCGTTGGTGGGCGGCGTACCGTTCTTCAATTTCCTGGCCCCTGGCCTGATCATGATGGCGATGTCGCAGAACGCCTTCGCCAACACCTCGTCCTCGGTGATGATCTCAAAGGTCCAGGGCAATATCGTCGATGTGCTGATGACGCCGATTTCGCCGGTCGAGCTGGCGCTGGCCTGGACGCTGGGCGGCGTCGTGCGCGGGCTGGTGGTTGGCGTGGTGACAGTGGGGGTGATCGCGTTGCTGCTGCCGATCCGCGTGCATGATCTCGGCACGATACTGATCTTCGGCGTGCTGGCTACCATGCTGCTGTCGCTGCTGGGCGTGATCGGGGCGATCTGGGCCGACAAGTTCGATCATATTGCGGCCGTGACCAACTTTATTGTCACGCCGCTGACCTTCCTGTCGGGCACCTTCTATTCGGTCGACAGGTTTCCGCCGGTCCTGCGCGCGCTCAGCCACCTGAACCCGTTCTTCTATATGATCGATGGCTTCCGTTATGGGTTTATCGGCCACGCCGAAGCGTCCTTGCTGACGGGAACCGCCGTGCTTGCCGGGCTGAACGCGGTGCTGTGGATCGTGACATTGCGGATGCTCGTTACCGGCTACAAACTCAAATCGTGATGCGGCCATGGAGCCGAAAGACCTTGTCGAACGCTGGGTAGAAGCCTTCAACCGCGCCGATGTCGCTGCGCTCTCGGCTCTTTATGCCTACGATGCGATCAACCATCAGGTGGCGGAAAGCCCCGTCGCCGGCCGAGCCGCGATCGCCAGGATGTTCAGGACGGACTTTGCCGCCGCCGAGATGACCTGCATCCCGGAAAACATCTTCCAGGGCGGCGAATGGGCGATATTGGAATGGCCCGATCCGCTGGGATTGCGCGGCTGCGGCTTTTTCCGTGTTGTCGATGGCAAGATTGCGTTTCAACGCGACTATTGGGACAGACTGTTGTTCCTGAAAGCGCATGGGCTTCCGCTCCCCGGAAGTGGAAAATAAGCGGCTATGATGGCGAATGCCGGACTGGCTTTCGTGGCCCTGTTGAGCACTCTTGCATATCTTGGGCTTGCCGTTCTTGGATGGGGCGGCCTTGCCGCATTCTTTGTTCACCCGCCTTTGATCGCCCTTGCAACTGGAAGAAGGGCGACGAAGTTTTAAGGCCTGCAGCTTGAAGGACTTAGCGGAAATCACATTGCAAAACGCGGGGCGTTTTGCAAACAAGTGAAAAACGACTGGAAGGGCCTCGGGGTCGGGGCCCTTTCTGCTTTATCGGGCGTTTTTCGCGGCGGGAGCCATCGTGTATGGCCGGTGGCAGATTGGGATCAAAAGCTTTCTCGTTCGGATTCAACTTTCGAGGTGGCTCCTAATCGGTTGCGCGTTTCATCCATGATTGTGCTGGTCGCTTTTCGACCGTCGGTGATCAAAGCTACCTCGATAAAAACGATTTTTGACAGAACCAGGCGTTGCCTGTTGGGCAGGGCTGCGGCGGTTTAGGGCCGAAAAAGGTCAGTCTCTAGTAAAAACCTTTAAAGTGCTTATTATTATGAGCATCTGGGCCAAAGATGCTCATATTAGGATACATGATGCGTGGCGTAACATTAGATACGGATGATTTGGCAGGCTTGGCGGAGCTCGGCAAGCGAATACGCTTGGCACGGCTTCGTCGAAATATATCCCAAGCCGACATGGCAATTCGTGCCGGAGTTACCCGGCTTACCTATCAGAAGCTGGAAGCTGGAGATAGTTCGGCGAGTTTGGCGCTCTTGATAAGAACGCTCGCCATTTTCGGATACCCAGACAGGCTTCCCAAAATCCTTGAATCGGATCCAGAAGGCGAAGACATGGAGCTGACCACGGGCCGAAAGATTGCTGGAGTAAAGCAAGATGTGGCAGACTTCTAACGGCCGCCTGGATTGTCTCATTGTTTTTGTGACGACAATGGGAGTTCCGCGGCCTATTGGCCAGCTTAGTTTCGAAGGTGGCTCACGAAAGCGATTCTCGGCATTCAGCTATGCTAAGTCGTGGTTCGACGATCCCGAGCACTGGGCGATAGCGCCTGCGCATCTGCCAGTGAAAAAGAAATCGGTCGATAGTCGGCCGTTCGAAGTGCCATTGCCGTTTTACGACTCAGGCCCTGATGCCTGGGGCAAGACAATCCTCAATCATGCCTTCCCATCACAGGTTTTCGGGATGGCTGAATATCTAGCTGCGGCAGGCGACAATAGGACCGGCGAACTGTCGTTTGGGCATACGCCAGCCGGTCAGGCTGAAACCTGGAGGCCTGAGGGCCCGGCATATATCGACCTCCCGGATGGTCCAGAAAGTCTTGACGATCTGATTGCCGCGGCTGCTGCTTTGGAGGACGGCGACGCCTCTCGACACCATCTTCAGCTCTTGCTGAAATTCGGCGCCGATATCGGCGGCGCCCGGCCGAAAGCTCGCGTTTGCAAAGCTGACGGATCCGAATGGATCGCCAAATTCCCGACTCGGGACGATATCTTCGACGATCCCAGGATTGAAGCTGTCTGTTTGAGCTTGGCCCAAAAAGCTGGGATCGAAACGACGACACACGAACTTATCGAGATTGGTGGGAAAACGGTGCTTCTTGTCGAGCGGTTCGATCGCACGCACGCCGGCGATCGCTTGGGCTATAGCAGCGCCGCCACTTTGCTTGGTCAAGAAGCGACTGGATACGGGACCAATTATTCCTATGCCGACATCGCTATCAGGGCGCGCACGGCGGGGATCCAGCCCTGTGAGACAGAACTATTCCGCAGGTTGTTGTTCAATTGCTTTATCCACAATACTGACGACCACCTTAGAAACCATGCATTTTTGCGATCTAAGGATGGCTGGGCGCTATCGCCGGTTTTCGACCTGGTGCCAAATCGAGACAGAAGACTGGTCCTCAGACCAGGCGTCAATATCGATCCGCAACCTGACCCGATTTTGGCATTTTCCGCTTGGAAGCAGTTCAAGCTGACGCCCGATGCGGCTAAGCAAATCTACGACGAAGTCGCTGGCGCTATGGCGCATCTCCCGCAGTTTCTTGTCGATTTCGCAGTCTCCAAAAAGGATAGGGAGCTTTTGGCTACTATTATGCCATCGGGCTTCAATCCGAAGCCGGCATCGGCGTGTTAGTTCCTGGGTTCGAGGAAAGCATGCATAGAAAAGCGCCGCCGGCACGAAGCCGGCTGCGCTCATCATATGGCTTATAGATCAGTTTATTTGTGATGCGAAATTTGAGAGCTAGGGCGTGTCGTCAGTTGAGCCAGATTATCGCTGAGATCAGTTGGACGGCAGGCAGGAAATTGCTGGCGAGCTTGTCATATCGTGTGGCAATTGGGCGGTACCCTTTGATTTTACAGAAGAACCGCTCAACGAGGTTGCGTTCCCGATAGAGAGCAAAGTCTGTTTTGCGCGGAATGAGCCGATTGGCTTTGGATGGAATGACGGGGGTAATTTTGCGTTCTTCCAGCGTCTCGATCAAGGCGTCGGCGTCGTAGGCCTTGTCCGCGAGAAAGGCTCCGGGCTCGACTTATTCGAGCAACGGCTCGGCCTGACTGACGTCGGATGCCTGACCGGGCGTGAGCGACACGGCGACAGGATTGCCCAGAGCGTAGCACAGGGGCGCGAAAGAAAGGGGGCCTGCCAAGCCATCGGCCGATCCCGAGGCCGGGCTGACGACCAAGATACACGCGGTCGCTCGAAAACCCCGCCTTCGCACCATCTGCGCAGCCGCCGGTGGGTGTTCTTCCAATCGCCGAAGCGTTCCGGAAGGTCGCGCCAGGGTATGCTGGCGCGTTAGCGATAAAGCACCGCCTCTACGAAAAGGCGATTGTCCGCCGCGGTGCCGCCGACATGACCCTCACGGCCAGGAAGGAAATCCTTGAGCCGCTCCCATTGATCGTCTCTCAGTCCATATCGCCGCATCGGTCAGCTCCAAATCAGGCCGACCTCCTATGAATCACATCCAACTCTATTCGTGTAGACTCGTAGGACGACTAAAGGCGACCCTTCGGACTCGCCATACGTGCAATCAGAAATTACCATCCCCCTAACTGACCACACGCTCTAGCGCGGCGGCTGAAATCTCGCCGCCGCAACCCCTTGTCGCGCCTGTAACGGCACTGTACACACATTGACTTTTTTTGGGGGAAATCTTGGTCCCGGCAGTCATGCCCGTCTACTCCCGCGCCGACATCCAGTTCGAGCGGGGGCAAGGGGCCTATCTTTTCGATTCTGAGGGTCGCCGGTATCTCGACTTCGCGAGCGGGATCGCCGTAACTTCGCTCGGACATTGCCATCCGGTCCTGGTCGCCGCGCTCACCGAGCAGGCGAACAAGCTTTGGCACACGTCCAACCTCTTCCGTATCACCGGCCAGGAAAAGCTCGCCGCCCGCCTGACGGCTCTCACCTTTGCCGATACTGTGTTCTTCACCAACTCAGGTGTCGAGGCGTGGGAATGCGGGGTCAAGTTGATCCGCAAGCATTTCTATTCCAAGGGCCAGCCAGAGAAGAACCGCATCGTCGTCATCGAGGGCGCGTTTCACGGCCGCACACTGGGCGCCATTTCGGCATCGAAGGCCGAGAAGATGGTCAAGGGCTTTGGGCCGCTGCTCGACGGCTTTGACCAGGTCGCTTTCGGCAACCTCAACGAACTGCGCGCCGCGATCACGCCTCAGACGGCCGCGATCAATATCGAACCGATATTGGGCGAAGGCGGCATCAAGGCAGCGACCGTCGAATATATGAAAGCGCTGCGTCAGATCGCCGACGAGTTCGGCCTGCTGCTGTTTTTCGACGAGATCCAGTGCGGCGTTGGCCGCACCGGCAAGCTATTCGCCCATGAATGGGCGGGGGTCACGCCGGACGTGATGTGTGTCGCCAAGGCGATCGGCGGCGGCTTTCCGCTGGGCGCCTGCCTGGCGACGGAAGTCGCGGCCAGCGGCATGATTGCCGGCACCCACGGCTCGACCTATGGCGGCAATCCGCTCGCCATGGCGGTCGGCCTCGCCTCGCTCAATGTCATTTCCCAGCCCGATTTCCTGGAAAACGTGCAGGTTCAGGGGAAGGCTCTGCACGCAGCATTGGAAGGCATGGTTGCGCGCCATCCGGCGATCTTCGCCGAAGTGCGGGGCGTGGGGCTGATGCTCGGCCTGCGCTGCGCGGAATCGGTGGTCAATCTGGATGTCGTCAACGCGCTGCGTCATCGAGGCATGCTCAGCGTTGGAGCGGCCGAGAATGTCATCCGGCTGCTGCCGCCGCTGATCATCGGCGAGGCGGAAATCGTCGAGGCCGTGCGCATACTGGATAACACCGCCGCCGAATTGACGGCCGCCGCCGCCACGCTGGCGTAATTCCATGTCCCACCCGCGCCACTTTCTCGATATCGACCGGATTCCGGTTGAGACGCTGCGTGCGCTGATAAAGCGCGCGATCGAGGTGAAGCGCGCCCGCAAGGCGGGCAAGCCACAGGCGACCCCGCTCGTCGGCCGGACGCTCACCATGGTGTTCGACCAGCCCTCGACCCGCACGCGCGTGTCATTCGACGTCGCGATGCGGCATCTGGGCGGCCATACTATGATGCTGACCGGCACCGAGATGCAGCTCGGGCGGGGCGAGACGGTCGGGGATACGGCCCGCGTGCTGTCGCGCTATATCGACATCATCATGATTCGCACGTTGGATCATGCGATGCTGTACGAGATGGCGGAGAACTCGAGCGTGCCGGTGATCAATGGCATGACCAAGTCGAGCCACCCCTGCCAAGTCATGGCCGATCTGATGACCTTCGAAGAACGTAAGGGATCGATCGCCGGTAAGACCATCGCCTGGAGCGGTGATTCCAACAACGTGCTGGCCTCATGGATGCACGCCGCTGCGCAGTTCGGTTTTGCGATGCGGGTCGCGACGCCGCCGGAATTCGCCCCGCGCGAGGCTTTGCGCGCCTGGGTCGACAAGTCCCGCGCGAACATCGAGTTCAGCAACGATCCGCAATGGGCGGTGAGGGGGGCCGACTGCGTCATCACCGACACCTGGGTTTCGATGGGTGACGAACAGGAGGCCGCGCGCCGGCTCAATATTCTCCATCCTTATCAGGTCAATGCCGGGCTGATGGCGCTCGCCGACAATGAGGCGATCCTGATGCATTGCCTGCCCGCCCATCGCGGCGAGGAAGTCACCGACGAGGTGTTAGACGGGCCGCAATCGGCGGTATGGGACGAGGCCGAGAACCGCCTGCATATTCAGAAAGCCATCTTGGAATGGTGCCTGGCGTGATTTCCGCCCTGCCTATTCGATAATCGGGGAGAGCAGCCGATGATCGGGACCGCTCTCGATGCCGATACGGAACTGACCACCGATCTGATCCAGCCGTTCCAGCTTGAGCTGTCGAATGTGCGCGGCCGGGCGGTACGGCTTGGACGCGCGCTGGATGACGTGCTGGGCCTACATGATTACCCGCCCCAGGTCGAACAGATTGTCGCCGAGACGATGATCGCCACGGTACTGCTTGCCAGTCTGCTCAAATATGATGGCGTCTTCACTCTCCAGGCGAAGGGCGAGGGTGCGGTGTCGCTGCTGGTCGTCGATGTGACGACGGCCGGCGATGTGCGCGCTTATGCCAGATTCGATGCCGACCGCCTGCCGCCACCGGAAGCGAAGCCTGAGTTCCAGTCGCTGTTCGGCGAAGGCTATCTCGCTTTCACTGTCGATCAGGGCGAAAACACAGAGGGTTATCAGGGCATTGTCGCTTTAACCGGCCCGACGCTCACTGATTGCCTAGCCCATTATTTTGAACAGTCCGAGCAGCTGCTGACTGCGGCGAAGCTGGCGGCACGGCATTATCCCGACGGCTGGCGGGCAGGAGCCGTGCTGATCCAGCACCTGCCGGAAGAGGATGAAGGCCGAGTGCCAAAAAGCCCGGCGGACAATGAGGAGGATTGGCGCCGCGCCACCATTTTCATGAACACAGTGGCGGAGGTCGAACTGCTCGACCGGACGCTGCATCTGAACAGTTTGCTCTACCGCCTGTTCCATGAGGAGCAGGCGCGGGTCTTTCCGCCCAGTGCCATCCAGCGTGGCTGCCGCTGTTCGGTCGAGCGGGTGGAGCGGGTGCTGCAATCGATCCCGCGCGAGGAATTACAGGATCTCAAGATCGATGGCGTAGTTGTGGTGACCTGCGAGTTCTGCTCGACGCTCTATCGCTTCGACGATGCGGCGCTGGATCGGCTGTACGGAACCGATAGATCCTAATCCGCTCGCGACGGTCAGCTCCCCGCGTTGCGATGCCCGATGATCGACAGGAATTCCTTGCGGGTGGCTTCGTTGTCGCGGAAGACGCCCATCATCTGGCTGGTCACCATATTGACGCCGGGGCGGTGGACGCCGCGGGTCGTCATGCATTGATGCTCGCCTTCGATCACTACGGCGACGCCCTGCGGGTTCAGCACCCGGTCGATCGTGTTGGCGATCTCGGCCGTCATCTTTTCCTGGATCTGCAGGCGTTTTGAGAAAATCTCCAGCACGCGCGCCAGCTTGCTGATGCCAATGACGCGGTTGCGCGGCAGATAGCCGATATGGGCGACGCCGATGATCGGCACCATGTGATGTTCACAATAGGATTCGAAGCGGATGCCGCGTAGCACGACCATATCGTCATAGCCGGCGACTTCCTCGAAGGTGCGGGCCAGTATCTCTTCCGGGTCCTGGCCATATCCGGAAAAGAATTCCTCATAGGAGCGGACGACCCGGTCCGGCGTCGCGCGCAGGCCTTCGCGATCCGGATCGTCGCCGGCCCAGCGCAGCAGTGTACGGACAGCCGCTTCGGCTTCTGCCCGGCTGGGGCGCAGATCCTTTGCGGGTTCTGTGGCGACGGCGGACATGGAGACGGGCGCGAGCGAGGTTTTTTTAGGCATGGAACTATCCGTTGGACGCGGCTATGACGGGCTGCATGGCGTTAATATAAACGATCAGGAAATGAATTTAGTTCAGCCGGACCGGCTGATAAGGACTGTCGAGCGAAAAAGCCGGAATGACGACATCGAATAATTCGCCGCTTCGCCGTTCCTCCATCTGATAGAGCCCGACCATGATTCCGGATGGCGTGTGGAGCGGGGTCCAGCTTTGATATTCGAAGGCGTGGCCGGGCTCCAGCACCGGCTGTTCCCCCACTACCCCGGGCCCGCGCACTTCCTGCACGCGGCCCAGCGCATCGGTAATTCGCCAATAACGGGATAGCAGCTTGACGGGACACGCACCATGATTCTCGATACGGACGTGATAGGCCCAGCGGAATTCATTGTCGGCAGGCGTCGATTCATCCTCAAGATAGGACGGGTTGACGGTCACGGTGATAGAGCGGGTCGAGGCGGTATACATGGCGACCTGACGTAAAAGACCGGCTGACGTAAGGACAGCCAAGCCTGAGCGGCTGGCCGGGTCCTACAGTTGGACCTGGCGAATAGCCTACAACCATACGCCAGCCGGCGATGCTGTGAATAGGGTTTTGGATTGCAGCCTCGACACAGCTGAACCCCAATATGTGAAATTGCCCGAATGACGGAGCCCGTGGTAACCACCGCCCCATGAACATCACCCCCGAATGCCCCGAGGATGACTCCGATATCGAGCGGCTGCTCGATATCGCCTTCGGCCAGGACCGCGTCGGCAAAACGGTCTATCGGCTGCGCGCTGGCGTGGCGCCGGTCGCCGATCTGGGCGCCGTCATCCGCGAGGATGGCGTGCTCAAGGGCAGCCTCAGATTCTGGCCGGTGGTGATCGGCGAGGCGCGGGTTCCGGCGCTCCTTCTTGGGCCGGTGGCGGTAGCGCCGGCGGACCGCGGGAAGGGCTATGCGCGAGCATTGATCTGGCAAGGTCTGGACCGGGCGCGGGAGCTTGGCTACGGCATCGTTCTGCTGGTCGGTGACGAGCCTTATTATCTGAAATTCGGTTTTACTCGGGCCCTCACGAAAGGACTGGAACTGCCCGGTCCAGTCGACCTCCGCCGGTTCCTGGGTCTGGAACTCAGGTCGCACGCCCTCGCCGGCGTTTCCGGCATGGTGCATCGCGCCAACCCCGACGAGGCCCGGGCGGGCAGCCTACCGGCTTGTGAAAGCGCCGCCTAAACGCACAT